>NZ_CP016289.1:311311-622622 GCF_001679785.1 Rhizobium leguminosarum
CGTTGCTGCCTGGAATATGGCGATCACCAGCCCAAGGATCGCCGCAAGGCCGAGCACTGGGCCGGCGAGCGCGAATGTCGCGAGGATTGATGCGCCGATTTCGGCCGAGATCTGCTCCTGTCCCATCACTCAGCTCGCATAGGAAAGCACGAGCCCTTCGAGCAGCCGGCGCCAGCCGTCGACGCCGACGAAGAGAAGCAGCTTGAAAGGTGTGGAAACGACGGTCGGCGACATCATCTGCATGCCCAAGGCCACGAGAATGGCCGAGACCGCAAAATCGATCATCAGGAAGGGCAGATACAGCAAAAAGCCGATTTCGAAAGCGCGGGTCAGCTCAGAGACGAGAAAGCTCGGCGTCAAGACGGTGATATCGTCGGGGCTGGCAGGCAGGGTTGCGGTATCGCCCCAGATGCGTTGCGACGAGTTGACGAAAAACTGACGAACCTCCTCATCGGAGAATTTCATCATGAAGGCCTTCAACGGCGCGCCGACCTCCGAAAGACCGGCCGCCAGGCCATTGATCGTGTCAAAGTGGACATCGGCGCGCAGAAGGACCTGCCAGCACTGCTGAAGGATGGGGTTCATCACAAAGGCCGACAGCACGATCGCGATGGCGAAGACCAGCAGGTTCGGCGGCGTCTGCTGGATGCCTATAGCATTGCGGACGATCAGAAGCACGACGGCGATCTTGGTAAAGGAGGTGGCCACGACCGCGATGACGGGCAAGATCGAGATGGCGGCCATCGCCGCCAGCCCCTGGGTCAAGGGAAAGGCACTTTCCATCAGGCGTGCAACGCGGTTACACGGACGGCCGTGAGGCCGTCGAGTGTGACGATCTCGCCCCGGCCGATGATCCGTCCCTGGGCGACGATCTCGACAGCATCCTGTTTCGGGCGGTCGAGCGGGAAGACATGGCCTTCGGCAATGCTCTCCAGTTCCGATAGCGGCAGCTCGATCCGGGCTATATCGAAGACAAGCTTGACGGGAATATCGCCGATAGACGCGATTGTCGGCGCCTCCCGCAAATCCTGGTCGATTGTTTCATTGCTCATGAAATGCCTCATTGGTCCATTTGGCCGTGTCAGCAACGGTCCGGAAAGCGTCGCGCCCTCGTTCGACAGCGTGCAGGCCGCCAGAAAATGCTCGCCGGTGACGGCTATTGCGTTCTCGTCCGCCATAGGGTCGATCAGGATCCCGTCGCCGACCGAAAGCTGCTTGAGCTCGCTCGCGGAAAGAACCGCATAGCCGCGCCGGATGGCAATCTCAGCGGTCAGCGCGGCAAGCTGGCGGCGCGGAAGGCGATTGGCCCATCGCCTCAGACCCATCAGCATCGGCTCGGGAAAATGACCGTATAGCGGCAAGGAAAGCCCTTGCCATGTGAGTTCAAAACCGAAATTGCCAGGCAGTTCGCGGGGTGCCGCTGGGCCGACGTCCGTCAAGGCAATCTGCCCGCCGATCTGTGTTTCGACCCTCTCCAGAACATCCGACAGCAGATATTCCAGCACCGCTGCGCAGGCCGGCGGCGAAAGACGGTCCCATTGCGCCAGCGGCTCCAGCCGGTCGACGATCAATTTGAGGGTGGCGCCAGGCGCCAGGAGTTCGACCGGCTCTCCGGCCATGGTCAGACCGAGACGCGCCGGATTCTCCATCCTGTCCGTCGCGATATCAGGAGCAAGCGGCCGGATCGCCAACATGCCGCCGCCGAAGGGGATCCGCCAGGCTTCGAGCGCCTGCGGGATTCCATGTCCAGAATGCAGGCCCATTGGCGAGAGGTGATCAAAAGCTGCGTTCATCGGGCCAGTTCCAGCAGCCTGGCGACGGTTTCTTCGAAGGACAGCGCTTTCGCGTGCCCGCCGAAAAGAAAATTCCCGATCTGAGCTCGCTTGCGTACAGCTTCATCGATCACCGCATCGCGCCCCTCCTGATATTCGCCGACACGAATGAGAAGCTCGACCTCCTTGTAGAGCGCCAGCATCGAGCGCAACCGGTCGGACGCCCGCCGATGTGTTTCCGTCACCACGGCATTCATCGTCCGGCTTCTGCTTGCCAATATGTCGATTGCCGGAAATTGCCCCGCCTGGGCGATCCTGTCGGAAAGAACGATATGGCCGTCGAGAAGGGCACGGGTTTCCTCGGCGATAGGATCCGTCCTCTCCTCGCCCTCGACGAGAACCGTGTAGAAAGCCGTCATCGTACCCTCGGTGCTATTGCCGGCGCGCTCGAAGATCTGCGGCAGGAGCGCAAAGACCGAGGGTGGAAAACCGCGCCGCACCGGTGGCTCGCCCGCCGCCAGTCCAATCTCACGCAGTGCCCGCGCCAGGCGTGTGACACTATCGACCACGAGGACGACGCGCTTGCCCCGGTCCCGAAAATGCTCGGCAATCGCCGTGGCGGTCAGCACGGCTTTGAAGCGTTCAAGCGCCGGTCGCTCGGACGTCGCCGTGACCAGCACGGCGTTTGATCGCGCCCCGGCAGGCATGACGAGCTCGACGAACTCCCCGATTTCGCGGCCACGCTCGCCGACCAGCGCACAGACGACGACATCGGCGTCCACATTCTTGACGATGTCGGAAACCAGCGTCGATTTTCCGGCGCCCGGCGGGCCGAAAATGCCGATCCGCTGGCCCTCGCCGCAGGTCAGAAGCCCATCTATGGCCGGGATCCCGACGGGCAGATGCCGAGCGACCGGGCGGCGCGTGAGAGGCGCTGGCGGTGGCGCGTAGAGTGGTTGGTTGGTTTTATCCGCCCGGCCCGCCACGCCCTCGGCCTTGCGGATGATATTGCCATGGGCGTCGATGACGGCACCGAGCAGGAAGTCTCCGACCACGATCACCGGTTCGCGCCCTGTCGGGATGACTTCGGTGCGGACCGATATGCCGCGTGTCGTCCCATGCAGCGACAACAGCGCCGTTTCCCCCTCAATACCGACGACATCGGCAAAGCGGACTTCATCCGTTCCCGGCTCGCGGAGCTCGCAGAGTTCGCCGATACGCACGGCTGGAACATTCGCGCGCACCAGCAGACCGGAGACGCCTGTGACCCGGCCACTCGCGCGTCGCGTCCGCGTCTGGTCGATCGCCTTTTCCAGTCTCGCCAGCGCTTCAACCACGGCCCGCGGCCTCCACGAGCGCGGCGATCTGTTCGCGCATGCCAATATGGGCACGGCTTGTCGATGTCTCCATCACCATCTCCTGTCCGGACAACAGGGGGTCGACGAGGATATCGAACGAATGGTTCAGCCCTTCGGCGGCACGGCGCACCAACCCTTCGTCTTCCGGCGGCACGTAAAGACTGACCGTCTGCGTCGCGGCCGTGTCGGCAATCGCCCGGGTGATGATCCGGCGAATGCGATCATCCATATCCATGGAGCCGACGATCTGCGCTACAGCCTTCAGCACGACCTGGCCAATCCAGTGGTTCAGGTCACCCAGCTCCCTCTCGGCCTTGCCGGTAGCTTCGGTAAGAGCCTCGGAAGCCTTGCGCAAACCGTCTGCAAATCCGTCCTGATAGCCGGATCGCCGCGCTTCCTGCCGCTCGTCTTCCGCCTTTACATGCATGTCCGCCGCGGACTGAAGGGCGGCAGCGACGAGATCGGCGGCATCGCTGATCTGCCCGAACTCGGCCGCTGGTATGATCCGCCGTTGACTAAAGGGGGCTGATGTCACCGCCGGCTCTCCCATTGAGCAATCGCAACGGCCTTGCCGATGGCAAGTGCGGCGGAGCGGATCAGCGATATCGAGCCACCGTCCCGCCGGCTTTCCCATTCACTAAGCCAGATCGGCGCCAACCCGTTGTCGGCGAGCCAGAAACCGAGAATGGCCCAGCCATCCGCTTCGGCAAGCCGCCGGACCTCCTCGTCCTCGAAACCGGGCAAGGTGGGTGCCGACGGGGACAGATGAGCGTGGCCGCAGGCGAATACCAGAGCATCCTCCCCGAAGATGGCGGTCAGCGCCGCCACTTTGTCCTTGCTCAGCACAGGACCGGCGGCGGCGAGGTGATAGGTCAGGCCTACTGACAACGCTGCCTCTCGCTGCATTCGCGGCGAAAGCGTCAGTAGATGACCGGCTTCGACCGGCAGACAGGCGGGATCGCCACCGGTCTCGGCGCGTGCATGAAATAGGCGTGACTGCAGCCGCGGTGTCGCATCCAGATGGCGCAGAAGGTCGGCATCGATTTCGCTCAACCACCCTGCTCCACAGCCAGCTCCGGCGAGTGCGGCCCGGCGAACCGCCACATCCTCAAGCGCTGCCTGTTCGCCATGGCTGCCCGCCCGCGTCATCAGCTTTCCTTCCGTCGCGGGAGGAGAAGAATGAGACTGGCGGCAATCGCCAGCAAGGCTGAGCCTGCGATCGAAAGAGTGCGATAATCCAGAAAGGAGGCCAGCCCGTGCGTTGCAGTTGCGATCGCGACCTGCGCGGCGGGCAGTTGCTTGGGTTCGGCTGCGCCGGCGGGCGCGGCTCCAGCGAGAGAGCCGATCTCCGACCAGGGGCTGACCACCACCGATACATCTTCGTAGGCGAGACCCGGAACGCTGTTGAGCAGCAAGGACCGGCTCTTCATCTCGATATCAACCAGATTGGCACCCGGACGATATTGTAGCAGCGCCGAGGCACGCGCCTTTTCCTTGATGAGACCCCGCCCATTGTCTTCCGGAAGCACGATATGCACGCGGGCGGCGGCGACACCATCCAATGCCGATAGCGTCTCGCCAAGCTGCTGCTCGACCGCATAGGTCATCCTGGCCTTCTGCTCGAGCGGCGTGACCAGAAATCCGTCCCCGGGAAACAGGTCCGCCATCGTGCGATGCGGCAGGCGCGGCAAACCGGCGTCGGAGAGCAGCTCGATTGCCCGAGCGTGATCGGTTTCATCAACGGCGATCTTGAAGACGTCACCCTTCTCGCCCGTTACCGTGGCGCGGATGCCGTCACGCTCCAGGAGCACTTGCGCATCGCGCGCGTCCCGCTGATCAAGGCCGCTCAGGACATCCTCACTGCAGGCCGACAGGAAGGCAGCACAGACGAGAACGGAGAGGATTCCCGCCGCGCGACGCAGCAATAACGATGAAAGCGAAAAGGGCATCACCACGGTCAAATCACTCATTGGCCTTGCGTCAGCCGCTTGGACGACGACATGACAGATTGCGTGAGAGAGGAGATGAGCGTCGTACCAGTAGCGAATTGCTGAGACTTTTCCAGCCTGTCGATGGCGCTCTCCAGCTTCTCCGTCTTCGCCGGGTGGTCACTGGTCTGGCCCGGTTTCTCGACAAACCGCACCAATGGCGTTTCGGGCGCTGTACCCTTCGGCATGATGAAAGAGGTAATGCGATCGAGGAAACTCGAAGTCTTCGTCTCGATCGGCGCGGGATCGAATGCCGGGGCGGCCTCGCTGCCCGGCATGATCTTGCGCAACTGTATACCAGGCGAGACCGGCTGCTCGACTTGAAGGCTCTCCCGATCCGTACCGATCCGGAGGGAAACGGTCTCCACCGTCTGCAAGGGCGCTCCGGACCCGACCACATCGGTAGGAGGAACAAAGGCACCTCTGGGAAGGGCATCACCACTCATCGGAAATTCCTTGTACGCGACACAATCCGCTTGGTCAGTGAAAGCGAGGCCCGAGGACTATTCCTGATCGCCCTCGTCGATGGCGTCCTTCGCAAAGTTGAAAAGCGTGTTGTTGAGCATCAGCGTGTTGGAAACCATGCTCGGCAAGAACGCTTCGACCGCAGCATTCAGGACCTCTTTCTCGCTATTGGGATCAACCTTCTTCGTCGCGTCGCTGGCGCTGGTGTTTGACGACGTGGAGCTGGGCGCATCCGCAGGTGCGGTTGGAACCGTGGCCGGATTTGGTGTTACCGCTTCAATCGCCATGCACATTCTCCGTCTGGAAGAGCTGATCAATGCTGATCCAGGTAATATTTCGCCAAAATCATGGTGTCAATTCACTAATTATAACAGATAACTGAAACACACGGAAAATCACGCAGTACTTATGAGGAATCTTCTCATTCTATCTGTATAAAAAAATGGATTCCTGCTTGAAGATTACAGCAATAAGATACTTTTAATCCAAAAAGCGAAACTTATATCCGCAAAGCGCGCCAAGATTGTCTTTGCGGTTGCTTTCAGAAGACATCAATTTCTTGTTTCGGAGTTCCGGGCGCGCTTCGCCAGCCTGAGCGAGGGCTTTCCCGTCAAGAACGACGGAGGCATCCGCCTTTTCAAGAGTGAAGCGCCGGACTGGCGCTTTCGAACAATCCGTTTACCCATATTCGAATGAATATGAGTCCGCAGGCGCCATTTACGCACTTGCAATTACCCATAAGTAGCTGACTCGTTTACGAAAAGCTTTCGCTGAAATCTTGAATCGAAAGAATCACTTGTGATTCTGTGTCGAGCACCTGATTCTCTTAAGGTGGTGCTTTATGTCGGTTCGAGACGATGTGATGGCTGATAATGACGGCCATTGGAGCAAGCAGGAAATAGACGCGGGGTCTTTCAAGGATGCTCGCCTTGGCCGACGCTGCACAGAACTTTTACGACAGCTTGGAGAGCATATGGGCGGCTCCATTCCTTTCGCCTGCCAGGACTGGGCCAACACAAAAGCCGCTTATCGGTTTTTCTCCAACCCGAATGTTGAGGAAGGCGATATCCTTAACGGCCATTTCGCCGCGACCGCTCAACGCTACGATGCTTCCAATGGTCCGATCTTGGTGCTGCAGGACACGACCGAGTTTACCTATCAGCGCCGCAATCCGCATGCCGTTGGCTTTACGAAGAGCGTCAACAGTGGCCGTGACAAACAGGAGCGGCTGCGCCACCATACGGTCTGCGGGATATTGATGCATTCGAGCCTTGCGGTGACCTTGGATGGGCTACCCTTAGGGTTGGCAGCCGTCAAGTTCTGGAGCCGCGACAAGTTCAAGGGCACGGCTCAGCTCAAACGCAAGATCAATCCGACACGTGTTCCGATCGAAACCAAGGAAAGCATCCGTTGGCTTGAAAATCTGTGCCAATCCGTCGCGCTTCTCGGTCAGCCAGACCGATGCATTCATGTAGGCGATCGCGAAAGTGATATCTACGAACTCTACTGCCTGACCAAGGAGCTTGGCACGCACTTCGTCGTGCGCACCGTCGTCGACCGGCTGGCTGGCAACGGGGATCACACGATATCGGCTGAAATGCGCGATGTTGAAACTGTCGGCCGGCATCTCATCGAAGTTCGCGCCGACACCGATGAGGTCACCAAAGTCCACCTGGACATCCGATTCAAACGGATCCGGGTGCTGCCGCCCATCGGCAAGAAGAAGCGATACCCTGCTTTGGACGGACGTGTTGCAGGGATCAGATTCTGTACGAGATAACCCCACCCTTGGGATTTTTCATACAACACGCCGGAATTCTGGACGGCCAAGTTCAGTCATCCGGTTGAGAACGTGGACGCCGATCTTGGCTTCTGTTTTCTGATTGTCGAAGTTCCTCGCTTTGAGTTTTGGCCCAATGACCGTCTTCCATCTACCCATCTGGGTCTCCACCCGGCTGCGCTGGTTATAGCCGGTGGATTTCTGCCAAGCCATCCGGCCCTTGTTTTCGATTTCGGCGATATGGCGGTCCCGTACCGTTGGATTGAACGCCGATTGCGGACTTTCAACTGCTGTCTTGGGAGGCGGGATAATGATCTCCACGATCTCGCCGAAGCGTGTCTCCAGAAGATCACGGGTCGGCGCTCCGTCATAGGCGCCATCAGCGATAAACTTGGCAACTGGGCCATCAATCTGATCCAGAAGACCTGGCAAAGCGGTCGGATCGCCAACATCATCCGTGGTTAGATCCGCGCAGACAATCTCACCACTAGCAAGATCAAGACCAATGTGAAGCTTGCGCCATCTTTTACGTTTCACCTTGATTGTGTGCTTGTTTTCCAGCCACTCGCCCTCACCGAAGACTTTTAACCCCGTGCTATCGACCACCAGATAAACAGGACCGGACGCTCTGGCTCCGGACTTTGTCGACGGCAACGCCAGCCCTTTGCTCCGGCGCGACAGGGTGGAGAAGTCAGGCACGGCAATATCGAACTCCATCAGCGCCGCAACGCTGCGCATCAGACCTTGGGTCTGGCGTAGCGCCAGCCCGTAGACGACGCGTAGGGTCAAGCACAATGTGATCGCCAGATCCGAGTATTTCGGCTGACCGCCCCGCGATCTCCGCCTCGGCGCCGTCCATAAAGCAAGGGCCTCATCACTCACCCACACGGTCAAATCACCACGTTGACGCAGGCTTTCATTATAGGCCGCCCAATTCGTCACCTTAAACTTCTGCTTGGCTATCTTGTCCCGTCGGTCGGCATTGAACTTATGCGGCATCATCAAAACCCCGATCAGGAGACTGAAAACCAAAGCCCAATATCAGTCGCCGGGTGATCCGCGCAACAACGCCGGTCGGCGCTCCGTCATAGGCGCCATCAGCGATAAACTTGGCAACTGGGCCATCAATCTGATCCAGAAGACCTGGCAAAGCGGTCGGATCGCCAACATCATCCGTGGTTAGATCCGCGCAGACAATCTCACCGCTAGCAAGATCAAGACCAATGTGAAGCTTGCGCCATCTTTTACGTTTCACCTTGATTGTGTGCTTGTTTTCCAGCCACTCGCCCTCACCGAAGACTTTTAACCCCGTGCTATCGACCACCAGATAAACAGGACCGGACGCTCTGGCTCCGGACTTTGTCGACGGCAACGCCAGCCCTTTGCTCCGGCGAGACAGGGTGGAGAAGTCAGGCACGGCAATATCGAACCCCATCAGCGCCGCGACACTGCGCATCAAGCCTTGGGTCTGGCGTAGCGCCAGCCCGTAGACGACGCGTAGGGTCAAGCACAATGTGATCGCCAGATCCGAGTATTTCGGCTGACCGCCCCGCGATCTCCGCCTCGGCGCCGTCCATAAAGACAGGGCCTCATCCTTCACCCAGATGGTCAAATCACCACGTTGACGTAGGCTTTCATTATATGCCGCCCAATTCGTCACCTTAAACTTCTGCTTGGCTATCTTGTCCCGTCGGTCGGCATTGAACTTATGCGACATCATCAAAACCCCGATCAGGAGACTGAAAACCAAAGCCCAATATCAGTCGCCGGGTGATCCGCGCAACAACGCCGGCCAGGAAGGCCTTTCGCTGCAGTTCGGCGCACCGTGCTTCGTGCGTGCGCTTCATTTCCCTGAGGTCATCCGCCGTGAACGTCACACCGTCCCGATCAATCAGCGTTGCATGAGTGCCTCAGATGGCATTCGCAATATCTATGCGCTCCTCGGGTGTCATCGAAGATGAGGTAGCGTCTGCTACCTGGTCCTGGTGCCGCCCCGTGTATGTGCGCGGCCTGACGGACCATGGCTACAGCATCCGGAGACTCGTCGCTCGGACCCGCCGTGATCTGGGGGCAACCGAGAAACGAGCAGCG
Organism: Rhizobium leguminosarum; assembly: GCF_001679785.1. Classification (NCBI taxonomy): domain Bacteria; kingdom Pseudomonadati; phylum Pseudomonadota; class Alphaproteobacteria; order Hyphomicrobiales; family Rhizobiaceae; genus Rhizobium; species Rhizobium leguminosarum. The sequence continues at coordinate 320,766 of NZ_CP016289.1, forward strand.
ATGACTGGCCCGCAGCGCGACGGCCATTTTGGTCTTCGGTGAGAATTCGTCTCGTTTGTTCATAGGTCGCCATGGCAAGGTACAATGCAAATTATAGCCGAGTCGCAATAGATCGAGGCTATGCAAAAGTTTCCAGCCGCTCGCGGACAATCGCACGCATCTGGGCCGCCCGATCGGCAGCTGCGGAACCATCGGTCAGCGGCGGCGGCAGGGCGAGATCGTCCAGGCCGCGCGCAAGTGCTGCGACCAGTTCATCCATGGCCGTATCCGCCGCCGTCACCGAAATGCCCACCGTCGCCGCGAAACGCTTGAAATCCGCTCTCTTCAGCCGTTCGTCCTTGCCGGTGATTTTGAGCGCCAGGTGATCGTGCTGCATGTTCGGAAACACCCGTGTTGTCACCGCATCGTAGAGCGGCGCCATACGCACTGAGTTGAAATGTCTGCTGCCGGGTTCTGCGATTTTCAGCACCGCCATGTTCTTCAGGTGCATGTCGCCATCGGCGATCAGCCAGGCGAACAGCGCCCGCTTCAAGAGCAGCAGCAGATCCGCGTCGGCGTCGGTCGAAAGTGGACGCAGAGCGCCCGCGATCCGCTCCATGGTGCCTGTGTATTTATCTTCGGCCCGCACGCCGAGAAGGGACGCCATATCCTCAAGCGCCAGCCGTCGCATGTCGTCATGACTGGTGCGGATATCGAACCGCTCGACCGCAAGGGCCGCCGGCATGCTATCCGGCATGACAACAAGCGCAATCGCCGGAACCGTGAATCCGGCCGCGCGGCCCAGCTCCATGGATTGCCATTCGATCGCGGGTAGCGCCTCGAATCCCGACGTGCCGGCAGGCTTCAGAATATGCGTGAACGGCTTGTCCGTGCTCGGCATCAGGGTGCCGCCCGCATCAAGGAACATCGGCGCCTTGATCTGGACGCCCGACAGGCGCGGCGTCGCGCCGGTCGCAAAGATCCGCGCCAGATTCTGTTCGAATGTATCCTGGATGCTGCCGCGGCCGGGACCGGCATAGGTTCCCGTGAACATACGATCCGCCGTATAATGGCTCAACCTCGTCAGCAGAATATCGGCCGGCAGGGTATCCAGCTCATTCGCCCGTTCCACGATCGTGATATTCGACATATAGCGCTTGCCCGTGCGCAGCTCTGCCCGTTCGTCAGGATTGTTGAGCACTTTGCCAAGCCAGCCCTCCGGCAGCAGCGATTCAATGAAAGGCGGCAGTTTGCCAGGCGTGGTCGGACGGACGAGCGGCGGGCCTTTCGGATCGGACCCATGCCATCGCCATTCAAAGCCGTCATGCACCAGGTTGCCGATCGGCGCGCCGTGCCACGCGACAACCAGATCCAGAGCGGCCTGATTGGCGACGGCGGCGACGGCGCCGGGTTTGCGTTTCAGGAAGCGCTCGGCCTGGCTGCCTTCATCAAGCCAGTCATTGTCACGGGCGAGCTTGAACACCGCATCGGCGGCATTGTCCGGGCTGCCATATTCTTCGATCAGGCGGGCGGCTATTGCCTCTCTCATCGCTTCGTCGAAGGATGCGGCATGTTCGCTGCGAATGCGGAAGGCTTCAAGAAAACGCTGCCGCAGCGAGGACACATCGACGCGGAATTCGCCCATATCGTCGCCAACTGTGGCTTGCGCGACGGACGGGTGGTCCGGCGCTTTGTTCTGGATGATTTCGAGCGCCCTGATGCGCTGTCGCTGCACGCGGCGGCCGGTCAGGAACAGGCGGCCATCGCGCATCGGACCGAGGAGTACAGCGCTGGCGGCCGACAAGTAGGCGTTCGGATAGAGATATTTGGCGATGCGTACCGCGTGGGTCAGCAGTGTCTGGTCTATATCGTCGTCAGCATTTACATAGATGCCGCGCATTAACTGGATGAGCTTGCCTGCCTCCGCCTGCCGATGGGCGCGGGTTTTATCGATGTTTTCGCCGACGAGATGAAGGGGCATAGATGTAACTTTCGTGCATTTCAGATACGCGGAAGCTACATCACCTTCTCTCAGATTTCAAGATTATTGTCACTATTACGTATGCCAAACACGCGATAGTTACAGCTTTCGGTATTCCAAGCGTCGGCGTCTAGTGGCTAAACCACTGATTTATAAATGGACTCCCTACTCTAATTCCATAATTAGTCTCACGCTACTTTCGTTATCATGTTGAAAATTAACGGTTAAAAGGAATATTTCCCGATGTGGCGTGTTGCCGCGTTTGGGTCTCTTGGCCCGCGGAAAAAAGCTTCCGCCCGGTCGCCGATCGTCATGTGCCTAGCCTCTGCGACAACGAAAGCAACCAATCCCGCTCTCTTGTGATGGCGTCCGGCGTTGGTGCACGGACCGTTTAGCGTTCTGAGTTAGGCAGGAGGGAACCGCAACAGCTCTTGTCGTTTAGTCATGCCTTTCAAACACAATGCCAGCCGTCGTCATCACATTGAGAAGACGAAGTTCAGGGTGACGAACTGGCCGGAGTATGAAGCAGGACTTCGTCGGCGTGGCAGCCTGACCTTGTGGCTGACACCGGAAGCCCTGTCCAAATGGTATGCTCCAAGACGCAAGACCCGCGGCGGCCAGCACCGTTATTCAGATCTGGCAATCGAGACCACCTTGACGCTGGGCCTGGTGTTTGGCTTGCGGCATCGCCAGGCAGAAGGCTTGTTGGAATCGGTGCTGCAATTGATGGGCTTAGCGCTTGCCGTCCCCGATCACACCACGCTGAGCCGTCGGGCGCGCGCATGGCGATCTGCCGGGAAGCGGCCCGAAAATCAGGTTCCACCTGCCGGACCGTTGCATGTTCTGGTGGACAGCACCGGCCGACAGGTTTACGGCGCGGGCCAGTGGCTGGAGGAGAAGCATGGCGCCAGATCCCGCCGAGGTTGGCGAAAGCTGCATCTGGCACTGGATGCCGATAGCGGCGAGATCGTTGCCCATACCCTGACGGATCAGGATGCTGGCGATGTCTCTCAAGTTGCGCCACTCCTCGACCAGATTGGCGGTCCGATCGTACAGTTCACAGCCGACGGTGCCTATGATGGAAAACCTACATAGGACGCAGTCATCGATCATAGCGCGGCGGCGGCTGTCGTCATTCCGCCTCGCGCCAACGCGGTCGAGCCAAGCGACGATAGACCTCCCGGCCAACGGAACCGGCATATCGCCGCAATCAACAGTGACGGCCGGATGAAATGGCAGGTCTCTACCGGCTACGGCAAACGCTCGCTGGTTGAGACGGCAATCGGGCGATACAAGTCCATCATCGGGCGGCGTCTGCGGGCCAGGTCGCTGCCTGGTCAGCAGACCGAAGTCGCCATCGGCTGCGCCGTCCTCAACCGCATGCTTGCTTGCGCACGCCCGAAAGCCGTCCGCCGCAAGGCAGCCACCCCATAGTCAGCCGTTTCAAAGATCCACATCCGTGCACCAACGCCATGCAACAGTGCTCCAATTTGTTAACAAAAATTAGACATTGACCAATGACTAATATCCGATATTTGCCCGCCAAGAAAAGGCAATGGAGTTTGCATGGCCCCGATCTTCCTCGTCGACCTCGACGACACGCTGTTCCGTTCGCGTCGCAAGCTTCCCGGCTTCACCGACGGACAACTTACTCTGGGCGCGCGCGTCCTCGACCCCGACGCTCCTGCTAGCAAGCACTCGTATATGACGCCGACGCAAAAGGCGCTGGTGGACTGGTTGCTACGCACGACACAAGTCATCCCGGTGACTGCACGCGGGACGGACTCCTACGCCAATGTGCAGATACCCTTCTCCAGCTATGCTATCGTCGCTAACGGTGCGGTCATCCTCGATCCCGACGGCAAGCCCGACGCCGAATGGCGCGACATGGTCGAGGCGCAGCTTCTTCCCTTTGCGGACTATTTTTCGGAGCTTCTCGACGCGGCCAGAGCAAAAAGCGCCGACCTCGGAGTTTCCATGCGCTGCTGGCCCGTGCTCGAGGATGGCGTGGCGACCTACCTTGTTTTCAAGGAGAACGACAGCGGCGACGGATCGCGTCTCCAGGAAATCGTGCCTGTCGTCGACAGGGAAGGCTGGATCCGCCACCACAACGGCAACAACCTGGCGCTCATTCCACCAGTCATCTCAAAGCGTCTCGCGACAAACTTCCTGCTTGACAGATTTCGTGCTGACGAACCCGATCGCCCGGTCTTCGGCCTCGGCGACAGCACCAGCGACATGTCATACATGTCTGTATGCGACTGGTGGGGGGCTCCGCGCGAATCGCAGCTGACAGATCTCGTCACAGCGGCACTATCGGCTCGTTGAGCAGTAGACATCGTCGCCTCGAAAGGTCCCGCGATCCACGGGAACACAGGGCTTTCCACGGTTGGACCGTTTACGGAATTTCAGATGCGCGTTTTTTTGAAGATAGCGGCTATGAGCTTCTTCAATCTTTGGCACCATCTTCCCGCGCGATGGTAACCGGCGTTGTTGCGCGGATCACCCGTCGACTGATATTGAGCGGTGGTTTTCAGTCTCAAGTTTTCAGTCTCCTGATCCGGATTTCGACGATGCCGCACAAGTTCAATGCCGAGGTTCTGTCGCAAAACTTTTCACCGGGTTTTGCAACCAGTATGTTAGGCGTAGATCCGGGTTGAAGATGAGCAGGCAGATTGAGTTTCCCGATGATCGGGGCCGGAACCGCTTCGGCTCGAAAGGAAGAGATATGACCAAGCCCACAACCAATCCTCGCCAGACCGCCCGGGTCGTTCAGCTCCGCAAGGGCGCTACCGTCGAAATGGTCCGCCTCACCTGTGATCTGAACCCTTCAAACTGGACCAGTTTTGGTTAGAGTTTTCCGGTGCATTTTCCTGGCTGGGAAAGGAACGGAAGACGATGAAGGCATCGCAATTTTCGGACGCGCAGAAGGCGTTCATTCTGAAGCAAGGTGATGAAGGTGTCTCGCTTGCTGAGATGGCACTGTAAAGTTATCAGCGGATTGATGCAGCGATAGCTGGCCGGGACGGCTGTCAGGCTGCGGCGACACACGCGATTTTGTTCCAGATTTGCATGGCGGCGTTACGCAGGTCTCGATGTTGAGCCGATGACAGCGTATTGCGGGGAAAGTGGAACAGGTTGGCAATCGGATCATGGATGGAAACGAACCGCTGGAGCTGGCGTGCCGACTTGAAGCGTTTCATGGTCCTTTCGCGTCGTCGGGTCGGCTGGTGCGAATTTTCCGCTCGATTATTGAGGCCTTTGTGCGACCGGTGTTCGACACCGGGCATGAGGTCGCGCCTGGCGGCATCATAGGACCGGAGCTTGTCGGTGATCATGACCCGTGGTGTCCGCCCTTGAGCCTTCAGCAACTTACGCATCAGACGCTTTGCCGCCTTGCCATTTCGGCGGCTTTGCACCAGTACTTCGAGGACGAAGCCGTCCTGATCGACCGCACGCCAGAGCCACTGCTTCTTGCCATTGATGGCCACCACACATTCGTCGAGATGCCATTTGTCGCCCAGGCAGCCGGCCGACCGTCGCTTGATCTCCCGGGCGAAATGCCGTCCGAATTTCTCCGCCCAGCTTCGAACGGTCTGATGCGTGACGATGATGCCGCGGGACGCCAGCATGTCCTCAACCATGCGCAGGCTGAGCGGAAAGCGAAGGTAGAGCCATACCGCGTGCGCAATGATCTCAGCGGGATAGCGGTGGCGACGATAAAGCGGATCACGAGCAACTTCTGACATGGCCCATGTACGCACATCTTCATCAGCCGTCGGTTAACTTTACGGTGCCAGCTCGGCGCCATGAACCTGAATCCTGTCAGCTACAAACGGCATCGCTTTCCGCCCACTTTGATCGCCCATGCGGTCTGGCTCTACACCAGATTTCCGCTGAGCCTGCGACTGGTCGAAGAAATGCTGCTGGAGCGCGGCATCGTGGTTTCCTATGAGACGATCCGGTGTTGGGCGAGGAAGTTCGGCCCGGATTATGCGCGCCGCTTGCGGCGGAAGGCGCCAAGCCCAGATGCCAGATATCCTTCCGCGACGGCTTCTTTCTAGGCAACTGCTTGGCGTAGGCTGCCCCGAATTTGCGGCCCCATCGCCGTATCGTTTCGTAAGAGACGACGATACCGCGCTCCAGCAACATTTCCTCGACCAGCCGCAGGCTCAACGGGAACCGGAAATACAGCCAGACCGCACGGGCGATAATCTGCGGTGGAAATCGGTGGTTCTTGTAGCTGATGGTCGATGAGGTCATCTCAACCGTATTATCCGCCACCCGTTAAGTTGCCGACAACGTGACATCGCCGGTAAGTGCCTTCATGCTCAAGCACGGGCGCGTCTACTGGCGGTAGATGCGAACGTCGTAAAGCTCCTCCCTTCCTCCATTGTATATAGCCGTGCAGCGCTGCCCTCCGACAGTGAAAGTTGTCATTTCCCGGGAAATGCTCGGGAGTACATTATTCCAGTGCATTTGGCGCAACATGGTTACGTCCGCCCGGATGCCGTCGACCCAATTTGGAGGGAGGTATTGACCGAGTTCGACGGGAAGTGGCTGACTATATGTCGGGCCGAATAGCGATGACCCGAGGCCTTGATCGGCGTTGTTGCGCGGATCACCCGGCGACTGATATTGGGCTTTGGTTTTCAGTCTCCTGATCGGGGTTTTGATGATGCCGCATAAGTTCAATGCCGACCGACGGGACAAGATAGCCAAGCAGAAGTTTAAGGTGACGAATTGGGCGGCCTATAATGAAAGCCTGCGTCAACGTGGTGATTTGACCGTGTGGGTGAGTGATGAGGCCCTTGCTTTATGGACGGCGCCGAGGCGGAGATCGCGGGGCGGTCAGCCGAAATACTCGGATCTGGCGATCACATTGTGCTTGACCCTACGCGTCGTCTACGGGCTGGCGCTACGCCAGACCCAAGGTCTGATGCGCAGCGTTGCGGCGCTGATGGAGTTCGATATTGCCGTGCCTGACTTCTCCACCCTGTCGCGCCGGAGCAAAGGGCTGGCGTTGCCGTCGACAAAGTCCGGAGCCAGAGCGTCCGGTCCTGTTTATCTGGTGGTCGATAGCACGGGGTTAAAAGTCTTCGGTGAGGGCGAGTGGCTGGAAAACAAGCACACAATCAAGGTGAAACGTAAAAGATGGCGCAAGCTTCACATTGGTCTTGATCTTGCTAGTGGTGAGATTGTCTGCGCGGATCTAACCACGGATGATGTTGGCGATCCGACCGCTTTGCCAGGTCTTCTGGATCAGATTGATGGCCCAGTTGCCAAGTTTATCGCTGATGGCGCCTATGACGGAGCGCCGACCCGTGATCTTCTGGAGACACGCTTCGGCGAGATCGTGGAGATCATTATCCCGCCTCCCAAGACAGCAGTTGAAAGTCCGCAATCGGCGTTCAATCCAACGGTACGGGACCGCCATATCGCCGAAATCGAAAACAAGGGCCGGATGGCTTGGCAGAAATCCACCGGCTATAACCAGCGCAGCCGGGTGGAGACCCAGATGGGTAGATGGAAGACGGTCATTGGGCCAAAACTCAAAGCGAGGAACTTCGACAATCAGAAAACAGAAGCCAAGATCGGCGTCCACGTTCTCAACCGGATGACTGAACTTGGCCGTCCAGAATTCCGGCGTGTTGTATGAAAAATCCCAAGGGTGGGGTTATCTCGTACAGAATCTGATCCCTGCAACACGTCCCCGTACAAGTGGGTCAAATCCGCCGACCAAATCCTCGCGTCGGTCAAGCGCTTCTGCCAGAAGACAATGAACCGAACTTCAGATTCAGGTGACTAGGTGATCCGCGCAACAACGCCCTGCTCCAGCAGCAGCAAGCGGGGCAGCAGCAGCAAGCGGGGCAGCCACAGCAAGCCGCAGACGAAAGACCGTGGACCGGCCGGGGCCGTTCACAACCAGGAAGAATTCCTGTCAATGAAGACGACGAGAAGGAGATCCAGGGGGCGGCGGCGGCGGCGTGGGCTAGCGGGAGGCTAACCGAAGGCAGCATCAACCGTTATATTTCGCTCATTCGTAGGTTGGCGCATCTGCTAGAAGCTACCGGGAGGAGACTCGTCGACCTTGATGATCGGTCTTTGCGTGAAGCTGCTCGACAGCTAATCCCGAACGCACCAGAGGCGGTTAGCATGATGTTGAGGTATCCCCAATCGAGGAATCGGGGCGCTGGGGAAAGCAGCTCTCAGGCGCCAATGGATCGTCGCAAAAAGTATATTGCCTCCCGTGAAGATGAGGCGTTGATTAGCAGGGCGGAGGATACGGCTCGGCGCCAAGGAACGGGGACTTCGAACGCCGGAAGCCGTTCTTCTCTTCTCCGCCAGTTGGCGGAAGCGCTCGGGCACTATGGGCAGACTCTGGGTGCACTTGACGATAAATCGCTGCGAAGATGGTCCGGTGAGTTGCTGCCGGAAAACAATAAGGTCCTTGCCGCATTGCGTCAGCTTGAAGAACACCGGGAGGTGGAGCGTGCCAAGAACAATCGTCAGGCTGGAGAAGGCAGCTCTCATCAAGCTGCGCCGTTTTCAATGGAAGGTTTCGATCAAGGCGACGTTTGGGCAGGAGTGGATCAAGGCGGCCAGGCGCCCACCGGGAGTTTCAATCAAGACGAGTTTTGGGCAGGAGTGGATCAAGCCGGCCAGGCGCCCGCCGGGAGTGTCAATTCGGCAAACTTTTGGCAGGGGGCTCCTCTGCCCCCTTCGCCGGCACAAAGTGTAAATCAATCAAGCCCGCCAATGTCGGATCAAGGCGGACGTGTTGCAGGGATCAGATTCTGTACGAGATAACCCCACCCTTGGGATTTTTCATACAACACGCCGGAATTCTGGACGGCCAAGTTCAGTCATCCGGTTGAGAACGTGGACGCCGATCTTGGCTTCTGTTTTCTGATTGTCGAAGTTCCTCGCTTTGAGTTTTGGCCCAATGACCGTCTTCCATCTACCCATCTGGGTCTCCACCCGGCTGCGCTGGTTATAGCCGGTGGATTTCTGCCAAGCCATCCGGCCCTTGTTTTCGATTTCGGCGATATGGCGGTCCCGTACCGTTGGATTGAACGCCGATTGCGGACTTTCAACTGCTGTCTTGGGAGGCGGGATAATGATCTCCACGATCTCGCCGAAGCGTGTCTCCAGAAGATCACGGGTCGGCGCTCCGTCATAGGCGCCATCAGCGATAAACTTGGCAACTGGGCCATCAATCTGATCCAGAAGACCTGGCAAAGCGGTCGGATCGCCAACATCATCCGTGGTTAGATCCGCGCAGACAATCTCACCACTAGCAAGATCAAGACCAATGTGAAGCTTGCGCCATCTTTTACGTTTCACCTTGATTGTGTGCTTGTTTTCCAGCCACTCGCCCTCACCGAAGACTTTTAACCCCGTGCTATCGACCACCAGATAAACAGGACCGGACGCTCTGGCTCCGGACTTTGTCGACGGCAACGCCAGCCCTTTGCTCCGGCGCGACAGGGTGGAGAAGTCAGGCACGGCAATATCGAACTCCATCAGCGCCGCAACGCTGCGCATCAGACCTTGGGTCTGGCGTAGCGCCAGCCCGTAGACGACGCGTAGGGTCAAGCACAATGTGATCGCCAGATCCGAGTATTTCGGCTGACCGCCCCGCGATCTCCGCCTCGGCGCCGTCCATAAAGCAAGGGCCTCATCACTCACCCACACGGTCAAATCACCACGTTGACGCAGGCTTTCATTATAGGCCGCCCAATTCGTCACCTTAAACTTCTGCTTGGCTATCTTGTCCCGTCGGTCGGCATTGAACTTATGCGGCATCATCAAAACCCCGATCAGGAGACTGAAAACCAAAGCCCAATATCAGTCGCCGGGTGATCCGCGCAACAACGCCCGCTTGGAGGACGCCCGGCGGCGCGTTTTGCACAGCGGCTCATGCTTCCCACGGTCATAGCCGCGGCTTAGTCCGCCAGGTCCTCAGAGGGCACCGCAACGATGTCTTTCGGTCAAGAGAAAGTTCGTTGGAGCCCTATCTCGAATGGCTCGACGCGCAATGGGCTGCTGGCAAGCGGAACGGCACCGAGCTATGGCGGCGATTGAGAAGACAGGGCTTTCGTGGCTCGCGTCGGGTCGTGAGTGAATGGGTTACTCGGTGCGGAAGCGGGCCGAAAAGGCCGATGCTGAATCGTTGACCCGCATCCCCTCTGCCCGAACGATTGCCCGCCTTTTGACAACCAGCAGAGACAACCTGACGAAACCCGAGACCGTCACCATCGCTGCAATAGAAGACGGTGTACCCTTGCTGGTTAAAGCTCGCGACGGCACCGTAAAGTTAACCGACGGCTGATGAAGATGTGCGTACATGGGCCATGTCAGAAGTTGCTCGTGATCCGCTTTATCGTCGCCACCGCTTTCCCGCTGAGATCATTGCGCACGCGGTATGGCTCTACTTTCGCTTTCCGCTCAGCCTGCGCATGGTTGAGGACATGCTGGCGGCCCGCGGCATCATCGTCACACATCAGACCATTCGAAGCTGGGCGGAGAAATTCGGACGGCATTTCGCCCGGGAGATCAAGCGACGGTCAGCCGGCTGCCTGGGCGACAAATGTTGGGGTGGACGGCCCCCGAACGGCATCGAAATGTGCCAGAGTGAGCTGTTAACGATCTCAAACGAAGGAGCCGTCCGTGGATCAGATTATCCGTATTGGCATGGATACGTCAAAGCACGTCTTTCAATTGCATGGTGTGAACGCCGCCGAGCGGCCGATCCTGCGCAAGAAGATGCGCCGCAAGGAGATGGTGGATTTCTTTGCGACATGCCCACCGACCGTGATTGCGATCGAAGCCTGTGCCGCTTCGCATCACTGGGCGCGGTTGCTGACAGGGTTCGGACATGAGGTAAAGCTGATCGCGCCACAACTGGCGAAGCCCTACGTCAAGCGCGGCAAGAATGATGCGGCCGATGCCGAAGCGCTATGCGAGGCGATGAGCCGCCCGACGATGCGGTTCGTTCCGGTAAAGAGTGCGGATCAGCAAGCCGCGCTGATGCTGGTGGGCATGCGCGAGCGCGCTGTCGCCGCACAGACGCAGCTTGCCAATACGATTCGTGGCTATGCAGCTGAGTTCGGGCTGACCGCGGCCAAAGGCATGTCTCATCTTCCGCTCCTTCTGGAACGCATCATGATTGATGAAAGCATTCCGGCTGTGGCGCGTGAGCTGTTCGCGTCTCTCGTTGAGGAATTTGCGCAGTTGGGTGAGCGCCTGAAAGAGGTGGAGGCAAAACTGATGGCTTGGTATCGCAACAATGAATGTTGTCGCCGTCTTGCAAAGATCCCTGGTGTCGGACCAATCGGCGCGGTCTTGCTGGTGATGAAAGCGCCGGCACCGGAACAGTTCAGATCTGGAAGGCAGTTTGCCGCCTGGATGGGCCTGACGCCCAAGGATCATTCGACTGCTGGCAAAGTCAGGCTCGGTATCATTACGAGGGCCGGCGATGAGGCATTGCGCAAAACATTGGTCGTGGGTGCGACCTCGTTGCTTCGACAGGTGAGAGCGGGAAGAGGCAGGAACGCTTCGCTCTGGCTCATCGAGTTGCTCAAGCGCAAGGCCCCAAAACTCGCGGCTGTCGCGTTGGCCAACAAGATCGCCAGGATCGCCTGGAAAATGATGGTGACCGGCGAGGCTTACAAGGGCAATGCTGCGCGCCCGGCTCTGGCCTGCGCGGCGTGAAGAGATCAGTCGGTCACGGTGAGCAGGATACAGACGCTACCGTGCTGAGCTGATGCGTGAACTTGCAGGAAACGATTAGATGGTGTGATCGATCGATCCGAGACGCGGTACACTCCGTAGATGCCAGTGGCCCAACGAGGCCGATCAAGTGTTTGGAACCCACGTCGCGGAACCCATCTTGGCCAGCGTTCATGTGTGAACGCAACAAAAGGCCGGACATATGAACGCAAGAGATCCGATCAAATCATCAAAGAGTTCTTGCAAGGAGGGGCCGTCCACATATGGCATCTCGACGAATGCGTGGTGGCCATCAATGGCAAGAAGCAGTGGCTCTGGCGTGCGGTCGATCAGGACGGCTTCGTCCTCGAAGTACTGGTGCAAAGCCGCCGAAATGGCAAGGCGGCAAAGCGTCTGATGCGTAAGTTGCTGAAGGCTCAAGGGCGGACACCACGGGTCATGATCACCGACAAGCTCCGGTCCTATGATGCCGCCAGGCGCGACCTCATGCCCGGTGTCGAACACCGGTCGCACAAAGGCCTCAATAATCGAGCGGAAAATTCGCACCAGCCGACCCGACGACGCGAAAGGACCATGAAACGCTTCAAGTCGGCACGCCAGCTTCAGCGGTTCGTTTCCATCCATGATCCGATTGCCAACCTGTTCCACTTTCCCCGCAATACGCTGTCATCGGCTCAACATCGAGACCTGCGTAACGCCGCCATGCAAATCTGGAACAAAATCGCGTGTGTCGCCGCAGCCTGACAGCCGTCCCGGCCAGCTATCGCTGCATCAATCCGCTGATAACTTTACAGTGCCCTCTGACGCAACACAAAGCCGATCTGAGGGACGCGGCGGCTGGTCCGGTTGAGCAGCCGGGTGCCCAGCCTGTTCTCAAGCTGCATCACATGTTTGCTCGCCATTGCCGGCGAAATGCCGAGGTGGTCGGCGGCAGCAGTGAAGCTCGTCAGTTCTGACACGGTGCAGAACAGCCGCAGGCTCATCAGTGTATCCATGGATCATCAACATTGGAGAAATGGTTCTTCAATATCGAATGTATTGATTAATGAATGAGAAAAGTCAAACTCCTCTCCAGGTGCCCGTCGTGGCAAACTTGCGAAGGACAGACCCGATGACAGATTCTCGACTCCGGACCTACTTGCCATGGCGGCGGGCCCTGGCCTTACATGACCGGGGAGTTACGCCGATTGAACCTACTCTGTACATTATAGACGCCAACAAGGAGACGCACAATGATGACGAGACCATGCGCCGTTCGCAATCTCTTCGTTCCAGATCACACAGAACCTTCTGCCAACCAAATTCGCAATCACCGACTGCCGCAGAAGCCATTCAGAAGACGAGATCACCAGCGTGTATTGTCCGACAGATGGAACACGCGCCGCGTTTTGAAATCGAAGCAACTCGAGCTGATCCTTAACACGCTCATTCCTGGCGCACGAAGCGGGGGAAAACACTGTGGAGAAGAAGAGCATGACCTCTAGTTTGAAGAGCGGCTCTCCAGCCCCGGTGATCGACGTGCGGGACTGGCTGCGTGACCCTAGCGAAAATCAGCTCCGCTTAGCGCTGTGACCAAAGCTATAAATACATCTTAGAATAGCATTAGCTTATGCTGACTAAAGATTGTTTTTATAAAAAGATAGGAGACAAGGTCGCTACGCAAGTCGAATGCCCACGAAAGAAGCAAGCGACGGATCAACGACACAAAGTGTCGCTTTGGTCAGTGTTTTGCCAGTTCTCCAGGGCTGCGCGCCTTATGTTCATTCCTGATCGGAGGATTTTGATTGCAAAATCAAGTACGTCTATTCACACCCGGACCGCTTTGCCTGTCGCCCTTCGTCAAGGAGGGAATGCTGTTCGATATCGGGTCGAGAGATGCGGCCTTCAAGCGTATTACTCAGGAGATTCGCGATCAGATCCTCACCATCGCGCAGGCTCACGGCAGTCATACGGTTATTCCGATACAGGGGAGTGGTACCTTTGCCGTTGAGGCGGCGCTCACCACATTCATCGGTCGCGGGGACAAAGCCCTCGTCTGCATCAACGGCCAGTATGGTGAGCGTATACTCACCATGCTGCGGCGTAATGGTCTGGCCTTCGAAACGCTGGTGACGCCTGTAACGGAGGTGCCTGACGTCGCACTGGTGGCGGATCGGCTGGCAACCGATCCAGAAATTACCCACTTGTGCTTCGTGCATTGTGAAACGACCACGGGCATTCTGAACCCATTCAGCGCCTTGATCAATGTTGCCAGAGCAAATGGCGTCGTCACGATCGTCGATTCCATGAGTGCATTCGGCGGTATCGCGGTAAATGCGCAAACAGACAGGTTCGACGTCCTGATTTCCTCAGGAAACAAGTGTCTGGAGGCGCCGCCGGGACTGGCATTTGCAATCGTTGCAAACACGCTTCTCAACCGTAAGTCGACTCACGCAACCACCTACTCCCTGGATCTCTATGATCAGTGGTTGTCGTTCGAGAGATCGGGGGAGTGGCGTACCACTCCTCCGACGCACATAGCGCAAGCGCTCCACCGTGCGCTTTCGGAGCATTCGATGGAAGGCACAGAGGCTCGATGGGCACGCTATGATCGCGTCAGAGAGCGCCTAACAAAAGGCCTTAGGCCATTCGGCATCACGCCCATTCTCAGACAAGAGCTCCAATCGCCGATTTGCCTCGCTCTTCAAGCCAAGCATTGGATATCCGATCAAGAAAGCTTTGAATATTTCTATAACTTTCTCGCCGCAGATCAGATCTACATCTATGCGAAACTGCACGCGCCATCCCAGACCTTTCGTATTGGCTGCATCGGGCAGATCCAAGATGACTGGCCAGATCGTCTGATCGACCGAGTTGAGCGTTTTGCGCCGACGGTCGCCCGCCGGGATTTTTCCAGAAAATTCGCGTGTAGCAGCCTCTCCAGGGAGCAAATCAATGCTTGATTTCATACCAAATCCCCAAGCGTCCAAATGGGAAAATCCGGAAACTGCAGTTCTCCATGCTGGCTTCAGGCACGATCCGGCGACAAGGGCGGTAAGCGTTCCCATTTACCAGAATACAGCATATGAGCTCGACGGAAATCTCTCCAAGATCGCTGACATCTACAACGTCAAGGCAGATGGATATACGTACACGCGGATTATTAACCCGACGACGCGTGCCTTGGAACGACGTTTCGCGGCGGTTGATAGGGGCCTCGATTCTCTTGCTGTCGCATCTGGGCAGGCAGCCACGTTTCTCGCCCTAGTGAATTTGTGCAGCGGTTACCCTGGCGGAAATATTGTGGCTTCAAAGTTTCTCTATGGCAACTCTTGGAACCTATTGCACAATACTTTTCGACGTTTGGGTATCGAGGCGCGGAGCGCCGATCCCAACGACCCTTCAAGCTTCGAAGCTCAAATCGACGACCGGACGCTTGGTCTTTTCGGCGAGTGCGTCTCGAACCCGAGTCTGGTGCCGCTTCCAATACGCGAGCTGGCGGAAATTGGCCGCCGGCACGGAATTCCGTTAATCGTGGACAATACAACGACACCTCTCGTTTGCAGTCCGGCAAGGTTGGGCGCAGCATTCTCCACCTATTCCGCAACGAAATATATTTGCGGCCACGGGACGACTCTTGGAGGATTGATCGTCGATCATGGCAATTTCGCTTTCGACGAATTTCCTGATCGATTCCCCCTGATGAACGGGCCCGACGATGCGCATGGCGACATCTTGTGGCATGAGGCGATTACAAATCTGGACGATCTGGGTAGCAGCCCGTTTCTTCTTAAGGCCCGCATGACTTGGTTGCGCGATACCGGCGCATGCTCGAGCCCCTTCAATAGCTTTCAGCTCATTCAGGGACTCGAAACTCTTCCCTTGCGTATGCGTCGCCATAGCGAAAATGCTTTGGCCGTAGCCTACATGCTGCGCAGTCACCCCAAGGTCAGGGCAGTCATCTACCCGGCTTTTTTCGAAGGGCGTCAAAGAGAGGTCGCCGCCGAGCTTTTCGATCCCCAGTACGGCCATGGCGCGATGCTGACCTTTGACGTTGGCGATGCCGCAGCCGGACGCAAACTCATCGAAAGCGTCAGCCTCGCCTATCATGTTTCCAATGTCGGGGACGCCAGAACACTTATCACCCATCCCGTTTCCACCACCCATACGACCGTGCCGCGCGAGAAGCGCTTGGCAGCTGGAATCGATGACGGCACCATCCGCCTCTGCGTTGGTATCGAGCATTCTGACGATATCATCCGTGACCTGGCGGGTGCATTGGCCGCGCTGTAAATGAGCTAAAAGGGAAAACACATGGTATCTGATCAGACTTGGCAACTCACGAATGCCCGCTACGAAAGCTTCCGCTTTTCGGCGGAGGTGAAAAAAGCGTTGGCTGAATTGCGTCCAGACAACATCACCGGTGCTCTCTACATCGCAAAAGATTATGCGGTCATTGTTCTTTTCGCCCTTCTTTGCGTCAAGCTTTCCTGGTGGTTCTATCCCCTAGCTTTGCTTTTCATCGGCGCGCACCAGCGGGGCCTGACCACGATAGCCCATGATGCAGCCCATCGAACGCTGGCAAGGAACGGCACGCTTAACTACGCGCTCGGAATTCTATTCGCCGCTTATCCATTGTTTCAGAAGCACTGGGCCTACAGGGTATCTCACGTCTATCTCCACCATCCGCACCTCGGCGATCCAGACAAGGATCCGGACCTGAAATTCTTTCTTGAAAGCGGTGTCTACAAAGTCCGCCATCCCGTTCGATACATAACGGATATCATCCTATTGCCGCTCTTTGGGGCCGCCACGATTGGATACTTGCGATATCTGTTCACTCACCGTTTCAAGGTCACCGGAGTTGAGAAATCCAAGTTGGATAGCAAGGCTCTCTTTATAGACAAGGTCGGCTTCTACGCATTTTGGACCACTATCCTCGTCGGTTCCTATTGGTTGAATTTACTGGATGACGTCGCACTGTTCTGGATCGTGCCGTATCTCACGACATTTCAGGCGCTTGGCTGGTTCATCGAGATCGCGGAACACTCGCCCATGTGTGAGACGGAAAAGACCAATCTTTTCCTGACGCGTAACAGAAAGGGTAATTGCATCGAGCGACTTCTGCTTGGCGTCAATCTCGATGAATACCATCTCGAACATCATCTTTCTCCCGGCATCCCTTTCTGGCTTCTTAAAAAAGCCCAGAAAATACGCATGCGGGACCCGAATTACGCCGAAGTTGCAGCGACCTGGGGAGGCTTGTTCGTTCGAGGACCTCAAGGGCAGCGAAGCGTCATGAGCCAGCTGATGGAGCGAAATGAAAGGCTCTATTGGCAGCATAAATATGGAACCGATGCAGCCAAGATTCCGCTATCCGTGGGCCTAGCCTGATGGACGCACCTTGCCTGAAGGAGTGAACGATGCCCACCGTTGGAATCACGGCAAACCGCATTATCGACGACAATGTCCACCGGGACTGGATACGTCGCCGCTATATTGATGCACTGGTTGGATATGCGGATGTTGAAGTCGTCGTTCTGCCTACCTTAGCGCGAGGTCACAATAGTGACGAATTCGCGTTGGCTCGACTGGACGGACTTGTACTGACCGGGGATGAATCCAATGTGGATTCGTGTGTGCTGCGTAATGGAAGCGAGCCGGCCGATGTGACCGATTTTGTTTTTGCGCAAAGGGATCGCTACCGGGACCGGCTGTCTGGAGCATCCATTGCCACGGCATTGTCGCTGGGGATGCCCATTCTGGCAATATGCCGAGGGTTACAAGAATTAAATGTCTATTTCGACGGCACGTTATACGACAACCTCCGGACCATACCCTCCAACATCAGACACCAGGAAGATCTACGTCTGGAACGGGACCGTCAATACGACCCTGTTCATCGCTTGAACCTGTGGCGAGATGGTGTGCTTCACCGATTGGCGGATCGGACGGAGGTCTGGGTCAATTCTCTCCATGGGCAGGGTATAGATCGGCTCGGCAACAATCTGGTTATCGAAGGCGTCGCCGATGACGGACTTATCGAGGCTATACGGATCAAGGATTCGCCGACCTTCCAGATAGGCGTTCAGTGGCATCCCGAATGGCATATTGCGACCGATACCTTCAGCCAGTCGCTTTTCTCTTCATTTGGCGAGTCTTGTCGCTCTTACCGCAAAAGATCCTGCAGAGGAAGAGCATGCCCCGCATTGTCGGTCCCGCGACGTTCCGACACACTCTTGGACACAGAGTGAGCCAACACTTTTGGTCACGGGATTCTTATCCGGTACCAGGAATGGTTTCAGAAAAAGGGAAGATTATGGATACGGCACTCTGGACGATGTTCTGCATCATGTTTTTCACGACCTTGGCGGTGCCTGGACCGAATGTCGCATTCTCCGTCGCGCAATCGCTACATTATGGCTCCCGCAAAGCTAGCGCCGCTGCAATCGGATTTGCATTGGGAACTGGTCTACATGCGGTCATCGTCTTATCCGGGGTGGGTCTGCTAGCCCAGAAGTATGAGATCATTCTGCATATCATTAAGTGGGGAGGCATTACGCTTATCCTTTATCAGGCGCTCAAGGCTTTCAGCGTCAAGCCAACTGAACTCGTCACAAAACGTGTCACTGCTGCAACCACCAAAGAGCTTATTCTTGGGGCCATTGCTGTATCCTGTACGAATCCCAAGGGTATTATTGCCAGTCTGCTGATCTATCCGGCATTTGTGAGCCCCAAACTGCCTTATCTCCCGCAAGCGATCCTGCTCGGCATCACCGCCATGACAATCTCGCTGCTTGTGTATGGGAGCTATATTCAGATCGCCGGTCAGGCAAAGCGACTCTTCAACAATCAGGTTGCTATCAGTCGAATTGTAGGGGTGGTCTACGTCTGCGTCGCCATCGCCCTAGCCATTTCCATCTGATCGCAAAACCGTTTTCCAAAGGAGACAGGGGCGTGCCGAACTTTAATGACGACCTCACGTTCGATTATGTTATCGTCGGTGGCGGCAGTGCGGGAGCCGTTATAGCCAGACGTCTTGCGGACGCTGGTATTGGCACCATCGCTCTCATAGAGGCTGGTCCGCTGGACGAAGGTGTGCCTTGCTTGATGGATGTTTCGCGTCTATCCGAGCAACCCACAAGTTTGGATTGGGGCTTCCTCGCATCGACCACTGATGCCAAGCCAGCTCGGCTAAACTATTCACGCGCCAAGGTCCTCGGTGGATGTGGTACGCATAATGATTGCGCATGGCTCATTCCGCCGGAATCTGATTTTGCGGAATGGGAGAGGCTTGGTGCGAAAGGATGGGGCCCTCAGGAGATTCGTTCCCATATCAATCGTCTACTCTCCCAGGTAGGAGTCGAAACCCGGCCAGATACTAATCCTGTATCGGCGGCTCTCTTGCGGGCGGGCCAGGAGCTTGGCCTTCGTCGCACAGAATTCCGTCAGGAGATCTCGCCAGGAATTGGCATGTTGCCGCTCAATGCCATTGGCAAGCATCGACAATCTTCCTCCGTGTCGTATCTTCATCCTTTGTCGAAACTGCCCGAGATGCTGGAAGTCTTCAGTGAAACATTCGTGACGCGTGTCATTATTCAGGATGGCCGCGCCATCGGTGTCGAAACCTCGCTTGGCCCTGTTCATGCCCGAAACGAGGTAATCATTACTGCGGGCAGCATCCAATCGCCGCAGCTCTTGATGGTGTCAGGCATTGGCGAGGCCCAGCACCTAGGAGCAATGGGTATACCCGTCGTGGCCGATGTCCCGGGAGTCGGTCGCAACCTAGCGGATCATTATTCCTCCGCAGTGGTTTTCGAACTGAAAGAGTCGGTACCTGCATGGGATGTGACGCCCTACGAATCCATTATGCTACTCAAAGTCGATGCTGATGCTCCGGCACCTGATTGCTTGTGCCAATTTGGGTTGAGGCCAGGCAACCCCAGCGGTCGGCACGGCGAGAAATCGACCTCGTCGTTCAATTCCGAGGGAAGGCTTATCGACATAGCCTCGAACGCGACTCGTCCCCGCAGTCGGGGCGATATCCGCTTGGTCACGTCCGACATGCGCGACAAACCTAGGATCCGCCTCAATTATCTCTCGGATCCGGAGGATTATGATCTGCGCATTATCGGCGAAGGTATGCGATTTGCTCGGCGCTTCATCGAGACCCATTCCTTCGGCGAGATCGCGGTTCGCGAAGTCGCTCCTGGGCCAAGCGTCGTGAAGGATGACGACATTACCGACTATATCCGGTCAAACCTGGAAACCGTCTATCATGCCGCAGGAACATGCCGCATGGGGTCCGACGACGATCCCACCGCAGTCGTCGATACTGCGCTGAGGGTGAGAAACATCGCCAGCTTGCGCGTATGCGATGCTTCGATTTTTCCGTCAATGGTGACCGTGAATATAAACTGTGCCGTCATGACAGTTGCCGAAAAAGCGGCTGCGACAATTATAGCCGCGGCCAAGACGCCCGGGAGCCGTGCGGCGAACGAAGCTTTACTGGCGATTGGATCATGAACGATACTTCCAACACCGTCGCGAAGCACGGCATCAACACCCGGCTGGCCCATTGTGGAAACAATCCGCGGGAATATTTTGGCTTTATAGACCCGCCCCTCGTACGTGCGTCAACAGTGCTTTTCCCTGATGCCGATACCATGGTGATGCATAATCAGCCATACACCTATGGTACACGTGGAACCCCCACGACGAAGGCGCTTTGCGACGCAATCAATGAGCTCGAAGGGTCGTTCGGGACGCTTCTTCTTCCATCCGGCCTGACGGCCGTCACGGTCCCCCTCATGGCATTTCTGTCACCAGGCGATCATCTACTCATCGTCGACAGCGTCTATGGCAATACAAGGCAATTCGCTGATACCGCCCTCACACGCTTGGGGGGCGATGTCGAATATTATGACCCGTTCATAGGCGGTGGCATCGAGCGGCTTCTGCGATCGAATACCCGGGTTGTGTTCACGGAGTCCCCAGGTTCGAACACGTTCGAGATTCAGGATGTTCCCGCTATCGCTGAGAAGGCGCATGCAGTGGGCGCCACCGTCATGATGGAAAATACCTGGGCAACGCCTCTTTATCTGAAGCCATTGGAGTTGGGGGTGGACATTTCGTTGCATGCCACGACCAAATATCCCTCCGGCCACTCCGACATCTTGATGGGAACCGTTTCGTCGAACGAAAGTTGTTTCGCAACCTTAAATGAATTTTACGGGGCTTTGGGCATCTGTGGGAACAATGATGATGCCTATCATATATTGCGCGGGCTTCGTACAATGGGTTTGCGACTTGAGCGTCATGCAAGCAGCGCCCTGCGAATTGCCCGATGGCTTGAGCAACAGCAGGAAGTCCTGGAAGTCCTTCATCCAGCATTGGAGAGTCACGCCGGACATGAGTTGTGGAAGCGCGACTTCTCGGGATCGGCTGGCATATTCTCCTTCGTGCTCGACCCTGACATCCCAGTTCGCGCTTTTCTAAACGGCCTCACGATTTTCGGGCTTGGCTATTCATGGGGTGGTTATGCCAGTCTCGCATTGCAGGTCAATCTGGCCGACCGCACTTTGACGGGAAAGAATTATGCGGGCCCTCTTGTGCGCCTGCAGATAGGCTTGGAGGAAGCCGATGACCTAATCGACGATATCAAGGCTGCATTTAAATCGGTTTTGTCTTTGAAGAGTCGATCAGGATCGGACCATTCCACAATTCGAAACGGTCCCGTCGAGAAGATCGACGGTCGGCTGTCCCATTGGCGCCACCTGAAACAATCTCCGCACCTGTTCTCGACGAACACAGACGATAGATCCATAAGAGAAACGTTTTTGGAATTCCCGGAAATCGGCCTCGACCTCAAGCAGTTCCTTCGTGACGACGCTTATAAGCACGTCAAAATTGGCGCCTTCGATTTGGATGGTGTGCTGCGTGGCAAATACATGGCGCGCGAGAAATTTATTTCCTCACTGGAGGATGGTTTTGGCTTTTGCGATGTCATCTTTGGTTGGGATTCAAATGATCAGCTTTACGATAACACCGATCGCATTGGCTGGAATAGCGGATATGGCGACGCTCAGGTCAGATTGCTGCCCGAAACAGCGCGTAAGCTTCCGTTGGAAAGCGAAACGCATTTCGTCCTTGGCGAATTTGTGGGGCAGCTCGAGGAGCTATGCCCGCGGGGAGTAATGAAACGAGTTTTACGCAAGGCGATGGCGATGGGTCTTCGGCCAAAAGCAGCCTGTGAGTTCGAGTTTCTCGTCGTGGAGGAAAACGCCAGGACACTCGCCGATAAGAACTATAGGAATCTCCGACCGCTCGGTTTCGGCGGTTTCGGCTATTCCGTTATCAGGAATTCGGTGAACAGCGAGTTCTATCATGGCATCCTCGATCTCTTCGAAGCCATGCGTATTCCACTGGAGGGCCTTCACGAAGAAACCGGCCCGGGAGCCATGGAGGCCGCGATTGGCGTGGACGATGCCTTGGCGGCGGCCGACAAGGGAGCGTTGTTCAAAACCTTCGCGAAGGTATTCGCTCAGAAAAATGGGCTCATGGCGAGCTTCATGGCAAAATGGGATAGCTCTCTGCCGGGCCAAGGTGGCCACGTTCACGTCTCATTAGTCGATGAAAATGGCGTTGGGGTGTTTCACGATCACAGCACCGAGCACGGCATTAGTCGGACGATGCGCAATTTCATTGGCGGTCTTCAGAAACTTGCTCCTTCCATTGCGGTTCTCACCGCACCAACGGTTAACTCCTATCGCCGGCTGGTCCCGGGTCATTGGGCCCCAACCGCAGCAACGTGGGGAATCGATAACCGTACCGTTGCTATACGCGCCATCACGGGTAGCTTGAAGTCTCAACGCGTGGAATTTCGCATTCCAGGCGCGGATGCCAATCCATATCTGACATTGGCGGCCACGCTCGGGGCGGGCCTTTGGGGAATTGAAAACAAGGTCGAGCCCGAGGCTGCTTTGTCCGGCAACGCTTATCAGATCACCGCGCCGACACGGCAACAGCTACCCCGTACGCTCTCAGAAGCCGCCGACAACTTTAGAAACAGCGCCATTGCCCACGAAATCTTCGGGAGCGCTTTCGTCGAACATTATGCGGCGACACGTGACTGGGAGCATCGCCAGTTCCAGCACCATGTCTCCGACTGGGAATTGTCCCGCTATTTCGAGATCATTTGAGGCAAACAATGACTGACCTTCAACGCACTATTTCGCCTATCGATGGCAGCATCGTTGCTGAACGAAGCTATGCGTCGGCGCAACAAGTCGATGCTATTTTGGAGCGAGCAGTCGCCGCTCAAAAACTCTGGCGTAAATTCCCATTGAAAGAGCGGCTCCAAATTTGTGAGAAGTTTGCCCAGTATCTTCTAGATAATCAGGAAGATATCGCTCTGGAGATCACGCAACAGATGGGCCGACCGATTTCGCAAACGCCAAGCGAAGTGCGAACCTGTGCCGATCGCGCACTTACGATGGTCGCTTTAGCCCCAGAGGCTCTGGAGGACATTCGTCCAGAACCACGGGTCGGTTTCAAACGGTTTATTCGGAGATCCCCGCTCGGCGTCGTATACGTTATTGCGCCGTGGAACTACCCTTTGCTCGCAGCAGTCAATACGGTTGTCCCAGCGATCATCGCCGGCAACAGTGTGATCTTGAAACATGCCCCACAGACTCCTCTGTCGGGAGAACGATTCGCAAAAGCGTTTGAAACAATCCGACTTCCCAGTGACGTCTTTCAAGTGATCACGGTGACTAACAGCGATGCCGAAAGGATCATTGCCGATCAACGCATTGACTATGTGGCGTTTACCGGTTCAGTGCGAACAGGTCGTCTTGTGCAAAAGGCAGCGGCAAATCGGTTTATTGGGGTCGGCCTTGAACTCGGCGGCAAAGATCCTGCCTACATTAGGGCTGATGCGGATGTAGCCTTTTCTGTCGAGAACATTGTCGACGGCGCTTTCTTCAACAGCGGCCAGTCTTGTTGTGGGATCGAACGGATCTATGCACATTCGGACGTATACGATGAATTCATTGAACGCGCGGCGAAGCTCGCCACCACGTATCATCTTGGCAATCCGCTCGATATCGACGTCAATCTCGGTCCTGTCGTCAATAAATACGCCGCGTCTGTGATAAGGGAACATCTGGATGAGGCGATCAGGAAGGGTGCAAGGAATTTAGTCCCTCTGTCCAAGGTTGAGTTGGACAGGCCGGGCGACGCCTACGTGTCACCACGTCTACTGGTCGACGTCGACCATAGCATGCGCCTTATGAGAGAAGAGACATTTGGTCCGGTCGTGGGCGTTATGCGCGTTGAATCCGATCAACAAGCGCTTGAATTGATGAATGACAGCACTTACGGCCTCACTGCGTCTATTTGGACGAAGGATGTCGCTGCGGCGAATGCGCTTGCCGAGGATTTGGAGACCGGTACGGTTCTTTTAAATCGGTGCGACCATTTGGATCCCACGCTGGCCTGGACTGGTGTCAAGAACAGTGGACGAGGTGCTACATTGAGCGTGCTGGGTTATGAGCACGTCACCCGGCCAAAGTCATATCACTTCAGGCTATGTGATAATTAGGAGCAATGCTTCGGGATAGCCCCACGAAATGCATGAGGTCTGGAAGACCAGCCCATTCGTCCTCTCGATGGCACTTTAAAGCGGGCTGGCGACGTGCCAAGCACGCCATTCGGGCCTGATGAGGTGGACGGCCTGGCACCGTAAAGTTAACCGACGGCTGATGAAGATGTGCGTACATGGGCCATGTCAGAAGTTGCTCGTGATCCGCTTTATCGTCGCCACCGCTTTCCCGCTGAGATCATTGCGCACGCGGTATGGCTCTACTTTCGCTTTCCGCTCAGCCTGCGCATGGTTGAGGACATGCTGGCGGCCCGCGGCATCATCGTCACACATCAGACCATTCGAAGCTGGGCGGAGAAATTCGGACGGCATTTCGCCCGGGAGATCAAGCGACGGTCAGCCGGCTGCCTGGGCGACAAATGTTGGGGTGGACGGCCCCCGAACGGCATCGAAATGTGCCAGAGTGAGCTGTTAACGATCTCAAACGAAGGAGCCGTCCGTGGATCAGATTATCCGTATTGGCATGGATACGTCAAAGCACGTCTTTCAATTGCATGGTGTGAACGCCGCCGAGCGGCCGATCCTGCGCAAGAAGATGCGCCGCAAGGAGATGGTGGATTTCTTTGCGACATGCCCACCGACCGTGATTGCGATCGAAGCCTGTGCCGCTTCGCATCACTGGGCGCGGTTGCTGACAGGGTTCGGACATGAGGTAAAGCTGATCGCGCCACAACTGGCGAAGCCCTACGTCAAGCGCGGCAAGAATGATGCGGCCGATGCCGAAGCGCTATGCGAGGCGATGAGCCGCCCGACGATGCGGTTCGTTCCGGTAAAGAGTGCGGATCAGCAAGCCGCGCTGATGCTGGTGGGCATGCGCGAGCGCGCTGTCGCCGCACAGACGCAGCTTGCCAATACGATTCGTGGCTATGCAGCTGAGTTCGGGCTGACCGCAGCCAAAGGCATGTCTCATCTTCCGCTCCTTCTGGAACGCATCATGATTGATGAAAGCATTCCGGCTGTGGCGCGTGAGCTGTTCGCGTCTCTCGTTGAGGAATTTGCGCAGTTGGGTGAGCGCCTGAAAGAGGTGGAGGCAAAACTGATGGCTTGGTATCGCAACAATGAATGTTGTCGCCGTCTTGCAAAGATCCCTGGTGTCGGACCAATCGGCGCGGTCTTGCTGGTGATGAAAGCGCCGGCACCGGAACAGTTCAGATCTGGAAGGCAGTTTGCCGCCTGGATGGGCCTGACGCCCAAGGATCATTCGACTGCTGGCAAAGTCAGGCTCGGTATCATTACGAGGGCCGGCGATGAGGCATTGCGCAAAACATTGGTCGTGGGTGCGACCTCGTTGCTTCGACAGGTGAGAGCGGGAAGAGGCAGGAACGCTTCGCTCTGGCTCATCGAGTTGCTCAAGCGCAAGGCCCCAAAACTCGCGGCTGTCGCGTTGGCCAACAAGATCGCCAGGATCGCCTGGAAAATGATGGTGACCGGCGAGGCTTACAAGGGCAATGCTGCGCGCCCGGCTCTGGCCTGCGCGGCGTGAAGAGATCAGTCGGTCACGGTGAGCAGGATACAGACGCTACCGTGCTGAGCTGATGCGTGAACTTGCAGGAAACGATTAGATGGTGTGATCGATCGATCCGAGACGCGGTACACTCCGTAGATGCCAGTGGCCCAACGAGGCCGATCAAGTGTTTGGAACCCACGTCGCGGAACCCATCTTGGCCAGCGTTCATGTGTGAACGCAACAAAAGGCCGGACATATGAACGCAAGAGATCCGATCAAATCATCAAAGAGTTCTTGCAAGGAGGGGGCCGTCCACATATGGCATCTCGACGAATGCGTGGTGGCCATCAATGGCAAGAAGCAGTGTATCCATCCGAGGTGGGCCGCAGGACTTAATGGGGTTCGCGTGGTAACGTCGGGTTCATGGAGATCGATGAGGACAAGATCGACGATGCCGTTTTGGCGCTGTTGTGGCTAACGCTGCATAACGAGCGTTGTGCCTGGAAGGGCTTTGACTGGGCAACGACGGATCGCTTGCATCAGAAGGGCATGATCGGCGACCCGGTGAACAAGTCGAAGTCGCTGGTGCTGACGGACGAGGGTCTGCGGCGGTCGGAGGAGCTGTTTCGGACGCTGTTTACGCGGCAACCGATATCGCCACCGCCTTGATCCTCTTCCATTCCCAAGGCAAGAGCTCACGCAGGCGGGAGACGGGAAGATCTGCGATGCGCGTCAGCACATCTGCGAGCCAAGCCTTCGGGTCGATGTCGTTGAGGCGGGCCGTCGTAATAAGGGTCAGCATGATGGCCGCCCGGTCGGCGCCCCGCTCGGATCCGGCGAAGCTCCAGTTTTTTCTTCCACATGCAACCCCGCGCAGGGCTCTTTCCGCCGCGTTATTCGTCATGCAGAGAGCTGGCTCGGTTTGTCTGAACAGTTCCGGGCGTTTTGCTAAGTGGATTTCCGCCTCGATTATGCTGCCACCATCATCGGCGTCAGCGCATTGAAGTAAGCCCGATCCGGCGTCTGCCGGTCAAGGGATGAATGTGGGCGTCGGGTGTTGTAAAAGCTCAGATATCGGCCGATGGCAGCGCGGGCCTCGGAAACGCTCTTGTAGGCGTGGAGATAGATCTCCTCGTATTTGATCGACCGCCAGAGCCGTTCGACGAAGACATTGTCTCGCCACGCGCCTTTGCCATCCATGGAGATGGCGATGTCGGCGTTCTTCAGAACGGCGGTGAAGTCGACGGAGGTGAACTGCGACCCCTGATCGGTGTTGAAGATGTCGGGCTTGCCATAGCGGGCAAGCGCTTCTTCGACCGCTTCTATGCAGAAGGCTGCTTCCATCGTGATCGACAGCCGCCACGATAGGACCTTCCGGCTGAACCAGTCCACGACAGCGCAGAGATAGACGAAGCCCCGTGCCATCGGAATGTAGGTCAGGTCCATCGCCCAGACCTGATTGGGTCTGGTGACCGCCAGCTTGCGAAGGAGATAGGGATAGACCTTGTGTCCTGGTGCCGGTTTCGAGGTGTTCGGGCGACGGTAAATCGCCTCGATGCCCATCTTCTTCATCAGGGTGGCGACGTGCAGCCGTCCGGTTTGCAGCCCTTCTGCCTTCAAAAGCCCTTGCAACATCCGGCTTCCGGCAAACGGGTAATCGAGATGCAGTTCGTCGATCCGGCGCATCAAAGCCAGATCGACGTCCGACACGGGACGTGGAGAATAATAGACGCTGCCACGGCTGAAGCCGAGAAGCTTCGCCTGGCGCACGACCGACAGTTTGTGCTCGCGGTCGATCATTTCTTTCCGCCCGGCAATCCCGCCTTTCCGAGCGCACCGGACAAAAAATCGTTCTCCAGCGTCAGTTCGCCGATCTTGGCGTGCAGCGTTTTGACATCGACGGTTGGACCCGCCGGCTCCGCCTTGGCTTCATCGCCGAAAACGCCCGTCGCCCCCTCAAGGAGCTGGTCTTTCCACTGCTTGATCTGATTGGCGTGCACGTCGAACTGCTGGGACAGTTCCACCAGCGTCTGTTCGCCCCTGATCGCGGCGAGCGCCACCTTTGCCTTGAAAGCCGGGCTATGGTTCCGGCGCGGTCGTCTCGTCATGGTATCTCCTGTTCCCGGCATCTAAGCCGAAGTCAGGCAGAAATTCCACTTATCCTGGCTGTTCAGATTTCCCGAGCCAGCTCTCTTTTAACTGGCTTGGCAAAGGGAGAGCTTGCGGCGTATGCGGCGCGCATAATCAAGGCCATGCTTTCGGCACCATCGGCGGATGGTCTCGTAGGAAACGACGATCCCGAAATCGAGCAGCATTTCCTCGACATCGCGCAGGCTCAGATTAAAGCGAAAGTAGAGCCAGACAGCACGGGCTACGATTTCGATCGGATAGCGGTGGTTCTTGTCGGTCGGTGCACTCACGGTCATGGGCGCGCTGCTACCTCAATTTCCTTACCGCAATCAATGTGACAGTACCAGCGCGGCAGCTTATTGACTGTTGACTGTCGTGAATAATGAGTCTATACGTCGCGACGGACGAAAAACGTCTTGCATATACAAACCCGTCAGGTGGCAATTATGGCACATTTTGAGAATCCGCGCATGGTCAAGGGATCCGACCGCCTTGTCTCGGCAAACTCCGGCATCACAGGGGCAACGCCCCCTATGTCCAAAATAGCGTCGGGTCGGTAACTGAAAATCCCGCACCGCACCATCACATGTGGTTCAACACCCAATTCCGTTAAAGGAGCAGCCCATGGCTACCGTGAAAGTCGATATTAATAATTTCCAGTCCGAAGTTCTGGAGTCCGCAGAACCCGTCGTCGTCGATTTCTGGGCTGAATGGTGCGGCCCGTGCAAGATGATTGCTCCGAGCCTCGAGGAAATCGCCGTCGAGATGGAAGGCAAGGTCAAGGTGGCCAAGCTGAATATCGATGAGAACCCGGAACTCGCTGCACAGTTCGGCGTGCTCTCCATTCCGACGCTTGCGATCTTCAAGGGCGGCGAAGTTGCCGATATCTCGGTTGGCGTAAAGTCGAAGACGGCCCTTTCGAACTGGATTTCGAACGCTGCCTGAGGCCCTGTCTTTATCGACGGCGTGGAGGCGGACATCGCGGGTGGTCAGCCGAATGGCGTGGCTGCCTTGCGGCGGACGGCTTTCGGGCGTGCGCAAGCAAGCATGCGGTTGAGGACGGCGCAGCCGATGGCGACTTCGGTCTGCTGACCAGGCAGCGACCTGGCCCGCATTTCATCGGGCCGTCACTGTTGATTGCGGCGATATGCCGGTTCCGTTGGCCGGGAGGTCTATCGTCGCTTGGCTCGACCGCGTTGGCGCGAGGCGGAATGACGATAGCCGCCGCCGCGCTATGATCGATGACTGCGTCGTATGTAGGTTTTCCATCATAGGCACCGTCGGCTGTGAACTGTACGATCGGACCGCCAATCTGGTCGAGGAGTGGCGCAACTTGAGAGACATCGAACGCCGACCGTCGAGCAACTTTGGAGGCAAAACCTCTTTGAAAGTGAAGTGGCGGTTGTCGCCGGCGCGACAGTTATCGGCGGTGACGGATATGACAATGTCCTCATCGCGATCGACCGGGACGGCGGCCATATCCTCTACCGTGAGCGTATGCCTGTGCCTGGCTCGATGTGGCAGCCGTGGCGGTCCTGGCTCGGGCAGAGCGGCGGCGCCAGTGCCTATTTCTTCGCCAATCCCGTTGTCGGGATCGGACCGGTCAGACTTACCCCGTTGATCTGCTACGAGCAGCTCATCGTCTGGCCGGTCCTGCAATCCATGCTCTCCGACCCCGAGATGATCGTTGCCGTTGGCAACGGCTGGTGGACGGCCGACACCAACATCGTCGCGATCCAGCGGGCCAGCGCCAGCGCCTGGGCGCGGCTGTTTTCCAAACCGTTTATCCTTTCCTTTAATACGTAAGTTCGGAGCCTCAAGATGCTCGACGCCGCCCTCATTTCGAAATGTACTGATCCTTCCCTCACCTCGGCTATCGCCGAGCAGTTTGTGGAAGCGGCCGGTTCCCCGGATCCGCTAGCAATTTCTGTCAAGTCGGGCGGCCGGCTGATCCTGGTGCCGAAGCCGACGACCGCGGACGAGGCGATGGAGATCATCCGCCAGAATGTCGGCCAGGCGGTCGTTCGCGCCGGGCTGACACAGATCCCGGTCGGCATCGGCGTGAAGGACGCTTCGGAACTGAAGCCTGATCTCGTTGACGCTTGCGAGAACCTGCGCATGGGAACGAAGCTGTTCGCCAAGGTCATGCGTATCGTCGCGAAGTGGTACGGCAATCCGACAGCAAAGGATGTTCTGCCGCAAATATTCGAGGATGCTGTCTATTCGTGGAAGACCGGCGAATTTGAGGGCGTACAGGTTTTTCTGGCGCCTGATCCGGACGGCGCGATGAAAATGGATAGAGTTGCGCCCGTTGAGAGAACACCCGTGGCCAATGAGGCTCGAGACGAGCCTGCCGTATCGCCAGATGCCGAGGAAAGCCGTGATGCCCAGTCAACTGGTATCAGGTTCGACCTCTCACGCATTGGTGGGCAAAAGTGAGAGCGGTTTCCCCCGCGGTGAACTGGCTTGTGAGCGCCGCACGGTATCGGCCCCGACCCACCAATATACAAAAACTAGTGCGAACCAGATACGCAATTTTAGTGTGATTCGGATGTGGGAAATTAGTGTGAATGACATACCGAAAACTAGTGCGATTCAAATACACAAAATTAGTGTGAGTAATACGCAGAAAAGTAGTGTAATCCTTATGCGGTAAATTAGTGCATCTCTATCCAGCAGCCATCGACAGGTTTTGTGCTACCGATGTGCATAAAGGTGGAGCGATCACAGGAGGATGGCATGGCGAAACCCAACGAACTGCTCGCAACATCGCTCTCGGAGCTGAGGGGTGTCACCCAGAATGGCACCAGGTCGGTCGTGAAGTCGGACGAGCTCAGCCGCGTCCATAGAGAGCGCTTGCAGGACAACGGCTTTCTCGAAGAGATCATGAAAGGCTGGCTGGCAGTCAATTCGAGGCCTTCCGCCAAGAATAGAATCGATGCCGCGTGGAGTACCGTGTACTGGGAATTTGTAACCCGATATCTGGATGACCGCTTCCCCAATGAATGGCGCCTCTCCGCGGAAGCATCGGTTGCTCTCTGGTCAGAAAATCACTCCATTCCGTCGCAGGCCATCGTCAGAAGCCCAAAGGCGAACAACCAGCTCGTGAAACTGCCAAGCGACACATCGCTCTATTTGCTGCGTTCGAAAGACAATGAACCGGCGGAGACGAAAGAGCGGTTGCGATTGATGCCGATGGAAGAGGCGGTCTGCAACCTGTCGCCGGAGTCCTGGAAAACATCAGCAACCGACGTCATTGCCGTTATCGGCTCGATCCGTGGAACCAGCTCGCTGCTGCAATATCTTCTTGATGGCGGACGCAGCCATGTGGGTGGCCGTGTCGCGGGAGCTCTGCGCCATCTAGGCAGGGAGCGCGACGCCGACACGATCATGAAAGCCCTGGACGCGGCCGGTTACAATCCCCACGAAGAGAACCCCTTCGATCCTGCGACCGAGCTGGTCAAACTCGATGTGCGGCGTGCTCAGGCTCCCTCCGCCACGCGCATCAAGAACCTCTGGGCGAGGATGAGGAAAGATGCGCTCGACAACATTGGATTCGAGCAACTGCGCATCAATGACCGCGACGGATACATCGCCCAGATCGACGAGCGCTATGTGGCGGACGCGCTGAACTCGCTTTCGATCGAGGGATATGAAGTGTCCGAAGATCTCATTCAGAGGGTCCAGGACGGAGCGTGGAAGCCGGACGAGGACGCACAGGACTACGAGACCAAAAACGCATTGGCCGCCAAGGGTTATCGACTGGCTTTCGAGGAAGTGCGCGACGATATCAAGAAAATCCTTGATGGCGCGCCGACCGGCAAACTGCTTGAAGAAAGGCATCAAGACTGGTTTCGCGCGATGTTCAGTCCTTCGGTCACCGCGGGTATCATCAAGGCGCATCAACTCGCCGGCTATCGTTCGCACAACGTCTACCTGCGCGGCTCTTCGCATGTCCCCCTGCCACCGCATGCCATTGCCGATGCAATGGACGCGTTGTTCGAATCCATCGAAGAGGAACCCGATCCGCGCGCGAAAGCCGTCGTCGCTCCGTTCCTGTTCACCTACATCCATCCGTTCCCCGACGGAAACGGCCGAACGGCACGCTTCATCATGAATGCTCTGCTGGCAGAGTGCGGAGTCCCCTGGACCGTCATACCGGTCGCGCGCGGGGACGAGTACATGGACGCCCTGGAACAGGCGAGCCAACTCGAAAACATCGTACCGCTGACGACGTTCGTATCCGAGCTCGTCAATGCGCCCCCTCCGGAGAGAGAGGCGAAGATTGCACGAAAAGCGTCGTAGGACGATTGCACGGTTTTGTCGCAAACTTTTTAAAAGGCCGCAGAAGCGGCCATCGCTGGACACAGTTATGCAGCGAGTGCGGCGAATTGCTGAAATGCCGATTGGCCACTGGTTGAAAATTGGCGCTTGCGGATCATGTGAGCCACCTCGATACCATCCAGTGTTGCGTATCCATCCGAGGTGGGCCGCAGGACTTAATGGGGTTCGCGTGGTAACGTCGGGTTCATGGAGATCGATGAGGACAAGATCGACGATGCCGTTTTGGCGCTGTTGTGGCTAACGCTGCATAACGAGCGTTGTGCCTGGAAGGGCTTTGACTGGGCAACGACGGATCGCTTGCATCAGAAGGGCATGATCGGCGACCCGGTGAACAAGTCGAAGTCGCTGGTGCTGACGGACGAGGGTCTGCGGCGGTCGGAGGAGCTGTTTCGGACGCTGTTTACGGGACGTGTTGCAGGGATCAGATTCTGTACGAGATAACCCCACCCTTGGGATTTTTCATACAACACGCCGGAATTCTGGACGGCCAAGTTCAGTCATCCGGTTGAGAACGTGGACGCCGATCTTGGCTTCTGTTTTCTGATTGTCGAAGTTCCTCGCTTTGAGTTTTGGCCCAATGACCGTCTTCCATCTACCCATCTGGGTCTCCACCCGGCTGCGCTGGTTATAGCCGGTGGATTTCTGCCAAGCCATCCGGCCCTTGTTTTCGATTTCGGCGATATGGCGGTCCCGTACCGTTGGATTGAACGCCGATTGCGGACTTTCAACTGCTGTCTTGGGAGGCGGGATAATGATCTCCACGATCTCGCCGAAGCGTGTCTCCAGAAGATCACGGGTCGGCGCTCCGTCATAGGCGCCATCAGCGATAAACTTGGCAACTGGGCCATCAATCTGATCCAGAAGACCTGGCAAAGCGGTCGGATCGCCAACATCATCCGTGGTTAGATCCGCGCAGACAATCTCACCACTAGCAAGATCAAGACCAATGTGAAGCTTGCGCCATCTTTTACGTTTCACCTTGATTGTGTGCTTGTTTTCCAGCCACTCGCCCTCACCGAAGACTTTTAACCCCGTGCTATCGACCACCAGATAAACAGGACCGGACGCTCTGGCTCCGGACTTTGTCGACGGCAACGCCAGCCCTTTGCTCCGGCGCGACAGGGTGGAGAAGTCAGGCACGGCAATATCGAACTCCATCAGCGCCGCAACGCTGCGCATCAGACCTTGGGTCTGGCGTAGCGCCAGCCCGTAGACGACGCGTAGGGTCAAGCACAATGTGATCGCCAGATCCGAGTATTTCGGCTGACCGCCCCGCGATCTCCGCCTCGGCGCCGTCCATAAAGCAAGGGCCTCATCACTCACCCACACGGTCAAATCACCACGTTGACGCAGGCTTTCATTATAGGCCGCCCAATTCGTCACCTTAAACTTCTGCTTGGCTATCTTGTCCCGTCGGTCGGCATTGAACTTATGCGGCATCATCAAAACCCCGATCAGGAGACTGAAAACCAAAGCCCAATATCAGTCGCCGGGTGATCCGCGCAACAACGCCGGTCTTGATCTTGCTAGCGGTGAGATTGTCTGCGCGGATCTAACCACGGATGATGTTGGCGATCCGACCGCTTTGCCAGGTCTTCTGGATCAGATTGATGGCCCAGTTGCCAAGTTTATCGCTGATGGCGCCTATGACGGAGCGCCGACCCGTGATCTTCTGGAGACACGCTTCGGCGAGATCGTGGAGATCATTATCCCGCCTCCCAAGACAGCAGTTGAAAGTCCGCAATCGGCGTTCAATCCAACGGTACGGGACCGCCATATCGCCGAAATCGAAAACAAGGGCCGGATGGCTTGGCAGAAATCCACCGGCTATAACCAGCGCAGCCGGGTGGAGACCCAGATGGGTAGATGGAAGACGGTCATTGGGCCAAAACTCAAAGCGAGGAACTTCGACAATCAGAAAACAGAAGCCAAGATCGGCGTCCACGTTCTCAACCGGATGACTGAACTTGGCCGTCCAGAATTCCGGCGTGTTGTATGAAAAATCCCAAGGGTGGGGTTATCTCGTACAGAATCTGATCCCTGCAACACGTCCAAGCTGAACCGCTAATCCCAGTCGCGCCGGGGCCGGCTTGCCGTTCACAAATTCAATATCCGAATAGCTCAAGCTCCAGCGCCCGATCAAATCCTCTCGCGAAATATGCAAACCCGTCACTCCAATCCCTAAAATTGGAGCAGACTGTCATTCCCCAGCAAAGCAGTCGTCAATTAGCGAGACAATGTTCCCACAACGTTCTTCAACTTGGCCAAAATCCCAGCTTCGAGCCGACAGGGCCAAATAGGCCATTGACTTCTAGTATTAATAGAATGGTAATGGAGGCGCTCGCTGAGGTTGAAATTGACCCGCCAATAAACAATTTGAGGAGAGAGCTATGGCTTCGCCAATTCATGCAACTGATGATAGTGCAACATTTAAAGAAACCGACGTTATTTCTGGAAATCTGCTTTCCAACGATTCATCCGACAACGGCCACCTTTTCCTGGGCGCCTTCGATGGCGCGAGCGTTGGCGCCAAGGCCGGCAACGGTATTGTCACGTTAACTGGGTTGCGGTTGCCTGCCTGACGGGTTGGGCGTAGATTTCGGCGATGCAGACACGAGACATCAGCTTCAAGCGTCACCGTTTTCCGCCACGGATCGTTTCTCACGCGGTCTGGCTTTATTTGCGGTTCAACCTTAGCTCGACTTTGTACATTATGCGGCGAAGCAAAGGGCCTCGGCCATTCGGAACAGACGGCTGGGAGGTATTTTATGCATGTCCGGGTTTGACGGGCAGTGTCGATAAAGATCATCGCTCCACAGAACGAGGCGCACTGCGCCGATCGCGTCTGAGAATGTGAATTCTGTTTTCTTGTACCATGCGGCTGCATAGGGCTGCGTGTTTTGGCCGAGGAGATCACCGGCCCACAGTGTCACGAGACTATAGAGCGCCAGGAGCGAAGGCGTCGTGCGCATGATGGCGTTATCATTCCACTGGCGTTGGGTCTCCACCCCAAGATGAGCGCGTGTCTCGCCGAACGTCACTTCAATTTGCCAGCGTCGAACAAAGAAGGCGATGATCTTGGTCGGGTCAAGGTCGGTATTGGTGCTCATAAACGCCTGGGGTTCCCGGCGGCCTTTCGGGTCTCGAACCAGCACCCAGCGAATTGGCCTTGGCGGCGTTCCCCGTCGATACCACAAGCCAGTACCTGACGTGATATCGAGGCATTTATCGGTTTGTCGGCCATACCAGATTGACGCGATGACGCGCTGCCAGGAGGTCCTGGGGTTGTTAAGCACCGACCTGAGTTTGGGCAATGGCATGCCTTTTTGTGCAGGCCGCCCAAGAGTGTGTTCGTGTCGCTGATCTGGCGGAGCAAAGAGACTGGCATCAAGGCGCAGGCGTGTGATGAGAGTGGCCCGGTCGGGCAGTGCCGCGGCGTTGTTGCGCGGATCACCCGGCGACTGATATTGGGCTTTGGTTTTCAGTCTCCTGATCGGGGTTTTGATGATGCCGCATAAGTTCAATGCCGACCGACGGGACAAGATAGCCAAGCAGAAGTTTAAGGTGACGAATTGGGCGGCCTATAATGAAAGCCTGCGTCAACGTGGTGATTTGACCGTGTGGGTGAGTGATGAGGCCCTTGCTTTATGGACGGCGCCGAGGCGGAGATCGCGGGGCGGTCAGCCGAAATACTCGGATCTGGCGATCACATTGTGCTTGACCCTACGCGTCGTCTACGGGCTGGCGCTACGCCAGACCCAAGGTCTGATGCGCAGCGTTGCGGCGCTGATGGAGTTCGATATTGCCGTGCCTGACTTCTCCACCCTGTCGCGCCGGAGCAAAGGGCTGGCGTTGCCGTCGACAAAGTCCGGAGCCAGAGCGTCCGGTCCTGTTTATCTGGTGGTCGATAGCACGGGGTTAAAAGTCTTCGGTGAGGGCGAGTGGCTGGAAAACAAGCACACAATCAAGGTGAAACGTAAAAGATGGCGCAAGCTTCACATTGGTCTTGATCTTGCTAGTGGTGAGATTGTCTGCGCGGATCTAACCACGGATGATGTTGGCGATCCGACCGCTTTGCCAGGTCTTCTGGATCAGATTGATGGCCCAGTTGCCAAGTTTATCGCTGATGGCGCCTATGACGGAGCGCCGACCCGTGATCTTCTGGAGACACGCTTCGGCGAGATCGTGGAGATCATTATCCCGCCTCCCAAGACAGCAGTTGAAAGTCCGCAATCGGCGTTCAATCCAACGGTACGGGACCGCCATATCGCCGAAATCGAAAACAAGGGCCGGATGGCTTGGCAGAAATCCACCGGCTATAACCAGCGCAGCCGGGTGGAGACCCAGATGGGTAGATGGAAGACGGTCATTGGGCCAAAACTCAAAGCGAGGAACTTCGACAATCAGAAAACAGAAGCCAAGATCGGCGTCCACGTTCTCAACCGGATGACTGAACTTGGCCGTCCAGAATTGCGGCGTGTTGTATGAAAAATCCCAAGGGTGGGGTTATCTCGTACAGAATCTGATCCCTGCAACACGTCCGCTGCGCGCCATCGGCCTCGTCCGATCCGTGCGCCGGCTTCGCCACCACATAGGCGACGAGCCGCTGGTCGCCGGCGCGGTCCTGGCGCGCCACCACCACCGCATCGCCGACAAGCTCGTGCTCGCAAAGCCGTGTGGCGATCTCGCCCGGCTCGATGCGGAAGCCGCGGATCTTCACCTGGTCGTCGTTGCGGCCCAAAAACTCCAGATTGCCGTCCGGCAGATAACGCCCAAGGTCGCCGCTCCGGTACAGACGGTCGCCCTCCACAAACGGACTGGCGATGAACCGCTCCGCCGTCAGCTCCGGACGGTTGAGGTAGCCACGCGCCACCCCCGCCCCGCCGATGTAAAGCTCACCCACCGCCCCGAACGGCACCGGCGCACCATGACCGTCCAGCAGATACAACCGCGTGTTCGCAATCGGACGGCCGATCGGGACGACTGACCCATCAAAATCAGCCGGGCAATTCCAGGCCGTCACGTCGATAGCAGCTTCCGTGGGACCATATAGATTGTGCAGGCCAGTCCAAGGCAATACGCGGCGAACCTTGTGCGCAAGGGAGGCAGCAAGTGCCTCGCCACTGCACACGAGACGCTGCAGTGATGTGCAGCGATCAACGCTCTTCGCCTCCATAAAGCTGACCAGCATGGATGGTACAAAGTGCGCAGTGGTGATGCGATGACTGATTATAAGGTTTACAAGGGCATCGGGGTCTTTGTGTGCAGCCGGAGGCGCCAGTACCAGGGTCGCCCCCTCAAGCAACGTCCAGAAGAATTCCCAGGCCGAGACGTCGAAGCCAAATGGCGTCTTCTGCAAGACGACATCAGTCGCATTAAGAGCGTAGGCTTTCTGCATCCAGATTAGGCGATTGAGAATAGCCCGATGCTCATTCTGTGCCCCCTTTGGGGTTCCGGTGGAGCCTGAGGTGTAGATGACATAGGCGAGATGGCGCGGGCCCAGGCCAAGGGCGCGCGGGTCCGGGTTCGAGGCCGGCAGTTCGGCCCAGGCCGGGGTGGCCGTCTCCAGATCGACCACCGTCAGATCGACAAGCGCCTCGGGGCCGAGTGCGGCGCGTCCGGCGGCATCGCAAAGCAGCCGCCGCGGTGCGGCATCCTCGACAATCTGCCGCAGCCGCGCCGACGGATAGGCCGGATCCAGCGGCAGATAGGCGCCGCCCGCCTTGAGGATCGCCAAAAGACCCACCACCATCGCCGGGCTGCGCTCCAGGCAGATCGCCACCGGCTGATCCGGCCTGACCCCAAGGGCGATCAGATGATGGGCCAGCCGGTTGGCCCGCGCGTTGAGCTCGCCATAGCTTAGCTCTTCGTCCTCATGGACGAGGGCGACGGCTTCGGGTGCGCGCCGGACCTGTTGCTCGAACAGCTCATGGATGCACCGCTCCGACGGATAGGCCGCCGCCGTCCGGTTCAGATCCTCCAGCAGATAGGTGCGCTCCTCAGCCGGAAGAATGTTGAGGTCGCGCACCGGCTGCCCGGCATCGGCCGTCACACCATATAACAAAGTTTGCAAATGCTGCGTCATACGGTCGATCTGCTCCGGTGCTAATCGACTTGCATCAAAATGCCATCGAAAGCTCCCATCCTGAGTGCAAACCTCAAACGTCAGCAAATCGCCGGATGGGGCTGACCCAGCACTTTGGCTTGTCGTCAGATCGCCAGCTACAGAACAGCTGTCTGTCGTGATTGTGATGCCAATCGGCCAGGGCTGGTGCGACCGTAGCGCCTCCACACCTCGCAATGTCGGGCAGCGCGCGATAAGATCCCGGGCAAAGCTAGCGTGCTTGCTCAGCTGAGCGCATTCGGCCGCCACCGCTTTGCGCACTTCTTCAAAATCATGTGCAAGGTCGATGGTAACTTCCATCGGCACGACAGAGGCGATAAGCACCTCCATCGCTTTCAAACCGGCTTGCGATCGATCCGATTCAGGCGTCCATCCCAGTTGAAGCTCTGTTTCTCCGGTGATGCGGGCGAGATAGATCAGCCAAGCCGTTACCAAGTATTCCGTGCGATCATTTGGCGACAGCTTAGCCAAAGCACTTGCCATGAACCACGAACTCGACTGCCGTTTGGGCGGCGCCTCAGCCACGCACGACGACAGGAAAGGAAACTGCAATATTCTAAGCTGCTCTAGCCGCTGTCGCCAAAAATCCTCTGAAGGCGCCAGCAATTCATGGGCCGCAGTTATGCTCCGCGCCTCATCGTCGCTCAAAATTGGAAGGCGACCACCTTCATCCAGATTGGAGTGCCTGGCGAGGGCTCGCGCGTCCAGCGCCTGACCATCGGAGCTGCCAAAGCAAACATCGACATCCTGTGTACCCGTCGCCACCCTCCAGTGGCTGGAGTGGATTTCAAGCAGAGAACCTGCCGGGAGGCCCGAGCGTTGAGGCAGCACCTCCAAGCGCCTGACTATGACCACCTCATCGCCTACGAGAGCCTTGGGCAGACCCAATGGATTGAGATGATATGGGCCCAAGTTCAAGGCACGCGTCATCGCTGACAGATCTTCCGCCGGCCGATCCCATCGCAGACAGCCTGCCGCATCCGGGCGCCGACGTCTCGGAAAGTAACTTCTGCTTACCAGCGCCTGCGGATAGGCAGTAAGCTCTCCCTTTGCCAAGCCAGTTAAAAGCTCGCGGAAGCCCTCGATCGCGGCTTCATCACATTTAAGGTTCAGGGTCAAAGCCGTATCGGCCGGCGCAATCAGCACTTGGAGCTGAACCACGACGTCACCCGTATCAACACCATCATCGATCCGATGCCACGTGATGGCATATTCGATCTCCTGCGCCAGCAGCGCCCAGGACGTCGCGTGCGTTCCCGCATATCGTGGCAACGGACCGTCGTGGTAATTGAAAGCACCTTGACGCACTTGCCCAAACACGTCCGGTGGCAATATGAACGGATTGGCAACGGAGAAAAGCCAATCTACCGGTTCGGCCTGCAAAAAAGACGAGAGCTCTTCAACGCTCCCTACACACGGGATCTTGGCGCGAGTCGCCCACTCTGCGAATATGACGTCGCCGGAGAGGGCCGCACCAATGACGTGGCCCATCTCAATTGCCAGCTGAGCGCAGCGGATAGCGAGCGTACCACTTCCAACAACGACACTGGAGGAGATCGATCGCGCCGCAGGATCCATGCCTTGATCGCCTGGTTGGCAGGCACTCCCGCGCGTCGGAGATGTCTGATATGTCATACTTGCGTCCTGATGGTTTTATATCGCTATGGCATCTGTATTCCGTCAGGACGGCATAGAGCCGCTCTTCAGGATCGTCAACAGTCAATAAGCTGCCGCGCCGATAAATTTACCGGCCCCATCGGAAGGCGTTGTTGCGTGGATCACCCGTCGACTGATATTGAGCGGTGGTTTTCAGTCTCAAGTTTTCAGTCTCCTGATGTGGATTTCGACGATGCCGCACACGTTCAATGCCGATCGGCGGGACAAGATTGCCAAGCAGAAATATCAAGTGACGAATTGGCCGGCATATAATGAAAGCCTGCGTCAAC
Source organism: Rhizobium leguminosarum (assembly GCF_001679785.1). NCBI lineage: Bacteria > Pseudomonadati > Pseudomonadota > Alphaproteobacteria > Hyphomicrobiales > Rhizobiaceae > Rhizobium > Rhizobium leguminosarum. The sequence goes on from NZ_CP016289.1 coordinate 361,095, forward strand.
GTGGTGATTTGACCATCTGGGTGAAGGATGAGGCCCTGTCTTTATGGACGGCGCGGAGGCGGAGATCGCGGGGTGGTCAGCCGAAATACTCGGATCTGGCGATTACGTTGTGCTTGACCCTGCGCGTCGTCTACGGGCTGGCGCTACGCCAGACCCAAGGCTTGATGCGCAGTGTCGCGGCGCTGATGGGGTTCGATATTGCCGTGCCTGACTTCTCAACCCTGTCTCGCCGGAGCAAAGGGCTGGCGTTGCCGTCGACAAAGTCCCGAGCCACAACATCAGGTCCGGTCCATCTGGTTGTCGACAGCACCGGCTTGAAGGTCTTCGGCGAGGGCGAGTGGCTGGAAAACAAGCACAAAACCAAGACCAAACGCAAAAGATGGCGCAAACTGCACCTTGGTCTCAATCTTGTCAGTGGTGAGATTGTTTGTTCCGATCTGACCGTGGATGATGTCGGCGATCCGACAGCGTTACCAGGACTTCTGGACCAGATCGGTGGCGCCGTCGAGAAGTTCATTGCCGACGGCGCCTATGATGGAACGCCAACCCGAGATCTTCTGGCGACACGCTTTGGTGAGATCGTGGAGGTCATTATCCCACCTCCCAAGACTGCCGTTGCCAGCCCTCAATCGGTGCTGGTTCCATCTGTCCGCGATCGCCATATTGCAGAAATCCAGACCAAAGGGCGGATGGCATGGCAGAAATCCGCCGGCGACAACAAGCGCAGTCGCGCTGATCAGATGGGTCGATGGAAGGCTGTGATCGGGGGACGTGTTGCAGGGATCAGATTCTGTACGAGATAACCCCACCCTTGGGATTTTTCATACAACACGCCGGAATTCTGGACGGCCAAGTTCAGTCATCCGGTTGAGAACGTGGACGCCGATCTTGGCTTCTGTTTTCTGATTGTCGAAGTTCCTCGCTTTGAGTTTTGGCCCAATGACCGTCTTCCATCTACCCATCTGGGTCTCCACCCGGCTGCGCTGGTTATAGCCGGTGGATTTCTGCCAAGCCATCCGGCCCTTGTTTTCGATTTCGGCGATATGGCGGTCCCGTACCGTTGGATTGAACGCCGATTGCGGACTTTCAACTGCTGTCTTGGGAGGCGGGATAATGATCTCCACGATCTCGCCGAAGCGTGTCTCCAGAAGATCACGGGTCGGCGCTCCGTCATAGGCGCCATCAGCGATAAACTTGGCAACTGGGCCATCAATCTGATCCAGAAGACCTGGCAAAGCGGTCGGATCGCCAACATCATCCGTGGTTAGATCCGCGCAGACAATCTCACCACTAGCAAGATCAAGACCAATGTGAAGCTTGCGCCATCTTTTACGTTTCACCTTGATTGTGTGCTTGTTTTCCAGCCACTCGCCCTCACCGAAGACTTTTAACCCCGTGCTATCGACCACCAGATAAACAGGACCGGACGCTCTGGCTCCGGACTTTGTCGACGGCAACGCCAGCCCTTTGCTCCGGCGCGACAGGGTGGAGAAGTCAGGCACGGCAATATCGAACTCCATCAGCGCCGCAACGCTGCGCATCAGACCTTGGGTCTGGCGTAGCGCCAGCCCGTAGACGACGCGTAGGGTCAAGCACAATGTGATCGCCAGATCCGAGTATTTCGGCTGACCGCCCCGCGATCTCCGCCTCGGCGCCGTCCATAAAGCAAGGGCCTCATCACTCACCCACACGGTCAAATCACCACGTTGACGCAGGCTTTCATTATAGGCCGCCCAATTCGTCACCTTAAACTTCTGCTTGGCTATCTTGTCCCGTCGGTCGGCATTGAACTTATGCGGCATCATCAAAACCCCGATCAGGAGACTGAAAACCAAAGCCCAATATCAGTCGCCGGGTGATCCGCGCAACAACGCCGACCGCCATCGTTCTTGCCTCTTTGCGAGCTTGATTTCCTTTTCGGTCTCACGTTGTTTCTCATTCAGAAAATCGACGATCATGCGGTCGTTTGGCAAATGTCTATTCCTCAAAATAGCTTGGCCGCCAAGCTGAGTTCGCTCTTAACTGAGCAGACGTAATCTAATCATCTAGCTAATAAAAAAATATAACCAAATCATGCTCTTGGAGGGTTGACCGCGGTCAACGCTCCAAGACAATCGTTCTAGTCAGCAATACCCGTACATGAACGATCACGTCCTATTTCTACGCGAGTCCGATTGCCTGAGAAGCTGGAGCTGCCGCGAGTGCTATGATGCGACTTCCCCGCTCAAAGCCAAACATTCTTTACCGCTTTGATAGCGCCAATCACGGGGCAGATATGGTCCATACCATCCGCGCAACGCGGTGACCTCGATCTGGGATCTGAACGTGTCCTTCGGCGCTGTTGCTAACGATCCAGCTTACAACTGTATCGATCTTCTGGCGTTAACTCGAACGTTCCATAAAGCGACATGGTTCCCGGTCGGCCCGAGGCACATTGGGAGAAGCACACTTGCAAGAAACAACGTCATTTCAGTAAGTTACGGTGATGACCGCGGTCAACGCGTTGGGCACTTGTTAGCATACCGAACGGAAAACCAAGAGAAGTCAGGCATTTCGAGTGAACGGAGTTCTGCGCGTCATTGAAAGGATGACCAGATTATTTCCTTTGAACAGTTTTTGCTTCAAAAGATTGGACACTAAATTTCCACCTAACGAGCCTGAAAACGAGCTGCCATGCAACGCGCCAAAATTGTCCGGACCCAGCACCCCGTTGGCCATGGTGGATTCCACACCGGGTTGATTACGACAACTGAAATCTCAGCTCCTCATATCTCTTCGGCGAGTGATAGTCCGACCGGCGCCTTCAAGTATGTTTATGATTGCGGATCCGAGCAAAGCGAGGCCTTCAATGCGGAGCTCGCCCTTTACCGTGAGCAATCAGGTGGTTCGACGGACCTCCTCTTCGTGTCCCATCTCCACGCCGATCATATCAACGGGATTGACCGGTTACAGGGGATGGCGCCCGCCCGAAAAGTGGTCGTGCCCTATTTCGATGTCATAGAGCGTTTGCTCTTCGTCCTTTCCGACTTCGAGCGAGGGGCAACGTCGCGCTCTTCCCTGGACTACTTTGCGGATCCGGCGGCGTGGTGGCTTGGTCGCGGTGCACAGGAGGTCATCTTTCTGCAACAGGGCGAGCCCGACGACATACCTCCGCCCCGTCCACCGGAGCCGGACGCGCCACTCGATGATCCAAGAGCGCGACGCATCCTGGGCTTGGAGGACAGGGACAAAGCGAAGCGCCCCGCAAGTCGATTGAATGATCATCTCAAACCGCCTCATGGAGAGGACGTCGAAGGACTTGCTCCGGCTGGCTTGACAAGCCCCAAACAAAACACCGCTCTGCTTGCGGCATCCGGATCATATTTTCAGCTCGAGTGGCGGAACTTCGGCGGAGAGCCCTGGCACAGGGCTGACTGGATTCTCCTGCCCTATGTCCACCCCGTCGACGACCCACGCGCAAGCGCTTCGTAAAAGACTTAAGGGCCGCAATAGGTGCTCGCCGATCTCGCAAAGCCGATCTAACAGCGACGCTTCTTTCACGGCTGAGCTCGATGGAGAAAGTAAAAGAGCTCGTCGCGATCTATCAGCGCCATTTTCCTGGCGGGCATAACGCAATATCGATGTCACTTTACTCTGGGCCGCTCGCCCAAAAGTCCCGATCAGTTGCGCCCGGCCGACCCTCGAACAGTTGGACGAACCCGATGGGCTATGAGGACAACTATGGACCTTACCTCTGGCGAGACGACGGAATAGGGTGGCTGGGCACGGGAGACGCCGCGCTCTTGCAGGACAAATGCCGAGAGCCTTGGCGTGAATTTTACGAACCGTTCGGCGATAGCGTTACAATAATGACGCTTCCTCACCACGGATCGGCGCACAATTTCCATCCGGATATTTTGACCTTCGCCGCGGTTCGCTATGCGCTTGCAACAACCGTCGAAGCTCGTAACCGCGTCGCTCGCATGCGGGAAACTCTTGGTTTCGTTGAGACCCGACGAATTCGCACCCATGTGGTCGACGACCTGCGCCACAGCCGATTCCGCGTCACATGTGAGCGCTCGATGCCTTAGTGCAAGCCCTGTTAGAGAGATCGCCCAGACCAGGTCGACGTCGGAGCCTTCAGTTCGCAGAGACTAATATTTCCAATCGGTTCGATAGTTGACCGCGGTCAACTCACCTCGCAGCGCAAGTGAGAACGCGGGGCAGGAGCTCCTTCGAAAAAGTGATCTCACCTTTGGCCAACCGGCGACATCCAAGAGACCTAATCCACTGAAAGATGTTCAGATCACCCCGCCCTGAGATGCGTTTCGTTGTTCGCTTTAAGGGCAGCCATTAGCATCGGACCGATAGAAAACTCATCGCGGTCTGCACGTCGCGTGAGATCGCGCAGATACGCTCCGGCCGAGTTGATCAGGTTGGCTCGCTCGAGGATACAGGCCATGGCCACCGCCGCATTTTCCGGCCCCATTACCTCGCATGCCTCTTGGTAGGCCGAAGGGCTTACACCGAGCATTGATCTGATCACCACCGCGGCCGACATGAGTTCGCGCCAACTGTCGACCGAGCCACCGGGAGCATAGTCCGAGACTTGCGGGCAAGCTTTCAACACGATCGAAAGCGGGAACGTTTTCAGCGGCTCCTTCGATGCCTCAGTTTTTCTCGGCTTTGCGCCCGGCTCTTTTTCAGAGCTTGGTTCAAGTTCAGGAATGGATTCTGGTTTTGAATTCTGTATGTGGCGCTCAATATGGGCATCATTGCTGCTATCATTTCCAGAATTATCATTGATTTCGAGCAGGTTGAGTATTTCCTGTTTCAACATCTCCATCTCATCGAGTATGTCGACCAATTCACCGGCCGTGGGCGTCCTGGGCAACCGCCCGACAAGGCTAATATAGGCGTGTTCGATGGCTTGCCAGTTTCCCTCGGCACCTTCCTCCATCGCAGCTGAAATGAGTTTTCGGGTGTCACGCCGGCAAATCGTCAGCTTTTCTTTAGCTTTACGATAGGCCGCGCGTGCCGCAATGACGTCCTGCGCAAGCATAGCAAGCTCTTCGGAGCGCAGGAGGAGAGGGGACAAGTCGAAGCCGAAGGCCTCTTCGACATCACCGGCCTGGTCCTTCCTCGAAAAGCGCTTGCCGTTGGCGCTATCACGCCGGACAATAAGTCCCGCCTCAACAAGTACGGCGAGGTGCCGTCTCAAAGTCGATCCTGGCATTGAGTGCGCGCGCAAAGACAATTGCAAATTAGATGGAAAAACGATTAGCTGGGCATCTTCACGCAATTCGTTCTCCGGATAGAAACTCAGGAGAGCATCAAGAACAGCCAGGCTGCTCGATTGGATCCGGAGCGCTTCCATTGCTGCGGACGCGTCTCTGAAAATCTTCCATTTGTCAGCGGTTTTGCCGGTCCGAATTTGCTTCGTCGCCTGTTGCCGTCTCACCAGGGCGAGCGTCATCGGCCGCCGCCCAAAGGGCGTCGTCACACTTTCCGTATGCATCGTCTTTCACCTTTAAGCAGGCAAAAGAAATTCGTTCGCCGAAACGGCGCCTAGACTCTTGACGATGAATCCCGGAAATGCGATTCTATCTTTGCTACGAGATAGGGGCTTCCGAGGCGGCGACGTTTTGGGGCCTCTTTTCTTTTGCGGTTTACGCTTCCTTCTCGCGTTGAATCATTGCGCGGCGATCCTCAAAGAGGGCCACCGCATCGTTTAACAAGAATGCTGCGAAATCAGCCGCTTCTGTCCGATCGATCGTAATTTCGAGCTTGGTCTTGCTCTGCTTTACATGGGCCAGACGCTCCCCGGATGTAGCTGACAGCACGTCCGGCAAACGTACGGCGCGGCGCGGCTTGAGCTTTGAAACGACCGCCTTGAAGCGATCTTGCGACGCCATGCGCTGCATCTCCTCGCTCCGAACGATATCGATGGCATCCTGGCTGGACGACTTTTGAACGAGTTCCGCCAACTCTTGCCAACTGCGTCGACCAACGCCTGGAGCCGGTCCAATAGCGTCAATCAAGTCCGCCGGAAGTTGGTCGATAATGCCAAACATGCGAGAAATCTCTGCCTTGTCCAACGACATGGAAGAAATGATGACCTCACGCGGGAAACGCTCCTTGAGGTAGTGGGCAAACCGAGACTTCTCGATGTAGGATAGATCCTCGCGCTCGTTATTTTCCTGCCCCTGAGCAATGACTAGCTCTTCATCGGTCAGGTTCCGAACGATTGCTTTGACCTGCTGGCCGAGGTCTTGGACCGCACGCAAGCGGCGATGGCCAAAAGCGACCTGATACCGGCCTGCATCTGTTGGGTGAGGGCGAACGAGGATCGGCACTTGCTGACCCTGGTCGCGGATAGATGCGAGAAGACCGGTGATGTCGCCCGGCATGCGATCACGCACGAAGGATGGTTCCACCAAAGCGGGATCGAGCTCGATAACGGCTTGCCCTTCAGAAAGTCGCCGCTCGATTTCATCCGCACGGGCCTGGCGAGCCTTCTCCTCACGCATCGAGCTCGCGACCTGGCCGACTAGCTTGTTGTCAGATGCCGGTGCCTTGGTCGGCGTGTCTGCGTCAACCTGGATGAGGTTTAGGAGGTTCTTTCTACTCATGTCGGTCTACCCCAAGCTTTTTTGATGAGCGTCTCGATTTCGTCATTCACGCTATTCATGGACTCAAGGGCCCGGTCATAAGTACTGCGGGTGAATTGACCCCGCTCGACTTCGTAGAGGGTTTGGTTGGTCAGCCCCGCATCAGAGACCGCCGTCGATTTCAACATCGGAAAATTCAATACGTGTGCGCCAAAAATGGAGCGAAGATATCCCACCATCTGGTTCTGAGGGCCGTCTGACGGTTCAAACCTGGTGATAAGATAGCGAAGCCAGGCAAAATCAACGTTTCCGCCGGCGGCGGCGACTTCACGGAGCAGGTCGGCGACCATAGCCAAAAATTGGTTCATCGACATGACGTCCAGCATCTGAGGATGAACCGTGACGAGAACCGATGTTGCTGCGGTGAGGGCAGAGAGCGTCAGGTAGCCGAGTTGCGGGGGGCAATCGATAATCACGACGTCATAGCCAGCGCTGACCTCGTCGATCGCATCGCTGACACGCTGGAAGAACATGACGTCGCCGACTTTGCGGGTCATGAGCGCGCGCGGCGTGTCGTGCTCGAATTCCATAAGTTCGAGGTTGCCGGGAACGAGGTCCAAGCCTGGAATATACGTCTTGCGGACGAGGTCCTTGAGTGATCGACGCTGATCGTCGTAGCGGATTGCCCCGTACATCGTCTCGTTGTCTTTGACATCGAGTTCCGGCTGATGTCCGTAGAGGGCTGATAGGCTGGCCTGCGGGTCGAGATCTACAGCAAGCACTCTATAACCGCGCAGCGCGAGATATTGAGCAAGGTGCGCAGATGTCGTTGTTTTGCCGGATCCACCTTTGAAATTCATGACGGAAATGGTCTGCAGCTCCTCACCATCCCGTCGATGAGGCAAGTACCGGCGATCGGCTCGTCCTACCTTGTCGAGATGACGGCGGATCCTATCGATATCCTCAACGGAGTACGAGCGGCGACCGCCCGGTGTCGTGCTGACCTCGAGGCCATCGATATCGTTTGAGATCTGACGAAGGTAGACTTCCTTCACGCCAACTAGCTTTGCAGCTTCCGATGGCTGAAAATGCCTTATACCCTTTTGCGCTGTTGGCGGAAACGTGCTCACATGGTGGGCCTGAAGCTGGACGGCGAGCGCCGACGAGTGCCTCTCGATGAGGCTCACCAAAGTCTCGCGTGGTTGTGTTGTGGCTTCAGCCTTGGTTTTCATGTCTAGTCCAAAAATCGGTAACAGCGCTTTGTTGCGGCGAAACCCACTATCGTCCGCTGTTGCAATAAGACCCGATTCTGAGTGTTCGGCAAGCTATTTAAGGTTAACAGACTCTTAACGCTTCTGCGCTGATCCTGGGAGATGGAAGGGAATCTCCTTGTAAAGAGGGCATTTAGGCCTAGCACGCGCTGTAATGACTACCGACTCGTAGATTAAAAAAAGAGTCGAAAACCCTTATGCATCGCACGGAGAGGGCTGTGTGGCACCTCACGGCCGGCATCGCCGAGGCTCACGATGCCAAATCTGTGACGGGGCGAGACCTACGCTCCCTTCACCAACTCGTTCGAGAAATTCTCGCCGTCGAGGCCAGGCGACCGGAAATCTTTGCACGCAAGCAACAACTGGAAGCGGGTCAACCCGATAGCCAGCCAACAGCCCGCGCGCAACACGAAGGTGTCACCTAAATCATTCGTGCGGCGCGACTGCTCCATGGCCTCTGGTAGGGGGACACCGCGATTGGCGGCCTCAGTAGGGTATCCCGACCGTAAGCCGTGCGCAGAGAACTCCCTAGTGTCCAACCCAGCGATCTCAGCCCTTTGCTTGAGGATCGCATTGACCGACTGCGGATCGAGCGCCCGGCGCGCAACGGTCCCCCACCGCCCGATCGCCCGAAACACGCTCCCGCTCTCAATTTTCGCCGCCGTCATCATCCATGCGTTCAATGCCTCCACCGGCCGGCCGGTCAGATAGACGACATCGCCCTGTTCGCCGGAGGTGGTTTTGGTGCGGCCGAGATGGATGGCGAGAGAGGGGAGGGGGGCGCCATTTTCGATCGGGATCGGCGGCTCGACGGTCAGTTGCTCGCGGCGCAGCCCGGCGATCTCGCTGCGCCTCCGGCCGCCGGAGGCAAACGCGACCATCAGGATTGCCCGGTCCCGCAGATCGCGCAGGCTGTCGGTTGTGCGCAGGTCGCGCAGGTCGCCAGCAGCCTTGCAAGGACATCCCCGGTGACCGCCTTGGCGCTCTTGCGGCGACGCGTCCTAGGGACGGCGCGCACGGCAAGGCGAATGGCGGATTTCAGGGCAGGGGAGGTGAAGGCGCCGTCGAGGCCGCGCCACTTGCTCAGCGTCGACCGGTTCGCCAGCCGCCGGCGCACCGTCGCCGGCGCGTGCGGGCCGACCGACTTGAGAAACCCCTGGCGCCGAAGGTTCTCGTCGACGGCTACAGGCATGCCGTGATCGGGATCCGTCTCGCGGCGCTGTGGGTCCCAGAGGTGATGGGCGACGAATTTTAAAAGCAGCGCTTCGGGCGCCGGCCAGGGCAGAGATTGTCCGGTGGCTGCCATGCCCCAGGCCTCGAGATAGGCGAGGTCCGAGGTCAGCGCCCGCAATGTGTTGTCGCCCATACCCTGGTTGACGAGATGGCGCAGGGTCTCGACGTCGTGGTCGGTCAAGAGTTCGGCGAGCTTGTCGCGACGCTCGATCGGCAGGACGGCGGCAAGGTGTCGAGCTCTTCGGCGCGGCGCTCCACCGCGGTTGCTGATTTCTTGGCTTTGGCCACGGACGCTCCAAAATCGCGGGTTTCGCCGGCCGCTAGGACCGTGACTTGCTACGATTCTTTCTGTGTCAGCACTCCTAATCGAGTGGATTCTATCTCGCTGATTTCTTTGAACAAGGCATGTTCCTAATTTATCGGACTCGCCCTAATTCCCCGGATCTTCTCCTCAATCAGAATGCTGTCGTGGCTCTGTAACGATCTGCCATCATTCTGGCCGCCGAGGCAATCGATACCAAGTTCCACTCGCACCTTGAAGGGACGAGGTGGCCTGCTGCCGGTTTATCGGACACGAGGTTAAGCTAATCCCACCTTTGTTTCAAAGTCATTGGGGCTGAGATAGCCCAGTGTCGAGTGGCGACGCTTCGGGTTGTAGAGGCGCTTATCCGTCCTTTGATTGCGGCCAAGCGAATTCCAGCAAGTCGTCTTGCGAGAGTTTGCCGAGAGCTCGGTCTTAAGCGGTCGCGTCTCTATGAACTCATCGCCCTATACCGTGCGGCACCTGCGGTCAGCTCGCTTTTAGACGCGGTCCCGGGGCAGGAGAAGGGTAGCCGCCGTCTCTCCGCAGAAGTAGAGAGCGTCATTGATGCTGCGATCCGCGACACCTATCGGAACCGCGAGCGACCGACGGTGCGGGCACTTCATGAACGGGTGCGCCAGCTATGCCACGAGAACGGCATTCGCGCGCCGTCCTGGAAAGCGGTTAACGCGCGGGTCCAGCAGGCGGATCAAATGAGTGTCGTCCGAGACAGGGAAGGGGCAAAAGCCGCGCGCCAACGTTTTGCACCCGTCGTCCAAGAATACAGTGCAGACTATGCATTTCAGATCGTGCAGATAGACCATACTTTGGTGGACCTGTTCATCGTCGACACTGTACACCGTCGCCCTTTGCAAAGACCGTGGCTGACGTTAGCTATCGATGTCGCGAGCCGCATGGTTGCAGGATTCCATCTTAGCTTGGAGACCCCTTCATCGACGTCTGTTGCCCTGGTCGTCCAACAGCTGGTCTTGCTGAAGGGGCCGTGGTTCGAGGATCGGGGCATTGAGGCTGAATGGACGCGATGCTTCACGCCGTTCTGTTTTCGATTTGAACACCGGGACGGCTTGGCCGAACTGGTCTGCGCTGGCTGTTTGGCGGCCGTGTCGCGCACACCACCGGCGCCTTCTGAGCTGCGCCACGCCGAATTGCTGATCGCGACGATGGAGGCGGTCAATGACGCCGAGGAGGGGAGGGGAGAGACAACACTCGCTAGGTTCAGAGAGGCTATCCGCTTTCTCTGGACTGCTTCTCCAAACACCGGGCGGCCTGAAATCGCTTTGTTCGGTGTCGAGTGCCCTTTCGGTCGAGCTTCCATACCGGTAACCGCAGATGCGCCCATGACCGGCTTGTACGTGACATGGTGATGCTCCACTCTTCTGACGATTGCGCAGATGCTGGACACTGGCAGTGCGCGATACGATTTTGGCCCTCCTGGCGAGTGGCTGATCTTGGCCTTCGAGAAACTTGGGAGCAGGGACGCTCCCGATCGGACCTCACCCGAGCGGCCAAAGGCGGAACCGCGGAAAAAGGAACTGCCACTTCGACCCGACGCCGACTATCTACGACTGGTGTGGCTTTTACTTCCCGATTTCAATTGAAGCGCTAAGCTAAAAATCCAGCCCACGATTTTGACCTAACGATTTCATCATCGGGGCAGGGGAGGGAGTCAAAGCCCGGACGCCTTGGTGAGGTTCACCCGAAACCGGTCCCGCCGCCGCTGATATTTTCGGGTCATCTCGGCGGACGCGTGCCCGAGCTGGTTCTGCACGTAGCGCTCATCGACCTCGGCCGAAGAGGCCAAGCCGGCGCGCAGTGAGTGGCCAGAAAACTTTTCCGCGCGCTCTGCCTCGGTGAGGTCGGGGCGCACGCCCGCAGCCAATGCCACCTTCTTGACGAGCCGTGCCACTTCCTGATCGAGCAACCGGTCCGATCCGACATCCTTGCCTTGACCGGTGACCCGCCGGAAGAGCGGGCCGTGCGCGATCCTTGCAAGGTTCAGCCAGGTCCGCAGCGCAACGACAGGGCAGGTCGCGTCCGACGAACCACGGCCGATTTCCACTTCGCGCCAACCTCGTTTTCCCCGGACCGTGACCACCATGCCCTTGTCGAGGATCTCGACCCAGCCGCGGCTGTCCTTCGTCTGGTCACGGCCGACGTCGAGCCCGACAATCTCGGAGCGCCGCAGCCCACCGGCAAAGCCGATCAGCAGCATGGCGCGGTCGCGAAGGCCTCGCAAGGTACCGCGGGGAAGCGTCTCCAGCATGGCGATCAGGTGTTCGGGCAGCACCGCTTCCTTCTGCCGGGGAGGGGCAGCATGGGTGTTGCGAATGCCGGCAAGAACCGTCGCGATATGGCGGTCCCTGCGGTCGAGCGGCGTGCCACGTTGGGCATAGTTCCAGGTGATGGCAGACAGCCGCCGTTCGATCGTCGTCACCGAATTCGGCTTGCGGCCGGCGATTGCCGCACCCGAGGCGGTGACCGCGTCACTGCCACCGGCGCAGGCGGTGATGTAGAGGCCGACGGTGTGCGGGTTGGGTGGCAGGATCTCCAGCCCTTGCCGGCGGCACCATCCGGAAAAATGCTTCCAGTCCGAGGCATAGGCCTTGCGGGTGTTGGCGGAACTGGAGGCCTCGACATAACCGCGCGCTCGATCGGCAAGCTGCTCCAGGTGGGCGGGCAAGGCAGTGCTTGCTTCCGGAAGAGGGGAGGGGAGGGTGGCGTTGTGCATCGGGATGCCGGCCGACGGCTGCGACGCGGAAATATCGTCCGGAACCGGCGTGCCGAGAGACGGAGCAGAGCTCGCCTCGCCATGATTTTCGCTGTTTTGCTCGATGATTTGGCTCATTTCCTTATAATGACAGAAATGAACGATAATGGAAGTTTATCGTTCGTTTTATATGATCGACGGCACGTGCGGTTTGATACAATGTTGCTGGCCAAAACTGCGCACTTGATTTATGCTCTCGTGCATGGATTCGCCCGCATCAGCCCCACCACCTGCCCCGATCTGGTCGCAGGCCCGGCCAACCTGGGCACTGCCGCGCGGCCACGAAACGAACGAGGCCGACGCGGCCTTTGCCGCCGGTATCGCTCTGAAATCCCTTGACGATCTGATCCGCGCCGACCCTCAGTGGCTCGGCTGCTGGCGTGATCGCCTCGCCCTGAAGTCCGCCGCGATCGCTGCCAGAATGCTTGGCCGCAACGAAGAAGAAGGCGCGCTCCGTGACGCGCTTTTGCTGACGGCACCCGGGGACGATCCGGGGCCGGCCGGAAAGCTGTTTCTGGCCACACGATCGCTGACCCGCCGATCCGGCACGCCGGGGTCGCCCTTCGTCAAGGAGCTCGCCGATTTAATGGACCTGCGTTGGGACGATGGTCTTGCCTCGATCCTGGATACGGTCGATTCTGCGATCCAGTCCGGGCGAGCAGCACCTTTCGCAGTGGCGGACCTGATAACGGCGATCTTTGCCGTTCGCCCGGATGCCGAGGTGCTTGCCCTGGGCCTGGCCGATGTCGTGCTCTCCCAAAAGCTGAAATGGCCAAGACCCGTGCCGCTGCTGCTGTCCGAGCGCTACGGCGCCGCCTTCCGTACGAACGGCGGACGCGGGCGTGTGCGACCAGGCGATCCGGCTTATCCGCGCGCGGTCTGCCTGGCGTTGGTCGAGGGTGTCGAGGCGGCGCTTCGCTCTGCTGCCGATATCGATCGGCGGGCCAGCCGGCTGCTGGCTGTCGCGCCGAAGCTGCGCACCAAGGGTGCCGGATCGGTGATCCGCAGGCTGTTGAACGAGGATGCAGTGCCAGCCTCGGCGCCCGGCAGCAACCTGTCGCGCTGGGCGGCCACGCGGCTGTTCGAGCGGCTCGAGAGTTTCGACGCGGTGCGCGAACAGTCCGGCCGGTCATCGTTCCGGATTTTTGGGTTGTGATGATGGGTGCAACGAGCGCAGCGAAAACCAGCGGCCGGCGTCAGGCGAAAGATCGACAGCAGGAGGTCTTGTTCGACCGCGAACTCGAAGACCTGCCGGCCGAACTGCGCTGGCGGGAATGGATGCTGCGCGTCGAGGCGGTGATCTTTGCTTCCGCCGAGCCGGTCAGCCGCGAGACGCTGGCGCGGGTGATCGGCAAGGATTGCAGTATTGACCTGCTGATCGACGATCTGAGCGAGGAACTCAGTTCCCGGCCCTATGAGCTCGTATCGGTCGCCGGCGGCTGGCAGCATCGAACGCGTTCGCGTTACGCGGACGCGATACGATCTTCGTCGGCGCCGACAAGGAGCGGGGCGGCGGCGCTGTCGGAGTTCGAGGCGATGGTGCTGATGGCGGTGGGATATTATCAGCCAGTCACCCGTGGCGAGCTTTCAAAGATCTTCGGCAAGGAAGTCAGTCGCGATACGATCGCCGCGCTCCGTAGTGCTGGCTTCCTCGCCTCTGGACCACGCAGTCCGACGCCCGGCGCACCCTATACCTACGTCACGACCCGACATTTTCTATCGGCCTTCGGCATGGAGACATTGCGCGACCTCCCGAACATCGAGGCGCTGGAGGATGCGGGGCTGCTCAGCCGGCAGGTATTGCAGCAAGCCGCGGCAACTGATCTTGAGAATGAGGCGTCGGAAGACGAGTGAGCTTTTAGCACTGGCAGCGACCGGCTGGAACTGAGCGTCTTGCGCGCTGGTCGGCCATAGTTGAGATATTACGCATCTGTTCATAGGCGCTGAGCACACCCGAAAGATCGATCATTGGTCGGTCAATGTCCGCCGCGGGAGGCCGACCTAACTTACAGGCGAGCGCTTCCGCAAACTGTCCGATCAGCACACCAGGGCCACCATCCGGCGGAAGCACGAATCGGGCCTCAGCACCGGCCAGGGCATCCTGCTCTTCGATACCCTCGTCGCCTGGGTGACCGACAAGGCGTTCGAAGCAGCGTGTGCGCGCTGATGCGGATAGGCCAGTCAGGATCGTCCGTGGATAAATTCCGGCAGGCCGAGGTATGTTCAGAAGACGCCGAATGAGCACGCCGCCTGCGGACGAACTGCTGGTCGATCCATAGCTGCAGAGTTCATCAATGCACCGGTCTAGTCTTCTCGCCACCGGGCATAGGTCGATGGCCGATGCGCGGCGCAAGTCGTAACCACACAGGGCACAATAATGTTGCGGCACGAGCTCGCTCTGGTCAAAGGCGGCAACGTGGCTGCGGCAGGAAGGGCATCGGTCACGCAATCTGCTGCCATGCGTGTCGCATGCAACACGGGTTGCCAACCGCCATCGCCGCCGAAAATACGGATGTGCGTCGTCGGCGAGGCATTGCGAGCAGAACTGAAGCCAGGTCGAACGATCCCGCCGCCGGCTGTTGCGAAGCGGTAGCAAGAGTTGATTCGGCAGAGTGTGTGACAGTGTCATTGTAGTCAGCTGATGGAGCGAAACACCGGCGTATGTTTGAAGCTGGTTCGCCACATCGATCGGGAGCCTGAGATCCAATGCGGCTGACCACATTCCCGAATTGAGCCCCAGCACCCGGGCGAAAGCGCGCGCGGGCACGCCATTGGAATAGGCAAGCCTGTGAAGCCAGCTCGACAGCAACTCGTCCGGCTGTGGTGTGGTGATTATCGGCCATCGCTCCGAAACGATATCTCGATATCGCTCGCGAATGCTGATGACCGGCGCCTGGCCGTCGATCGCCGTCATACAAGGCTTTCGCGTAGCGCGGCATTGCGCCGATGCGAGATCGGCATGTGACGCAGTTCTTCTATACCAGCCTTGGTGATGCGTTCCACGCCGGATCTGATTGCCAGGACGGCTGCCTTTGTGACGATGGTGACGACCTCGCCGATCAACCCTTCTGACAGACTGAATATCCGGCGCGCCAACGGTTCGTTCGACAGGTCGGAGGCTTTGGCTATGGGCAAGGCCGCTTCGAGACTGTCGAGAAGCATGAGATAGCTTTCGTCGTATTGCCACCGAGGGACCGCCATCAGGTCGAACCGGCTCGCCATCTCGCTGGTGGCGTTGACGAAATCGTAGATGGCCACCTCACCGATCAAAACTGGTGAGATGTCGTATTGCCGGCCGATCCGCCGCAAGAAAGCAAAGACCGCCTCTACATCGCGGGGGCGGCCCCGCAGCGCATTGTGAAATTCGTCGAAAATCAGCACCCTCGGTTTGAGGTTCGCCAGCAAATGATCCAACTGCTCGGCCTTCCGGCCGACGTCCCACATCTCGCCGCCAGGCGCGCGGAGGCCTTGGAGAATGCTGGCATAGAAGTGGCCGAGTCCGGCCCCTTCGCGTGTCTGGACTATCCATATCCTTTGCTCAGGCGATGTCCGAAGGTGTTCGACGGCAAACCGCTCTGCGATCATCGTCTTGCCATTTGCATAGGGGCCGACCAGCATCAGTCCCTGGGTTCGCAATGACGCAGGTCGTGACAGCAGCTCGGCCAGGCGCTGATGGCTGTCCTTTGCAACCTGGTGCCCAATCCACCGCGGCGCACGAACATAGGCGACCCGTTCCTCATTGCTACGATCGAGAAGAGGTCGGACATGGTCAAATAGATGATCCGACATGCCGGTCACCAGTCTTCCACGGGTAGCCGGTTCTTCTGTCGCATTGGATGTGCTTTGTGATCCGGTGCTTGCGCCTCGGTGGCAGCGTAAGGTTTCTGTGCTGCGGCAGCATGTGCTCTGCGCACCGCATCGCGCAGCTCGCGTTTAGAAGGCTTTGCAGCAGCGGCGATGGCTGCGATCTCACGACGAAACGCCACCTTGTCGACGCTCGAGCGCAGGTTGATCGCGCGTCGGCGCCCGCGCTCCGCATCATGTTCCCACAGGGTCAGCGGCACGAAGTGGCCGTCACGTCGCTCGACCGGGCGAAACAATCGGGTTTCCGGGTCACGGACGTAGACATGGCTGATGTCACGGGGATCGTATCGCACCTCCAACTTTCCAAGCCGATCTCGCTCTGGAACGAGGGAACCGAGCCATGGCGAATAATAGTGCAAGGCGAACATGCTGATCCCTTGGGCCGACAATTGCCGTTCGGTCCCGGGCAAAAACGACAACAGCACCTGCTGCGGCTCATCGTTGCAATCAGGCAGGGCCATATTGTCGCGCTGCCATTCGATAATCGGCACCTTCAGCGTCTTGGGATTTTCCTGGAGGTTGTGATCGATGATTGCCAGCGCTACGCAGCGCTCCAGATCGGCGAAACTCAGGCAAGCGCGTCGTTCTGACGGGTATTCGTCGCGATCGGCCACCGAGCGGCCTGAGGAGCCGGGATATGTGCCAAGAACTCCGTTGAGTTTGCCCAGCAGTCGCTCGACAACGCCCCCTTGATGGACCCGGCCACGATCGCGATAGCGGATACGGATGCCGTAATCGTCGCAGCCGCGTTGGAAGGCGTGTCCCTTGAACTCCTTGGCCGAGTCGGTAACGAGCAGCTTCGGCCGACCGAACATTGGCCAGGCATAGTTGAGATTGCGCGTGGCGAGCCACGTATCTTTCCGGCATATCGCCTGCGCGAGACAAAGCGCGACGGACAGGACTGACGGCTTTTCCAGGGTGAGACAGAAACCAAGAATGGCACGTGTCGCTACATCGGTGACGATTGTGAGGTACGGGCGGCCGACGAAAACTCCGGCCCCGTCGACAACCTCCACGAAATTTATGTCGGTCGGCGTATGGTCGATCTGGCAGACGTCGAGCGGGTTTGGTGCATGGATATAGCCCGGTCGCGGCTTGAGCCGCAGCACGTGCTTCGGGTTGGCCGAGCGCTTCTTCGCAATCTCTTCAACCGAGAACAACGACGGGATACGCCGTGCGACTGATACATAGGACGGCAATGGATGGCCGGCTTCCTCACATCGAGCGCGGATCTCGGCGACGACAGGTGCGAGAGGCGGCGCCTCGAGCGTAAGCCACTGCTCGCGCAGCGTCGCGCTGATGACTTCTTCGACCGCTTCCGGCAGTCGTTTGCGCCGATCGGAGCCAGTGCGAGGCAGCAGTGCAGTTACTTTCCGCTCTGCGCGATAACGGGCCAGGAGGTTATAGACTTGTCGCGATGTCAGCCGGAGTTCGGCTGCCGCTCGAGCTATAGCGTCCTTTCGCGATCCGCCCGCTTCCAAAATACGGTCCAGCTCGCGAGCGGTCCGGCGTGCAGTAAGCCATTGGACATCAGAAGAGTCATGGCCTGGTCCACGATCTTGAAATGGCTTTGGCATGCTCAGCCCCATCGAAATCGTTAGCGAAAACCTGCCCTATTTTTGCCGCCTAAGCTTAACAAGCGCATGACATTTGGCCGATTGAAATTGCAAACTAAAAGCCACAGCCGTGATGTTCGAGGCACCCGACGGCCGAACGATTACGGGTATCGTCATTCGCCGCAATCGCAAGACCGTCACGATCCATACCGACGACGAGAGGCACTGGAACGTCTCACCGACGCTTGTCAGGCTGACCGGTCGGCATGCTCTGGATGGGGTGGCGTCCAAGGACGGGCGCGTGCTGCCATTTACGAAGCCCGGCACGCGGTAGCGGCGTTCAGGCTTTCGCCGCGATAAGGCCTGCCAATTGCGGGATGGCTTCGCCGCCGAGGCCAAGCCGGTCCCCAAGATAGTGATAAAAGGAAAGCTTGAGTTTCTGGCAGGTCTTCAAGAGACCAAGCATGGTGTCGCGGGCAACACGACCATCGCGGCTCATGGTGCCGCCGGAGATCTTTCGTTTGGTGACGAACGTCCGCAGGTCATTCTCTGACGCATTGGTGTGCAACGGTGTTTGCGGGTAATCGAGCACCTTTAGCAGCTCGTTTTTACGGCGATGCAGCCGCTCAAGCAACTTGTCGAGTGCCCCATAGCCGGTGCGCAGGCTAAAGATCCTATCGAACCGTTTTCGGAACGCGGGAGCGGACTGAGGGGAAGGGTTCAGCTGATAGGCTTTCAACGCCTTGTAGAAACGCCAGACGAGATCGCGCACGACAGCGACCCAGCGCTCCTCCTTCGCAGTCGCCGGCATCAGCTTTTGCAGAAGACGCTCGCCGTGGACCCAGCATAGCGCGTGGTTGCCGACGCGGAACTGGCCGGCGTCGTCGGACACGATCACCATGTCACCCACCAGACCATGATGACGGATCGAGCCCCAAAGGCCGGCCTCTGCAAGCGTACCAATGTCCTGCCGGTCGAAGATGTCGATACCCTTGCCGCCCAGATGCTCCATGAACGGTACCTGGTTGCAGAAGTGTTGCAGTTCAACTGTCCGCAGTCCGGCGGCCAATGCTGGACCGCCATGGCGTTCCTCCAGATAGTCGATAGCCGCATCGTTCAACACGTAGTCCAGATAACTGCCACGCAGCAGCGACAGGAAGTTCAGCCGTGATTTTGATTTCGTGGTGCGGAAAATGGTAAAATGCTCGCCGCCGATATGGGTCGTGTGGAAGTTGGCATGGGCATGGCGGGCGCCAGTATCATCGACCGTCACGTAGGCTGACGACACCAGGCCAGCATGCAGCACCGCCGCATCTTCAGCGACAAAGCCATCCAGATCCTTGGTCAGAAGCCGCACGATCTGACGCTTGGAGATGTCCAGACCGATATCGTTCAGCAATGTCGTCAGCCGCGCCATCGTCACCTGTCCTTGCGCGTGGAGCATCAGGCACAGCCGCTTGAGGTTTGCCCCGTAACCGCCTGTGATCCCCACTGGCAACGGCGCGAGCACCGTCTTTCCATCCGGCGTCACCCAGCATTCGCGGCGATAATGCACGAGCTCGGCCTTGAGGATAAGGTCGCGGACGTAGACGCTTTTGTATCCCTTGAAGCGCGAGCCGCTGGGAACATCGGCGCGCAAGACTTGCCGCCGGCTCACCCGCTTCACATCCAGTTTTGGACCCCGTGGCTTCTTCTTGGCGCCCGGCTTCTCGTCAGGCTTCGTGTCGGTTGCCTTTTCCATGCCGGACGATCGAAACGGCGACCGCGGTGGCAGATTCTTCAGCCGGGCGATCTCATCGCGCAGCAGCTGGTTCTCGAGTTTCAGCCGGGTATTTTCCAGGCGAAGGGCGGCGTTTTCTTCGCGCAGTTGGATGGTCTCGGCCTCAAGCTTCTCAAGCCTGGCTTCCGCCTGCTGCGACCGCCCCAGAAGACCCGTCACCAATCCGCGCAACGCATTCAGCGAAAGCGTGTCGGCATGCTCGGGGGAGGGGAGCCGTTTCTTCATGACGGAATCGAATCATGATTTGCCCCGTTCAGGGAATCCCCCAAGCCGACAAACTGTTCTCAAAGCGTACGGTTATGCACACTTTCTATGCCCGGCGCCGAAACGCCGCCACCGAATCTGCTCCACGTACGATCATGTGAGCCACCTCGATCCCATCCAGTGTTGCTGACGCAGACTGAAAGGATTTGAAGCCCTTCATGGGGCGGGTCAGCAACACTGGATGGGATCGAGGTGGCTCACATGATCCGCAAGCGCCAATTTTCAACCAGTGGCCAATCGGCATTTCAGCAATTCGCCGCACTCGCGGCATAACTGTGTCCAGCGATGGCCGCTTCTGCGGCCTTTTAAAAAGTTTGCGACAAAACCTAGGAGACCGCATATCTCACGTAGAAAAATACCGCGTATAAAATCACGTCTTTCGGGTAATGACTGCCTTTGAAATCGACCATGATCGGGAAACTCAATCTGCCTGCTCATCTTCAACCCGGATCTACGCCTACCATACTGGTTGCAAACCCGGTGAAAAGTTTTGCGACAGAACCCATCCAGATGCTTCCGGGGTCGGAATTGTGAAGCAAGGGCCACTGCACAGCCTCCGTGAACCAGAGGGAAGGCAGCGGATGATCGACGATCTGGAGGCGGATGGTGGGTTCGAAATGTCTGACGAGCCGCAAGGGCAGCGTTGCTATTCGGTTTGTCCCCAATAGCAATGATGGGATTAAGTTGAAGCCGGGCACCACGATATCGATACGCCGCTTAAAACCGTGCTCAAGCAACAGCCATTGTTCAACGGATGGCTTCAGCGTCCGACCGAACTTGGCCGCAACATGTCCGATGGACATGAATTGCTCAAGGGAAAGCTTTCCTCGCAGCTGCTGGTTGGTAGGGCAGCCGACACATACCAGTTTCTCGTCAAACAGCTTAGCCTTGGGATGGGCGGCTGACATGAACAAATCTGGAAGGATCAAGAAATCCACATCGCCACTGCGGAGAAGTTCGTCCGGATCATCATCGAGGGAGAGCAACTCGAAGCTGACGCCGGGTGCTTCGCGCGCCACCCGCTTTATGACCTTTTCGAAGAATACGAGTGCCATGAAATCGGAAAGGATGATCCT
This sequence comes from Rhizobium leguminosarum, assembly GCF_001679785.1. Classification (NCBI taxonomy): domain Bacteria; kingdom Pseudomonadati; phylum Pseudomonadota; class Alphaproteobacteria; order Hyphomicrobiales; family Rhizobiaceae; genus Rhizobium; species Rhizobium leguminosarum. The sequence continues at coordinate 381,818 of NZ_CP016289.1, forward strand.
GAAACGCCGGTCCGACTCTGCCGGAACTAGTGGGTCCCAAGCAAGGATAGAAGACTGAATATGCAGAAGAGCATCGCGAACTGCAGGGGCAAGCGCTTCGGCTCGCGGCGTGGAGACGAGCTTGCGTTGCTGCATCACAAATAGCTCGTCGTTGAAATAGGCGCGAAGCCTGCCAATGGCTGCGCTCATGGCCGGTTGACTGAGGTTAATGCTGCGCGCTGCTGCCGTGAGCCTTCGCTCTGTCATCAAAGCATTGAGAGCGACGAGAAGATTTAGGGGTATTGTCACGTTAACTGGGCTGCGGTTGCCTGCCTGACGGGTTGGGCGTAGATTTCGGCGATGCAGACACGAGATATCAGCTTCAAGCGTCACCGTTTTCCGCCACGGATCGTTTCTCACGCGGTCTGGCTTTATTTGCGGTTCAACCTTAGTCTGCGTGAAGTTGAGGAAATGCTGCTCGAGCGTGGAATCGACGTGTCATACGAGACAGTCCGCCGCTGGATCGCCAAGTTCGGACCCCAGATCGCACGCAATTTGCGGCGGCAGGCGCGCCCCGGCGATATTTGGTATCTGGACGAAGTCGTTGTGAAATGCGCTGGAGAGAAATTCTGGCTCTGGCGTGCGGTCGATCAACATGGCACCGTTCTCGAAGAGATATTGCAGAAGCGGCGTGATAAAAGGGCAGCGAAGCGCGTGCTGGTGGCGTTAATGAAGCGCTATGGCTTTGCTCCCAAACGGATCATCACCGATAAGCTCCGCTCCTACGGTGCAGCAAAGGCGGAAGTGGCACCCGGCCTTGACCATTGGTCGCACAAGGGCCTCAATAATCGGGCCGAGAACAGCCATCTGCCGTTTCGAAAACGGGAACGAACCATGCAAGGCCACCGATCACCAGGCACGTTGCAACGGTTCGTCTCCATGCACTCAGCGACCCGCAATTGCTTTTCAGTTCAGTTCCGTCCCGTCGCCGCGCCGCGCAAACAATTCGCTACCATCGGCTCGAAGCTTTCGATGCATGGAAAATTGCGGCCTGTGTCGCCTGAATATCCACGAGCCGCTGACCTTTCCAGCCAGAGAAACTTAACGTGAAAACACCGGACTACCGGTTTATCAAGAAGCTGACCCGCCCCATGAAGGGCTTCAAATCCTTTCAGTCATCGTCAGCAACACTGGATGGGATCGAGGTGGCTCACATGATCCGCAAGCGCCAATTTTCAACCAGTGGCCAATCGGCATTTCAGCAATTCGCCGCACTCGCGGCATAACTGTGTCCAGCGATGGCCGCTTCTGCAGCCTTTTAAAAAGTTTGCGACAAAACCAAACTCAATGAGGCTGACGAAAGGCCGGCTCCGATGGAGCGGTGAGTTTTTTTGCGCGGCAAAGTGCACTTCGACTTGACGAGCATAAGCGATATTTGGTATGAATGATGGATTATCAACGTCATACATCAGAAAAACCGTCAAGATGCTTTCATACAACAATATAAGAATACTCACCTTAAACAGGAGGAGACGTCGACTCCAGGAGGTGTTCGGGCCGCCGCGCTATGGCGAGCTCGCGGCCGCCGAAGACCGATATCCGCCGAAGAACGTTTGGAGAGAAACCCGATGCGAATGCCTTTCTTAGAGACCCAGACCTTCCACTCAATGACACTCTCAAAGGAAACCGTCATGGCTGAAACCGATCGCTTTGTGTGGCAAAAACTTCGTATTGAGATGCCACTTCCCGAAACGGACGGTACGATGTTCGTCAGTTGCCGATTTGCGGTAGCAGTACAGATTGTGGAGGCCATTCGGTGAAAAACATTCTCGTTGAATTTTCGCATCACGCCGATGCTCGCGCAGATATCGAAGCTCGCGGTTACACAAAAAGGCCGCTGCAACTGGACCGAGATCTCGCATATATGCTCGCGCGCATGGCATCTGGCTCGTGGGATCTGCCGGCAGATGAATGGTACAGGACTGGCAAACGTTATCGCAGTTTTGACCAATACAGCGCCCTCGTGACCGGCACGGGCGTTGAGGTCCGTCATCTTGGAGAAGTTCGACCCTATTTTCAGGATGTGTCGCACAATCCGGAACTGGGCGGTGTTGAGCGCCGATATGCACCGCTTGCAGCCGATCTCTCCACCGATGTCGGCATTTACAAGCTGATATCGCAGCAGGTAGCCAGATTGCCGCTCTCGAATGCCGGGCAGGCTTATCAGGTCAATCTCCACGTCATGCGCTACTGCGCCTTGCCCGGGCAACGGTGTGAGACCAGCCCGCCCGGTTATCACAAGGACGGTGAGCGCTTCATTTCAGTGGTTCTCTTGACGTATTGCGGCGCTGACGGCGGACGTGTTCACATCGCCGACAATGAAAAATCCGAACTAGATAGTTTCCTGATGCGGGAAATGGGGGAGAACTACATTATAGACGATGAATCCGTCTATCATAAATTGTCCCCTGTAGAGATTTTCGAAAATAATACATTCGCCTTCCGGGATGTTTTGATTCTGGATTTCATTCCGCTTCAAAAGACAGGCGAGAGGAGAAATCGTCCCGACATCAAGCCCACTGAAAATGCTGCCGTCCCAAGGGGACTTAAGCTGACTTCTGATTAACGCCGCGAAGGACCAGGCGACATGGACCCCCTAAAAAGGCTGCTCAAGCTTATCAAGGATAACGACGTTCAAGAAATCGACTTCCGCTTCACCGACATGGGCGGCAAGTTGCATCACATGACATACGACGTCGCAATAATCGACACGAACATAATGACTGAAGGTTTCATGATCGACGGTTCGTCCTTTCGCGGCTGTCTCGTCCCGGGTTACGAAGCGCCTGTGTTGCTCGCCTATTCGGCCCGCAACCGCTCGGCCGCCTGCCGCATTCCGTTCGGCTCCAACCCGAAGGCCAAGCGCGTCGAAGTCCGCTTCCCGGATCCGGCCGCCAACCCGTATCTCGCCTTCGCCGCCATGCTGATGGCCGGCTTCGACGGCATCAAGAACAAGATCCATCCCGGCCCGGCGATCGACAAAGACCTCTACGAACTGCCGCTGTGCGAAAAGGTAAAAATTCCAACCGTCTGCGGATCGCTGCCCGAGGCTCTTGACAGTCTCAGCAACGACCGCGCGTTCCTCAAGGCCGGTGGGGTCTTCGACGACGATTTCATCGACAGCTATATCAAGCTGAAAATGGAAGAAGTCACTCTCTTAGAGACAACCCCGCACCCGGTTGAATTCCAGATGTACTACTCCGTCTAATGACAGAAAGAGGTGTGACATAGGTCGACATCATGACATTTAGATCGCGCAATCACATGACCCAAATCCCCTTTAAAGGAGCTGCACATGCCTGTTGTCAAAGTCGATAAAAATAACTTCCAGTCGGAAGTTTTGGAATCCGGAGACCCCGTCCTCGTCGATTTCTGGGCCGGATGGTGCGGCCCCTGCAAGAGAATTGCTCCCGTCCTCGAAGAAATCGCCGTCGAGTTAGAAGGCAAGGTCAAAGTCGCCAAACTGAATACCGACGAGAACCCGGAACTCGCCGCGCAGTTCGGTGTGCTCTCCATTCCGACCCTTGTAATCTTTAAGCGCGGCGAAGTTGTCGATATCTTGGCCGGCGAAAGGCCGAAGACCGTTCTTTCGAACTGGATTCTGAGCGCTGTCTGAGTGATATCGTCCAATTACTATCCATTGAGGAAAAGGCCGGTACGACCGGATATTTTTTATCGCAGTCGCCATTTCGAGGGTGCCATTGTCGGCTACATATAAACCTTGAGAAGGTTGTCCATCCGGAGTGATTTTAGGGACTGGAGTTACTACACCTCAATTTTCTAGTGGATTGATCGAGACAAAAGAGTCCGATTTGGATTCCCATGGGTTCTCGAGTGTGCGACGATCCGCCATGCGCTCCGGGATTACATTTGACGTCACCGCCGCCGATGAGAGCGGCGGTGCAAAAGTCGGCCACGGTAGCGGCGGAATAATCCGGCCGCGGGCGGAGTAAAATCCGGCCACCTATTTCCTTTCTGCAATGAACGCAGGAGGGACAGGGGATCTACACCGTGGAACTTTATCTGAAGGTTCGCCTGGCTGTTTCCGAAGGGATGACGCAGCGTCAGGCAGCAAAGCATTTCAACATATCGCGCGACAGCGTCGCGAAGATGGTGTCGTATTCGACGCCACCCGGCTATCAGCGGCGATCACCGATCCGGCGACCGAAGCTGGATGCGTTCGTTTCGACGATCGAGCATTGGCTCGACGAGGATATGAAGGTGCCGCGCAAGCAGCGCCATACGGCCAAGCGTGTGTTCGACCGCCTGCGCAATGAATGTGGGTTCACCGGCGGCTACACGATCATCAAGGATTACATGCGTGAGCGAGATCAGCGGCGCCAGGAAGTCTTCGTGCCGTTGTCACATCCGCCGGGTCATGCGCAGGCCGACTTCGGCGAGGCGATGGTGATGATCGGCGGCGTCGAGCAGAAGGCGCGTTTCTTCGTGCTCGATCTTCCGCACAGCGACGGCTGCTATGTGCGGGCCTATCCGGCGGCGGTATCGGAGGCATGGGTCGATGGCCACATCCATGCGTTTGCTTTCTTCGGAGCCGTGCCGCAATCGATCGTCTACGACAATGATCGCTGCCTTGTGGCGAAGATCCTGCCCGATGGCACCCGCAAGCGGGCGGCGCTGTTCAGCGGTTTCCTGTCTCACTACCTGATCCGGGACCGCTATGGCCGTCCGGGGAAAGGCAACGACAAGGGGAACGTCGAGGGTCTCGTCGGCTATGCCCGACGCAACTTCATGGTTCCGATCCCGCAGTTTGCGACATGGAAGACGTTCAGTAACCGCCCGATTGCTACCGCCGAGATTTTGCTTTGATGCGAGCGACGAGCAGCTCGTCGTCAACAAAGCTGTCGAGGAAGTCGTTCCATTCTTGGGGTGAGCGGCGGGCGTCTTTGAGCATCTGCTCCAATTCGTCCATGCCGTCGTCTGTCAGTGCGGTCACGGATTCGTCGTCTCCGGTGTACACGGAGATGATGCTGCCGTAGCTCAGATTATCATCGTTGGAGACGATTGCCTGAAGAAGCTCCGGGTCCTCTTCGAGAATTTCGGCAACAAATTTGATCGTACGGACGTAGGTGACTGCCGCCATCAGGCTGCCTTTGCGTCGACTGTGGTGATCGCCGACCAGTTCCACGGAAGCAATTCGTCTAACCGATTGATCTTGTGATCGTGGATGCGATCGAGCACGTCAGCCAGATAGGCCTGCGGATCAAGACCATTCATCTTTGCCGTCTCGATGATCGTCATGGCGCGTGCCAAGGTCTCCGCTCCCGTATCGGCTCCCGCGAAGAGCCAGTTCCGTCTTCCCACGCCTATCGGACGTAGTGCCCGCTCGGCGGCATTGTTGTCGATCGCGACGCGGCCGTCTTCGAGGAACAGACAGAGCGAAGACCATCGGCTCAATCCGTAGCGGAAAGCTGTCGCCAGATCGCTTTTGCCCGGAATGCGCGTGAGTTGAGCTTCAGCCCAGTGGCGGAATGCATCGACCTTAGGCTTGCTCTGCTTTTGACGCGCAGCAAGACGGATCTCAGGAGGCTGCCCGTTGATGCCACGCTCGATGTCGTAAAGCGCTCCGATGCGATCGAGAGCCTCTCGCGCAATCTCCGACTTGTTTGATGTCCAGATGTCGTGGAAGTCTCGTCGCCAATGAGCCCAGCAGGCGGCTTCCTTGAAGCGAGATTCTCCCTTTTCTCCAGGCGAGTATAGTTTGCCATACCCTTTGTAGCCGTCAGCCTGAAGGATGCCGCTTGATTGCTTGAGGTGGCGGTGCACGTGCTCTTCTTTCCAGTCAGGAGCAAAATAGTAGACTGCACCGGGCGGGGAAGTCCCCACCCATGGACGCTGATCGCGGACATACGTCCAGATCCTGCCCTTCTTCACACCCTTGCCCAACCCCTTGTCTCGCAGCGAGCGATCCAGCACTCGGATCGGGGTGTCGTCGGCATGAAGGAGGTCACTTGCCATAATCGCCGTTTCGATCCGCTCGATGAGAGGCTGAAGCACCTGCATGGCGCGACCACACCAATCAACCATCGTGCTGTCGGGAATGTCGGCGCCCATGCGGGCGAAGATCTCGTTCAGCCGGTACAGTGGCAAATGGTCGTCAAACTTCGAGACCAGAATATAAGCAAGAAGGCCGGCGCCCGCCATGCTGCCCGGTATCGGGCGGCTGGGTGCTGCCACCTGTACCATTTTCTCGCAGCAGCGGCAGGACTTCTTCAGTCGAGCAACCTCGATGACTTTCATCTGCGCGGCGATCATGTCGAGGATTTCGCTGACGTCCTCACCGACAAGACGCAATTCACCTCCGCATTCCGGGCAGCAGGAGCCAGGATCGAGCTCTCGGCGCTCGCGAACCGCCTTGTCCGAGACGCGTGGGCGCCGGCGCATGATCTTTTCAGACGTATCCGCCAAGGGAACAACAGACGCCGCCTCATCAGGTTCATCGATTGGCGCCGTACTGCCTTCAGCGGCGGCGATCAACAGATCCTCAAGCGCCAGTTCCAACTGCTCGATTTCACGCTCAATCTTTTCGGAGGACTTGCCGAAGACCTGTTTCTTCAGCTTGGCAATGCGCAGCCGCAGCGTTTGGATTAACTGGTCATGCGCCTGCAATGTGGCCGACATCTTCGCATTTTCCGCCTGTAAAGCGGCAATCATTGCCTTGAGAAAGGCTGGATCGTCCGGAAGATTTGTCGTCGCGCTAGACATGATCCTGACTACCACGAGTCAGGATAAATTTCCATAAAAACCAGTGGTTTCAGTGGGATAAAATCACCCGACACGGGCCGGTGGCGCACCCCAATCAGGACGACGCCAATCGATCCCTTCCCACGACTACGCATGTTGATGCCCCTCCTGGTGAGGCTGAATGATTCTCAGATCGAGGTGATTAATGGTGCGGTTACGAAGGTCGCGAACCGCGTTGACGACCGCTGGGGAATTTTGGAACAAATATGCTCCGGTTGACTGCTGGTCGATGAGCAGGCGCTTCCGCCTGATTTGGACGTAAATCCAATTGACAGGAATATCGAGCCTGGCGGCCAGTTGTACGGCGCTGAGCAAAGTAGGTTCGTGTGTCCATCTGTTGCGCTGCGCCTTTGCCTTGATGCCCGCTGCAAGGCGGAGGCGTTGCACTGTGATCGGCAAAACCTTGTCCTCGCAATTGGGTGAATGGTGTCCTTCGCGCGTCAGTATTTCAGCGATTTGATCGTCGGGCACGCCCGTCAGAGCGAGCTCCAGCAGACGCGCGCGCAGTTCTTCACCGCGCGTGAGCTTGGCGACGGAATTGACTTTCATTTTGACGTGGAGATCAGTCACGGCGCCGCCACGCCACACGATCCTCGCCAAAGCAACGTCGCGCTCACCGCGGTCAAGGACGACTTTTTCGACAAGGCACCGCAATAGTGCCTTGCGATGAGCGTCGGTCGTCGCATCGTTGGCCCAGATTTGGGGAAGGCTATCGAATAACGCAACGACCTTGTTGTTGAGGTCTTTGCTAAACCCAGTGCGCTTGGCGGGTTCAGTCGATGCTCGTTGGGCAACGGCATCTTCAGCAGCGCGAAGTTCGCTCAACGCTGCTTCCCATCGACGCTCGAGTTCGGAGGCGACCAGACGATTATCAGGGTCAACGCGATTGAACTGGCGTTCTGCCAGCGCCGCGGCGTAGCGCTTGCGCTCAAGCTCCCGTTCAGCGCCAGCGCGCAAGGCCTTGTTGACCTGCTGTTGTGCCTGCCGAGCCCGCGCTAGCGCGTCAAGCTCCCCAGGCGCCAACGCGGCCAGGAAAGCGTCCGCCACAGCTGCATCGATCTGAGCCGCACGGACACGCTGGCAGTCCGGCAGGCCAGAGTGGGAATGCAGGTGGTTGCAAGCATACTCTCCGCCACCTTTATAGCGGACGTACATCTTGTAGCCACATCGCCCGCACCAGGCGATGCCGTGCAACAGCAATTCGCCATCACGGGGAGCTCCCCTGGTTTTGGCACGCATGTATTCGGCTCTGTTGTCTCGCACAATATCGCGGATCTTCTCATAGGTTGACCAGTCGATGTAGTGGGGGTAGCGATCCTTCACGATGATCCGCCAGTCTTTAATATCCTTGGGTGTTTTCGCCTCTGAACCGCCGTCACGCCCGGCGGCGCGAAAGCGGGTCCGTCCATAAACGAAGGCACCGGCGTAGGCGGGATTCTTCAAGATCCGGGCCACCGCCGAGACCGTTGCTCGCGCCCAGCGTAGTTCGCCAAACCGGTCGCGGCGCGGCAGGGGAAGGTCCCGATCATTTAGGACGCGCATGACCTTGGCGACGGTCCGGAACTTCAGGAATGTCCGGAACACAAGCTCCAGCCGTTCCTGAACACCTAGATCAGGATCTTTTACGACCACCCCGCTCGCATCGCGCACCAAACCAACCGGCAGCATGAGGGCAAGCTCGCCGCGCTCAGCCTTGGCAAGCAGACCTGCGGTCAAACGGCTCCGGATTGTATGCAGCTCAAGCTCTGAGATGGTTCCCTTCAGACCGAGAAGCAAACGACCATTGGCGCTGCCGGGATCATAGACGCCATCGCGATCGGCAATGAGGCAGCCGCGCAGGCCGCAGATATCAAGCAGCGGATACCAATCCGAACAGTTGCGAGCAAGTCGGGTCACGTCGATCGACAGGATCAAACCGATCTCACTCAGACCAACCCGTCCGACGAGTTCCTTAAAGCCGTTCCTGCCGGTCGTAGAGGCCCCACTGATGCCGAGATCGGCATCGATAACGTCAATATCGGCTTCATGCCAGCCAAGTTCACGAGCGCGCTCGCGGAGCGCGTACTGTAGCCGTAGGCTCTCTTGATTGCTTATGACTTGATGCGGTGTCGACTGACGGACGTAAACAACCGCTCTGCGTGCCAGATGGGTGGGCTTGACCAGTTCGGACTTCATGACATACCTCCGCCAGAACTGCGGCGACGTCGTCGAGAATCTGACGCCGCAACGCGGGTGATAACGTCGCCCACAGGTTCTTCGGTTCGATCATCATGACCTTCGAGAGTTTCCGCCACCGCGATAAGATCCCGAACTGCCTCAACGCTAAGTTTAATCTGATTCGTGGCTTCGACATATCCCTGTGTCGCTGACACGGGTATCAGCAAGGTCGATCCACCACGATGTTCAACCTCATACGAAGGCGCGAAGTTGCCGCCTCTACGTCCCACCTCACGGATTACATTAAAGGAGCGTCCAAATAACGGATGGCTCGGATCCAGCACCTCGATCTTGTCCGGTGATGATTCGTCAGACTCACAAGCAGGGATATTTCTGTAGGCCGTCGCTTGACCGTTGATGCGCACCACGACTTCATCGAGGTGCCAGACATCGCCTTTCGTCGGCGCCTTGCGGCGTATGCGGCGCGCATAATCAAGGCCATGTTTTCGGCACCATCGGCGGATGGTCTCGCAGGAAACGACGATCCCGAAATCGAGCAGCATTTCCTCGACATCGCGCAGGCTCAGATTAAAGCGAAAGTAGAGCCAGACAGCACGGGCTACGATTTCGATCGGATAGCGGTGGTTCTTGTAGGTCGGTGCACTCACGGTCATGGGCGCGCTGCTACCTCAATTTCCTTACCGCAATCAATGTGACAGTACCCGCAACACTACCAGCTCAATGTCGAACGCTTCGACGCTTCGAAAAACATGGCCCGATTTTACGCCATGTCAATCGAGCCGACGTTGTTTGGGGAGGCCTGCTTGACGCGGCGCTGGGGGCGCATCGGCTCTGGTGGCAAGAGGGAAGTCCACCATTTCCATCGGGAGGAAGGGGCGGTCGCACGGATACAAACCGAAACCCCAGTGCGGCCAGAAAACGATGGCCTGATTGGCGACCGGATCAGGCGGCCGCCTTCACATCGAACTCGAAATGAAGCTGGTCATAGGGGAATTCGACGCCGGCGTCAGTCCGGTCCAGGACACCCGCGTTGACAAGCGTCGTCACGTCCTTATGGACGGCCTGCACGTCCCGGCCGACACGTCGGGCGACTTCCCGTATCGCCAGCGGCCCCTGCCCTGCCATCGCCTTCACGATCGCAAGCCGCGGCGGCGCAAGAACCCTGTGCATGTCGTCGTAGCTTGGAAAATTCACCGACGGCGTAGCGGGAACGACGACGCCTTCCAATGCCTTCTGCCCCGCATTCACGAAGCGGGCCTTGGCATCGGCAATCGAGCTTAGTCTGATGACGAGCGTCCTCATGCGAGTATCCTTTCCATGTCCGCCTGAAACGCATCGAACAATGCTTCCAGCGTTGTGAATTCTATCGGTTCCTCGATATCACCGAGATGGCGATGATCGCCCTTGCCGCGCTCATTGTCATAACGCATGACGCACTCGCCGTTGACGATCAGCGCCAGACGATATTTGAAATGGTGGTTGCTGCCGGGCACGGGTATCGGCACATGCCACAGAACCGTTTCGAAAAATGCCGTATCGCTGACGGCGGTTCTGGATTTTTCGATCAGCACGGCTTCCATGTTGTTTTTAATAACATCACCCATCGTTGTTGTCAAGAACAACAGCGATGGGCTGTCTTGCGCAGCAAAGCCGGCGCCGGGGTTCGACGCCCCGATGCAGGCTCCAGGAGCGCATGTTTCGGCCAAAACCGTTCCTCTCGAGAAGGGCCGGTTCCGGCCCTCCTCTCCTGATCCTCGATCATCCCCGTCAATTCCCCGCGTCATCACCGGGAAGGTCGCCGTTGGTTGATCGCGGCGGCGAGCTTGTCGATACCCTGCGCATCGAGGGCGGCGAATTCGCCAACCCGCATGACAGATATTCCAACTCGTCCGGGCGGGTTTCCGCATCGCGCCAGAAGATCAACGCGGCGGTAATGGTGGCCCGGTCCACGGGGTCAAGATCGATGCGCACGTTTCGCAATGTCGGCATGGGCGATCCTCCTATGAGCGCTTCGAAAAGAGCGGCATGATGCGCTTGCGCGTGAGGCGATCGCGGGTGGTCGTGAACATCGTGCCATCCCATTCCCGCCATGTTTCGCAGCCGTTGATGGTGGTGCGTCCTCGGCGTTTGCGGATCGGCGGCAGGACGCTGCGCCTGCTGCTCAGGCGTCAGGTCTTGAAACCGCTCGATCTCGTAGTCGGGCATCCAGCCGTCTTGCAAACGGTGCGGCGCGTTCCGATAGCGATGCTCGATCGCGGGACCGCCGAATAGGTCGGGCTGTATCCCGGCAAGCGGTCGCTGATGTTGCGCCTTCCGATAGTCGGCACGCCATTGACCGTCCGCGCTCAAGGCGGGGCGGTCAGGTTCGTTTTTCGGTTCCGTGCCGCCGATGGGAGTCCTCTACGCTCTTATCACCCATGATGAATGCCCTGCAGATCGAGGGATAGCTGCGCCGCGCCGGCCGCAAGGGCGGCGTGCTCGCGGTCGATATGAAGCTCGGCGGCGCGATGACCGGACGGACGCTTGCACCATGTTCCCGCCTTCACATGGCATATGGGGCAAGGGACGCGGGTGTAGGGATGGTCGGGCCACCCCTCCCCGCAACGGGAGCAACGAAACCGCATGGTCAGAACGCGAAAGCAGCTTGGCCGCTCGCCTCCATGTAGGTCATGCTCTCGCCTGCCGCATACCGCTCGCGGCCAAGCTCGGACCATTGCAGAAAGCCGGACCGGTCATAGCGAAACCAGCCGTCCTCGATCCCGAAAATCATCCCCCACGCCGCATCCTCGGCGCACAGTCGGCCGGTATTGATCGGCCAATGCTCGCTGCCCTTCTCCTGTCGGCAAACGATGGGCGCGCTGAAGGCGCGAATGATCGCGCCGCGCTCGTCGGGCTCGCCCGCCCCGACGTGCCGCATGATCTCGCGGGCTTCCGCCGTGGTGATATAGCCGGAAGCCCTTTTGTCCTCATGATGCGAATAGCGGCATCCGAGCAAATTCTTTTGTTTCGATCAATTCACAAAGTGAGCAAATTTACTCATTTACTAGATCCTAAAATACTCATAATTAGATTTTGCGGCGCATAGTACCACTCAAACGCACTCACGTTTGGGGCGGCGTTGCAGCCAATATCCGGTGCTTGATAGCAACTTCATGAAGAAAACGTCTAAATATTGATTTTAGATACTTCTAACTTTGAAGTACGCGTCGAGCCGCAAGCGCACCTAATAGAGGAGTTCTTCTCATGGCTTTCAGCGTGCAGCAACATTATGGTCCTGATGCTTTTATAGGACTTGAACCGCTTCACAAAGACCTTTGTGGTGCGTGGAAATTTGAAGGCAAGATCTGGCCCTATTACCCAGAAGATACTGCCAATGACCCCACTACCCAGCTGGATACCACTGGTACGGCCGAAATAAGCCTAACGGCCGATGGGCGATATTTTCACTTGAACTGGTCCGGTGAAAGCTCCAACGACAGATGGGCCGGAGGCTGCATCATTGGTTATGCCGCTGGCTTGGCGGACGCAAACGGCAAAAGAACAATGAATGAAAGCTTTTACAACAGCTACGGCAGCTTTGGCTCGTCCAAAGCATCCTATAAGAACGGTGACAATCGCCTTGAAATGGCTGGCGAGGTAGAATGCTATGACCGCAATAGCAAGGAAAAATATCGCCATATTCTAAACATCAAGGGCAAAAACCGCTTCGAAATGGAAGTACATCTGACGGCGCACGGCGGGAAAGAGTCCAAAGTCCGTCATCTGATCTTTTCCCGCGTATAGCGAACCGCAAAATTCATCGGAGTGAACGAAATGAACAACGTAGTTTCGGATACGCTGACAGTCGCGCCCACAACCGGAAAAAACGAAACTATTTTGGCGAAGACAGACAAACCTCTGTTTGATATCGAAGTGATTGAGTACGACGAATGTCAGATTGATGCAAACAGTGATGTTGTATTTTACCGCACGACCTGCACCACTTGCTCGACCTCCTAACGACTATTAGGTTTGGCCATGGCAAATATTTATAGAGGTTGCCATGACCTGAGCGTTGCGGGCTTTTGAGATCTTCCGATTTTTCATCATCTTCCTAGTACAACGGGATGCGCGATCCAGTCGGAAATGCGTGGTCTCGATCGGATACTTCTTTGTAGGTCAATAGTTACAATGATGGCAGGTTAACCGTTAATGACTTTGCTCCGACTTTCACCTCGAAATTGGACCATACCGATTGATGATGGCTTTCTCATAGGTCATAGGGCGACCATTTTGCGAAAAGTCAGAGGTGGTCGCGAATTAGCTATCTTATTAGATGAACTTAAAAAGCATCTTGATGATGGGCCACAGACGGAAGAAAAGCTGAAAACTGATTTGCAGGCGTCTTATCCACCGGCCTATGTTGAAGAAGCTCTTCATCACTTTTTGAATCTTGGCGTCGTTGTTTATACCGACGAAAACGCCGTTTCAGACACGCTGTCAAAGCGGGATGAGCGAGTATCCTCACCCACAAGACAATACTTGTTCAACGTTTTTGACGAAACAGAACAGGCCTTTGAAAAGCTCAAAGCCTGCGATGTGGCGTTGGTTGGTCAAGGCAGACTTGCAGAAAAGGTTCTGTCCGGTCTGATTGACTTATCCCTCCGATCGATAAGTTGGGCCGTCAACAAGGAAGCCACTTCTTCCGGAGAGAACCGTCCTGATTTCGCGGGATTCGAATACTCTCCGTATAGCGATGACGAGGATTTGAAGCGGAGGCTGGGAACCGCGGATTTTGTCATCGCTGTCGCTGACGATCCAATTGAGCGGCTACGTCTCTTTCCCAAAGTAAACGCGATCAGTTTGTCAGGTGGTCAACAGCCGTGGCTGTGCGGCTACATGGACGGGCATCAGGCTTTCATCGGCCCCTTATTTGTGCCGGGTGAAACTGGATGCTATCGCTGTTTGGAATTGCGAGAAGAACAACATCTACCTTATCCTGAAGAGTTCGCCTCGTTCAAACAATCTTTGGCACACAACAAGATTGTTTGCGCACCGGATGCCCCATCGTCGACTTTGCAGGTCGCCAGTGGGTTCATCACAGCAGAAGCGCAAAAAGCCATCGCCCGGGTCGGGCATCCCGCTACATTCCAAACCTTGGTCGTCATTGATCTCAACTATCTCGAAACTGAACGTCACAGGCTATTGCGCGTGCCCTTTTGCGATACTTGCGGCACCCACCTTAACCAACCTTTCTGCAAAACCTGGGATATGTGATCAGCAACGATGGCACAACCGCTACAGGACATCCCCTTAAGCTACAGCTGCCTTCATCTGGCTTTACATAAGTCGCACCGTTTTGGCCCCCTCACCCGCTATAGTTTTCATCGGGTGCCCGGTAATTATGGGATGCTTCATGCGGTTACTGCTAGCGTAAGGGACATATCTCAGCAAAAGGAGATTGTTGCTGCCGGGGGCGGCTTAACCAAAAACCGAGCCTTTTTTGCTGCGATTGGAGAGGCGCTTGAGCGTCTCTCGTTGCGACAGCATCAGTATCTCGGACTTACAGCCGGACGATATACAGGAAAGGATGGTGAACTCGATCCCAATTTGCTTTTACAAGGGATTGATCAATTAACCTTCCCTCTTGTTCGTTGGCATGAGGAAATGGAAATACTATGGCACCACGGGTCCGAGCTCGCATCCGGCAAACTCTGCCTCATACCAGCGTTTAGCTTATTCCCAAATGCCGCGGCTCATACCCCCGACGGGAAATTGCTCTACGCCAACACCTCTACAGGAACTGCAACCTCCCGCGAGAGAAATGCAGCGATCCTGTCAGGCATTTACGAAGTCATTGAGCGAGACGCATTTGTAGTTCATTGGGAAAACCGGTGGGCAGGTATCAAGAAGCCCCTGGACAGCAAAAGTATAGCACTGCTGCGGCAAATTGAAAGCCGGGGCTTTGATGTTTCCATTGTCGCCCTGAGCACTGACACTGGCGTTCCGGTAGCCCTAGCTGCCATTGCCGACAAAACCGGCTATCAGGCAGCAATTTCTTTTGGAGCTGCTGCACGTGCTACGTGGGAGGAGGCGAGTTTTCGCGCCCTTGAAGAGGCTTTGTTGACTAGTTTCTGGATCAGCACACGTCTTTATGTGGACGGAACGAGCTATAAAGAAGCTCAAGATAGAATGACATTACTACCAGAGCCGTCCGATCACGCTTATCTTTATGGCTTCCCTCAAGCAACGGAAAAATGTCGCTTCCTTTTTGAAGCACCAAAAGAAGATGATGTCCGTTTTGCCAATCCTCCGGACAAATCGGTCAGCAACGCTGAGCTTGAATGGGCGCTGGAACGGCTTGGATCAGTCAGGGCAATCTGTATCTACGCGGATATTACCCATCCTTCAGCTGCGGCATTGGGCCTCTATGTAATCCGCGTCGTTATTCCGGGCTTTCTACCGCTAACGCGGGGGAATGTCCGCTCGATCTTGAATCCACGCCTGGTTACAATCGCAGATGCCCTTGGTCGTGCCCACGGAAAGGATTTCGGATTTAATCCTGATCCACACCCCTTCCCGTGATCAAGATTACCGTTATGCGGAGGATCGCTACTTGCAAAAAGGTGTTAGTTACACGAACGAGACCAGAACATTCTCGCTAGTCAGGCAACAGGCCTGCCACTGGTATGAAGACCCGTTAGCTCACGCGCACACGATAGAGTACGAGAAAAGCTATAGCTACCTGCCACGCTTGCTGTTTGAAGAGCTATCGTTGGCGCAGGTTAGCAAAAATGACCCCACCATCCTGGATGGAGCACCAGCTGAATGGCTAGGACGACAGTCACTCACCGAAAAAGCCGATAGACTAGATATTCCGGCACCGCTTTGGCGCCTAGATTTCCGCACTTTTCCACAGGCGGCCAGGAAATATGATCTGATCTTAGTGTATTCTGTGCTGCGCCTTATGCCTGATCCGCCAGCGTTTCTAACTTGGCTCAAACGCAATCTGACGCCAGAAGGCCGCTGTTGTTTCGTCGATTTCATCGGCAACATTGACGAGGAATTAACCCGGCATATTCTCGGCCGTATTCCCTCCAAGGTGCACCAACAATTCTTGTTAGACCAACTTGCAGCCGCACCAAAGCCGGAACAAATCCAGCAATGGCTCTTCAATGCCAGGATCGATCACTACCGGCTCGCCATTGGGGGGCTTGGCGGCTATGAAGAAAGAAGCGAGAAGGCTCTGACGCTTATCGCTCAAAATACCCATCTGGTTCCCCTTTTGATGCAACTATCCCGATCGGGGTATAAAAGCCGTCGAGCGGCGGAGATCGTCTTCCATTTAACATTTGCACATGGTGGGGATCACTAGACATGGCTAAGTCACCTCAGGGCGTTTCCCGATATTGGTTCGTCGAACCAAGTGATCTTGAGACCCGATTATCTCAGGACTACCATGAAGCAACCAAAACAAGCGAGTTTCTCTTTAGCTTTGGCGCGGAGGATCCGAAACGCTCGCCCGCGGTGATGGAAATAATCAATGCAGTTGCCGGTAAATCCAAAAGTTATGGTTACTTCCCGCGTATTAATCTCACGCCTGCCACCTGGGAGAATTTGGATACGCCCATAGGAACATTGATTAAAAGCAGGCGCACAAACCGCAAGTTGCTTGAAAAGCCGATAACCCTGGAAGAACTGTCGACTTTGCTTGTCTATGGAGCAGGTATCAACGGCGCCATTGGTATTGGAGAAAATACAAGCAGGGATGGGCGTACATACCCATCCGGTGGGGGGCTCTATCCTCTGGAGATTTACCCAATCATACTCAACGTCGAGGGCGTCGAGGAGGGAGTCTATCACTTTGATGTGCGAAACCAATGCATCAATTGCTTGGAGAGCGGGGATGTGCGCACCAAGGTAAAGGAGGCTTATCTGGGGGAAAAGATGCTGGAAAAAGCCGCCGTTTGCTTTTTCGTCACGGCTATCTTCAAGCGAACTTCCTTCAAATATGGTGAAAGAGCCTACCGCCTTGTAAATATCGAAGCCGGCCATCTGATCCACAACGTTATGTATGTGGGGCAGGCCCTAGGCTTATCGATCATCCCGATAAACGGTTTCTTCGATCGTCGCCTGGAAAAGCTCATTAACGTTGATGGCATTGAAGAATCCATCCTCTACACAGCAATTGGAGGGTGTGTTTGATTTATGAAGTCTCGCCATACTCCCCAGCAATTTGAAGACAGACAACAGCTGAGTTATTGGCTAACGTCGCTTGTATCAGAGGTTGCTTGCAAGCTTGGCGCTTCTATAACGCCACTTCGATTTAAACTGCACTCCAATGCCAACAGCGTCTCCTATACTTGTTATGGAGAAGGCTGCCCTGAGATCAACCTATCACCAGATAGCCTGCAGACAGACGTTGTTGCTCATGAGATATGCCATGGCCTTCTACCATTTTCGTCCTTGTTTTTGGCTGAGGGGCTGGCAAACTATGTCGGCTGCCTCTTCTCAGCAGGTTGTAGCCATTTACTTTTCCCGCAAGAGACTCTTTCGCAAGTTTTAAGTGCATACCGCGACGAGCTGCCGCCTTTATCGGATTTTTTGCATCAACAGATAGGGGATCCTGGGCCACTAGCGCCTGGGCGTTTCGTTCTGCTAGAAGGCCGCCTTGCACATGCGGTTTCAGCGTCCGTGATGGAATTCTGCGTTAATCGATATAGCCATTTCGCAGCTGTCCTGCAAAGCCAAAGCGACGCATCCTTTCCCATGGCCATCGACAGAGCGACCGGCGACTCCCTTTTCAAGATTTTATATGATTGGCAGAACCATCTTGGCTTCGAGGACTATGTCTCCATTGAAGAAAAGTTTTCGCTCTTGCAGAGGTGAATGACGATGTTCTCGACATCCAGCATGCCGGAAGTGCCTGCTTATCAAACCTTCACTTTTTCCAGACCCTTGATCAGTTCAAAGATTGGGTTGGCTTCTTCATGTCTTGAACGTCGTGCTTCTCCAGATCGATATACTACCCGAAACTGGTTGGCGACGGGCGGGAAAAAGTGGGGGCGTCATCTCGCGCCCGAACGGGTGTTCGGCGGTGGCAGTGCCAATTGGCAATGGGCCTACGCCTCAGCCATTGGTGAGGCGGTTGAGCGCACAAGCCTGTCCAACTATAATCCCAATGATTTCACAGTTCTGCCTTTCGAGCAGATGCCATTATCTTTCTCCTCCGCAAAGGAGCTTTTATTCTATCTGGATTCGCAATATGCCGACCCCACCTTTCCCATTGCTAAGCCCGATTTTGAGAAGCCCATCGCTTGGGTAAAAGGTTGGTCTCTAGCTGACCGAGCGGAAGCTTATTTGCCCGCGTCACTGGTCTATCTGCCTTATCGCCACCTTAGCCAGGAACCAATTTTCACCGATCTTATCTCTACAGGGACAAGCTGCGCTCGCACTAAGGACAAAGCCGCGGCCCTGGCCATCCTGGAGCTGGTCGAGAGAGACGCTTGGACCATGGTTTGGGAAACTCGGGCCAAGGTTGCTGAAATTCATCCCGATGAAATAAAAGCAGTTCCCGCGGTTGTCGCAGCAGAACAAAACGGGCTTCAGCTTCGAGCTTTCAACTTGACCAACGATACAAACATACCGGCCGTGATCGCCATTGCCATCAATGAAACATCCCTGCCCGCCCTTGCAATCGGAACCGCCGCCCGCCTTAGCCCTTATGAAGCGCTTGAACGGGCAATTTCAGAGGCGATTACCAGTTGGCGTTCCACCGCTTATTTATGCGTCAATGGTATTCGAAAACTTGATGCTGAATCCTTGCAAAACCGGCGCCATACAGATTTTTCGTTGCAATCTCTATTTTATGCAGACCCTCAAAATAGTCATCATTTTAGTTTTCTACTCCAACAGAATTCCAATTATGTTGGACTAGAAGCCTTAGTGCCGGAACAATATAATCAGGGAGACTTGCGCCAGCTTCGAAAGCTTTTGACTGATTCCGGCCACAACGTTTGTTTATTCAACTTGACGCAATGCGAAGCGGAGGAGGTCGGACTGTATGTTGTCCGCGCTGTTTCGACCAGTTTGATAAGACAGTCCTTGGGCCTCTTAAGGCCGTTGGCGCACCCTCGTCTCCTGAATATTCCGAAGAAGCTGGGCCGGATAGCCGAAGACTTGAACGTGAAGGACCTATTGCAGTCATCACATCCTTTCCCTTAGCACGGTTTTGGTTTCAATGTCAGCCTTATTCCCCCAACGGTGCCCGGGCCCGGACTTTGTATTGAAATATATCGCCGAAGTTCTTGGTCCTTCCTTCTCGGTAAAAACACTGAGGATGCCGGGAGATTTAGCGGCCTATCACAATTTACTGATCCAGGGTCACAACCGACTGCGGTCTCCGGTCAACGCATCCGGCTTTTCCACTAAGCGCAATCTGGCAGTCTTGAAAGCTCTCGGCGAGTTCATTGAACGGTATTCCCTGCTATGTCCACCAGCCCCACAAATGTTAAGGCGTGGTACCCGCCACGACTTACCGGGACAAGCTCTAGACATGGCAGCCATGCCCCTCTTTTCAGAAAACCAATGTGCTCGCAAAGACTTTCCTTGGACGGGTTTCACAGATAGTACCTATGATTGGATAGAGGCGTACAATCTTATTGATAACACACCCGTTTATGTGCCTGTAGATCTATTGCTCTTGCATAAACCATCGCACATCAGCTTGATGGGCTCAACAGGTGCCGCAGCCCACAGAAACGAGACGCAAGCACTGATATCCGCTATACTAGAGTTAGTCGAGCGGGATGCACTGTCGATCATTTGGGAAACACAAGCAATAACGCCATGCATTCCCAATTCAGCATCGTATCTTTTAAAAGAGACCCAGCAAACCATTAAACAATTGGGGAAAGCCAATCAGGACGTCATATTACGGGATATGACAACCGACCTTGGCATTCCGGTTGCCGCTTGCGTTATTTTGGACCGCGCGCGACGCCGGCCTTGTTTGGCACTTGGAGCAGGCGCAGCCCTGTCGCATAGCGAAGCTTGTCAAAAAGCCTTGGATGAAGCGACAGCCGTGTGGCTATGGATGCGGGATGAGCACAAAAAGTCGGCAACGATCTTCGAGAACATTTTACCGCTTGCTTGCAACGCTGTCGAGCCAATGTGGCAAGCGGTTCTCTACGGGTTCCAGGAAATGCTACCGGCGGCATATATTTTGACAGAACCAACTCTGCCGCCAAAGGAAGTTTACGAAGCCGAGCCCGGCCTTTCGCACTCTCAATATCTGGAGCGATTAAAAGGCAGTTTGGCAAAGAACAGAATATCCCTCTACTATCGTTCCATCCTGCCACAAGAATTCAAGGAATTGGGATGGGTAGCGATTCGCGCCATCGCTCCATCGCTCGTTCCTCTTGCTTTCGGCAATCAATGCCGTCCGCTCGGCCATCCGCGTTTACTGACCGTGCCAAAGACACGTAATTGGGCAGAAAGCCCGCGCAAGGCAAACGTTCATCATGCTCCAATTCCTTTGCCATAAGTGGAAGCTGCGAATTGGCCCTGCTGTCGTTTTGCAGATGGGGTGGTTGCCGTCCTCCCCTAAACGGCATTGCAATGTGCCAAGGTGATGTGGTGAAGGCCACAACACAGAGAGGTCGGCGGATGATCAATACGATGATAGGAGTGGATCTGGCAAAGAACGTTTTCCAGGGGCCTGTCGCAAATTTTCTTAGTTCACCTGACCTGCCACTGAGAATTTCCTCCAGAATGGATTAGAGTCCGGCCTATTATGAACCGCCCCAGGATTCTGGACCACCGGAGGCTGGAGTTTTCCGGCTTCATTCAGGGAGGTGGGCTGGTTACGCCTCCCGGATTCATCAGTAAGATTGGTACCTTATTGCCGATGGCGCCATGTGGCCGAACCTCATTGTACAACACGACGACAGAACACCCACGGGACCGAGGTTCGCGAGCTTTTGTATCCGTGGCATCCCTGGTCCGGGCGGCTCGTTCACGTGCATGAGTTGTGACCTTGCCCCGTTGAAATAATCCATTTTGAAGTAAGCTCTGGCCCATTGAGAGGACCAGAGGATGAAGCGCAATCGTTTCACAGACGAACAGATCATCGGCATATTGAAGGAGCACGAGGCAGGCACGCCGGTCTCGGAGCTTTGCCGCAAGCATGGCGTCAGCGATGCCAGCATCTATAAATGGAAGGCCAAGTACGGCGGCATGGAGGTGTCCGAGGCCAAGCGGCTGAAGACGCTTGAGGACGAGAACACGAAGCTGAAGCGGCTTCTGGCGGATGCGATGCTCGACAATGCTGCCTTGAAAGACCTTTTGGGAAAGAAGTGGTGACGCCCGCGGCCAAGCGGAAAGCTGTTGCGCATCTGATGAGCCATCATGAGATGAGCGAACGGCGGGCGTGTAAAGCCATTGGTTTTTGCCGAATGACGGTCCGTTACGAGACCAGGCGCGACGATGATCATGAGCTTCGCGAGCGAATGAAGGCGTTGGCGCATGAACGTCGCCGCTTCGGATATCGACGCATTCATGTGCTGCTCCGGCGGGAGGGTCACCTCGTGAACCACAAGAGGCTCTTCCGGCTCTATCGGGAGGAGAAACTGACGGTGCGCAAGCGCGGCGGTCGCAAGCGAGCGATAGGCACGCGAGCGCCGATGCTGGTGCCGATGGTGGCCAATGATCGCTGGTCGCTAGACTTCGTGTCGGATCAGTTCACCGATGGGTATAGCGCGACGATCAGGATGAGACGCGCATTGCCTCGCCTGAACTGCTCCCTGAGAATGGGTTATTGCCTCATCTAAATTGCTCCCGACGAATCAACCTCGGGAGCTTTGATGAGGAAGGTAAGCATGGCGACACGTGTGGAATTGGTGGCGGCGATCAGTTGTCGCTATGTGTTAGGCGGGCGGGCCGAGAAGGCGAGGATGTTGGACGAGTTCGTGGCGCTCACGGGCTTTCATCGCAAGCATGCGATGCGACTGCTGCGAGGAGAACGCGAACCGGCGAAGGGTGGTCCTCGGCCAGGGCGCCGGGTTTACGGCGATGACGTGCGGGCGGCGCTCGTCGTTGTTTGGGAGGCGTCGGATCGAATTTGCGGCAAGCGACTACACCCCCTGTTGCCAACACTGATCGAAGCGATGGAACGTCATGGACATGGCGATATGAATAGCGAGACGCGCCGGCAACTCTTGACGATGAGCCCAGCGACGATTGATCGAGTCCTCAAGGAGATTAAAGCGAGCGCCACGGGTCCGCGGCGCCGGAAAGGATCAACGGCGATTCGGCGTAGTGTTCCCGTTCGAACGTTCTCGGATTGGGATGACCCCGCACCCGGCTTTGTCGAGGCTGATCTCGTTTCTCATTCCGGCCCGTACGCGAGAGGTGCCTTCTCGCAAACGCTGGTGTTGACCGATATAGCCACGGGCTGGACGGAATGCGCGCCGCTGCTGGTTCGCGAGCAAACGGTACTGATCACTGCGTTGACCGAACTGCGCAAGTTGCTGCCGTTCCCGCTGCTGGGCTTCGACACCGACAACGACAGTGTGTTCATGAACGAGAGCGTTCATGAGTATTGCTTGCGAGATAATATCGAACTCACCCGTTGCCGCCCCTACCGAAAGAACGACCAGGCATTTGTCGAGCAGAAGAATGGCGCGATCGTGCGCAAGATCGTTGGATACCGACGCTTCGAGGGGCTGCGAGCCACCCGGGAGCTGGCCAAGCTTTATTCCTCAATGCGGTTGTTCGTGAATTTCTTTCAGCCATCATTCAAGCTGAAAGAAAAGCACCGTGACGGAGCCAAGGTGATCAAGCGCTATCATCGTCCCGCCACGCCTTATCAGCGGCTGCTTGACGACGCACGCACGCCGGAGGATACATGCCTTCGGCTCAAGGCGATGTACCTGACGCTCGATCCGGTTCGGCTGCTCCGCGACATACGGCTGGCACAAGAGAGATTGGTCGAAATTGCTGACAAGCCTGATGGTCCGCCTGCCACCGACGGCGAGGCATTACCGCTCGAAGACTTTCTGTCTGGCTTACGGATTGCTTGGCGTGGTGGTGAAGTGAAACCGACTGCCCGCTCCAAGCCAGCGGCCAAGCGAGAGCGGCGGAGGCCCGATCCTCTACTCGCCGTCACTGCCGAACTCGAGGATTGGTTCGAGGCGGAGCCTTGGCGAACTTCGCGAGAGTTGCTTGAACGCTTGCAGGTCAAATACCCCGGCGTGTATCCCGACGGCCTCATTCGGACCGTGCAGCGTCGAATGAAGATCTGGCGCAGTACACAGGCCAATGCGCTGGTGTTCGGGCCATTCGCCGATGCCGCGCGGCAGACGCAAAACGTAGAGGTCGTGCAGTGAGGCTCTTACCGCCAGGTTGGCCTTCGACAACCCGCGGAAAACATGATGAACGCCCGCGAAGCCGCCCGCTCGCTACAGCGCTATTGAGGGCGCGCTCGCGAGCGGCTTCGCTACCTCCGTCACCTTGCACCAGGTGCGGGGACAAGATCGTAACAACCCGTGAGGCATTCGAGAACATCCGAGTGAGGCAACGGCATTATTCTCCGGGAACACTCTTGGGTGAGGCAATACGAGTCTCACCTTGTTTGTCGCCGCGCACTCAGACACTCAACCCGCGACGTGATGCGGTGCTGCGCAGCCGAAATGGCTCCGCACCGCAACCCGCCGCTACCGAACCAACAACAGCAACCAAAAACCGCTGGAGCGAACTCAAAACTGGATAAAACTTGGGGGCAAGGTCATGAGGAAACTGCGTGTGAATGCAGCGTGAGCGAGAGAAACGGTGCATATTCAACGAAAGGCAATCGTGCGGCAGACGAGCAGGTTAGTAAAGAGCAGTCGTTGATAGGTGGAATCTACGCCTGAGCGGACCATCGCGAATTAAGAGACGGCCAAAGCAGCCACCGCGAGGGGTCACGGAGGATCTGCTGCTGGAGGTGGTGATTGATCAATGACGCCAGCTCTTTAGGGGGCTGCCCAGCTGCGTCGACGGTCGCCACGATTCGGGCGTCACCATCTAAATATGAGACAAGGACGAGCTCGTATCCAAACCGAGCGGCAAGCGTAAGCAGGCCGGACGGCGTTCTTGAGGAAAAACCAAGAAACATGGCGTCCACTGACGCCGTCTCGGCATAGCAATAATCAAACATGCAAGCGACCGGCTGTCCCCCCTTAAGAGACCGCATTAACCGCGCTAGGCTGCCGCGTGATCGGAACAGCAGGGTGTTCCCCTCACCCATCAGATCGACCATCCAGCGAGCTTGCTGCGCAAGTAGGGTCAGTGCTCCTAATCGTGCGATCCAAGCCATTAGTCTGGGGGCTTCCGGCTGGTGCCAGGCCAAGTAGATTCTTTTAGGCGGAAAGTCGTTGGACCCCGAACATCGTTTCGCCCCAGCAGCGTAGAAATAATATTCAGCCCAGCTGTTCAAGTATTCTGTCTCAAACGTCTTGCGGATTGGCATCTCCAACCGTCGACAAACTTGGGTGTACACCCAAAACGCCTGCCGCATTTCGGCATCCATTGGTGCAATCAGTTGTGCGCGTAACTCGCCAACCCTCGGACGGCCGGCGGACTGCGTAATTCGGAAGAACGGGACAGTCGTTTCACTAAATCGCGGACAGTGGTTTCACTAATTCCGGGACAGCATGGTGTGGTCGATTTTCGCCTGCCTGGTTGAAGTCATGAGCGATTGATTTCGCCGTTTTCAGCGCCGGTCAAGTGGGATGGTGTTTTTTGCCGTCGCATGCTGTCGCCTTCAAGGGCAATGCGGTGCGCATTGTGGATGATCCGATCGAGGATTGCGTCTGCGATGGTCGGTTCTCCGATCATGTCATGCCACTGGGCGACAGGAAGCTGCGCGGTGATGAGCGTTGATTTCCGGCGATAGCGTTCCTCGAAGATTTCCAGCAGGTCGAGGCGTTGTTGATCTGTGAGCGTGTGCGTTCCCCAGTCGTCGAGGATCAGCAACTGGACGCGGGCGAGTTTGTCGACCAGGCGTGGAAAGCGGCCGTCAAGCCTGGCAAGGCCCAGATCTTCGAACAGACGCGGCATACGCAGGTAGAGGATGGAATGATCGAGCCGGGCAGCCTGACGGCCGAAGGCGCAGGCGAGCCAGGTTTTTCCCGTGCCGGTCTGGCCGGTGATGATCATATTCTCATCTGCCTTCAACCACGCCCCTTGCGCAAGCGACAGAGTGTTGCGGCGGTCGAGACCACGATGAGCGGCAAAGTCGATGTTCTCGATGCAGGCGTCGGGAAAGCGGAGCTTTGAAGCTGCAAGCCGGTTGGTCAGGCGCTTGTCGGATCGCAGAGCCGTTTCCCGATCGAGCATCAGGCCGAGCCACTCGTCGCGGCTGAGATCGCTGCTGTTGTTCTGAGCGGCAAGTTCGCGATAGGCCGTTGCCATTCCGGCAAGGCCAAGGGCCTGCATCTGATCGAGGGTTGGATGTGTCAGCATGGGTCTTTCCTTTCCTTCACTGGTAATAGGAGCCGCCGCGGATGTTGGTGTGCGGCGGGGTGGGTTTTGCCGGGTCTGTCTGGGGTTTGGTTCGATCGAGACCGGATTTGAGAATGGCGGCGACAGAGGAATAGGTGATGGAGTTGATGACCAGCGCCCGCTCGCACGCCGCTTCCAGGCGATCCGTCTCGTAACGGCGGGCAAGGGACAGAATGCCGAAGGCCGAGCGATATCCTTGTTCGGGATGAGGACGATCGCGCATCATCCGCTCGACCAGAATGGCGGTGTTCACCCCGATCCTTGCCGCCTGGTTCAAAAGCGATGCCGGCGTCGTGTTGGCATAACGCTGGTGGGATTTGGGCATATGCTCGTTGACCGTCACATGCCCGGATCGCTGAGAACGCCTGATATGGCTGGCAATCCGCTTGTGATCGAGAAATACCTCGACCACCCGGTGGGTCAGACGCACATCAACCTGTCGGCCGATCAAGCGGTGCGGCACAGAGTAGAAGGTCTTGTCGACCTCGACATGGTAATCGGGATGGACCTTCGCCGATTTCCATTCCGCATAGTCGAACGGCGTTGCTGGCAGCGGCGCAAGCGCCTTTCTCTCTACCTCCTCGAACAGGTCTCGGCGCGACTTTCCGATGTGGCGCATCGGGCGGTTGTTCAAGTCGTCAAGCAGAACCGAGATCGCGGCATTCAGATCAGCCAGACTGAAGAAGCGTCGGTTTCTGAGGCGAGCCAATATCCAGCGCTCGACGATCAGCACTGCACCTTCGACCTTGGCTTTGTCACGCGGCTTGCGGCTTCTGGTCGGCAGGATGGTCGTATCGTAATGTTCGGCCATAGCAGCGAAGGTGGCGTTGAGCGTCGGCTCGAACCACAGCGCCTTGGCGACGCCTGCCTTCAGGTTGTCGCACACGATCGCCTTCGTGACGCCGCCGAAGAAGCTCAGCGCGCGTTCCTGGCCCTCGATCCAGTCCGGCAGTTTCTGGCTGAAGCTGGCACAGGCGAATGTCAACGACGAGGCGGGAAGCATCGCCACAAAGATTTGCGCCGAATGGATGACGCCGGTCGAAGGGTCGAGGATGGGGATGGTGTGGCCGGCATAATCCGTCTGCATCACCGCGCCCGCCTCATGACGGTTGCGGAACGTCGCGTGAGCGCGGCGTTCGAAGACGGCAAAACGGTCGCAAAACCATGTGTAGCCGTAGCCGTCGGGATGGCTCGCCCTGTATTCCTGCCAGAGCAGCGTCAGCGTTACACCCTTGCGCTTCAGCTCGGCGGAAACGGACCGCCAATCCGGCTAGACCAAGTCCTGTGGCGGCCGGCCAACGCGCCGGAAAAGATGTCGCTCCAGCGCGGCATCATCGTCCAGGCCCGCAGGTAACGGCCAGACCGAAAGTCCGGTCTCCTTCGCTCGCAGCAGATACGTCGCCACAGAGGTTTTGCTGATCTTCAGGCGTTCCGAAACGGCGCGAACCGAAAGGCCCTGTTCATGCGTCAGCCGCAGTATCGATCGAATGTCTTTCACTGTCATCCACGACGGGACTTCAAGAAGTCGATCAGAGGAAGCACCAGAAAGGCTGCAGCGGAAAATACGCGTCCCTTTGGACAGCGCCTCATGGACGTGAACGAGCCGCCCTGACCAGGGATGCCACGGATACAAAAGCTCGCGAACCTCGGTCCCGTGGGTGTTCTGTCGTTGTGTTGTACAACGAAGAACGGCAGCATGGTGCAATCGGCAATAAGGTGCCGATCTCACTGATAAATTCGGGAGGCGCCACCAGCCCGCCTCCCTGAATGAAGCCGGAAAACTCCAGCCTCAGCTGGTCCAGAAACCTGGGGCGGTTCATGACGGAAGGGAAGCTAACCATATAGTCAAAAAAATAGATCATAGCGCGTGTCGAACCCATACGTTCGGTTCGGCATATAGTAAGCGCACAATTCCCCGCACCTGTTCACTGAACGGCGAATGAGGGAGTCTGTGTCCACAAGGGAGACTGTGGACACAATGACATTGGATAACTTGAAGGGCTCAGGGGGTCTTCGGGCAGTGAAGGTTCTTCCCAACGGGAAGCGGCGTTTCGATCCGGTCGAGAAAGACCGGCTGATCGACGCCGCAATGAAGCCCGGCGTATCGGTTGCCCGTCTGGCACTGGCGCACGGCGTCAACGCCAATCAGTTACGCAACTGGGTGAAGCTTCGCCGAGATCGGCAGGCCCAGGGTAGTTTGACGGCTGCTGCAGGGCAGGAAACGTCGGCCTTTGTTCCTGTGGTTGCAGCGTCGCCGATTGCGCGGCAGCCCGACATGCCGGCCCGGCCATCATCGGCAGGAATGCGGCTGATGGCGTCTTTGCCAAATGGTGTGCGGCTTGAGCTTGAGGATGTGGATGAGCGGGCTCTTTCGGCGATGATCGAAATTCTGGGGCGGTGCAATGTTCCGGCTGGCTGACGATCTTCGCGTCTATCTTCACCGGGACCCGATCGACTTTCGTGCGGGGATCAACAGCCTGGCGATCCTGGTCGAGCAGTCGATGGGCCTGAGCCCGTTCGAGCGTGCTGTCTTTGTCTTTTGCAACCGCCGGCGCACCCGGATGAAGCTCCTGTTCTTCGAGCGGTCAGGGTTCGTGCTTGTATTGAAAGCCTTGTCCGAAGACCGGTTTCGCTGGCCCCGCCGCGAGGCGCCGGTCGTGACGCTCGATACCGAACAGTTGCGCTGGCTGCTTGACGGCATCGATCTCGACGCGATGGTGCGCCATCCTGTTCGGCAATATGAGTTTGTCGGCTGAAGGCTGTTGACGGAGCGGGGCGGCTCAGATTCAAAGCTACGATGACACGAGCCGGCACCCCGACCGTTGCGGAACTGATGGCGCTTCTGGCGGCGAATGCTGCCGAGAACGTCGCGCTGCGGGCTGAGAGAGACGCCCTTGAGCAGCGTGTCTTCAAGCTCGAGGAAGAACTGGCGCTTGCACAACTGCATCGTTTTGCGCCGCGCAGCGAAAAGCATATGGATCGCGTCTTCAATGAAGCCGAGAACGCCGCTCTCGAGGCCGATGCTGATGAGGGCTTGGCCGACTGTGACGAGACCGACGCCACTGAGCTTCCCGACACGGGATTGCCAGAGGTGGAAAAGCCCGAAGGCCGCAAGCGCGGGCGTAAACCTCTTCCGGCAAATTTGCCCCGCCAACGCGTTGAATATGACCTTGCCGACGATCAGAAGACCTGTCCGTGCTGCCGCCATCCGTTGCATCGCATGGGCGAACTCGTCACCGAGCAGCTGCATATCGAGGTGAAGGCCACGGTGCTGCAGAATGCCCGGGCCAAGTATGCTTGCCGCAACTGCGAGCGCACCGATATCAGCACTCCCGTTATCATCGCGCCGATGCCCGCACAGCCCTTGCCGGGGAGCATTGCCACGGCCTCGACGCTGGCCTTTGCTCTTGTTCATAAATATGTCGACGGCACACCGCTCTATCGCCTGGCACAGGCCTTCGAGCGCGCTGGCGTCCCTGTCAGCCGTGGCGCTCTTGGCCATTGGGTGATCGGGTCCAGCGAAAAGCACCTCGTTCGCATCTACGATGCACTGAAGCAGCGGCTCTTGTCGCAGAACGTCATTCGTAAGCGCTCATTTCGCTGCGCGTTGACGCAGTGGATTGTGACGCCCGCAGCGGCTTATGCGGCAGTGGATTTGGCGAAGTTAAATGGGAGCAGATCGTCGATATTGGCGCCGTCCGGACGCTGCGGCGATTCGGTAAAGACGTGTCGCAACCAGGTGAATGGCTCGACGCCACAGGCGCGACAGGTCAGCATAAGGCTGTAGATGACAGCGCTTGCCTTGGCCCCGTCGACAGTGTCGCAAAATAGCCAGCTCTTCCTTCCAGTGGCAAAAACTCTGATATCGCGTTCCAATAAATTGTTGTCGATCGGCATCCTGCCGTCTTCGGTGTAGCGGGTCAGATATTGCCACTGGTTTCGCGTATAGGAGATCGCATCGCCGAGCTTGGTGTCGGGCACGACCTTGGGGGCCATCCTGTCGAGCCACTCCTTCAGGGCATCAAGGACTGGAACGCTATGCTTCTGGCGCAAGCGCCGGATGCAATCGGCCTGCGTTTCGCCGTCATCCGGCTTTTCGTCCCGCACCTGCCTTTCAATCCGATAGAGCTGGTCGAAGAACTTCAATGCCTGCGCGGGCGGCCCGCTTTGTTTCTTCCCGGCCTTGAAGGCGTTGACGAAGCGTCGCCTGGCGTGAGCCATACACCCGACATGCGTTGCGCCCTTCAGGGTGCGCCAGCCCTGATAGCCGTCGCTCATCAGGATGCCGCGATAGTCACCAAGGAAAGTCTGCGGATGCACCTGCCCACGACCGGGCTGATATTCGAGCAGCACAACCGGTTCGACACTATCCTGCCCGCTGCGATAGGCCCAGATGTAGGACTCGTCAGTTGCTTTCCTGTCCTTTTCCTTCAGCACCTGCACCGTGGTCTCGTCACCGTGAATGACGTTCTGCGACAAGAGCCGCTGCTTCAGTGCATCGTAGATGCGAACGAGGTGCTTTTCGCTGGACCCGATCACCCAATGGCCAAGAGCGCCACGGCTGACAGGGACGCCAGCGCGCTCGAAGGCCTGTGCCAGGCGATAGAGCGGTGTGCCGTCGACATATTTATGAACAAGAGCAAAGGCCAGCGTCGAGGCCGTGGCAATGCTCCCCGGCAAGGGCTGTGCGGGCATCGGCGCGATGATAACGGGAGTGCTGATATCGGTGCGCTCGCAGTTGCGGCAAGCATACTTGGCCCGGGCATTCTGCAGCACCGTGGCCTTCACCTCGATATGCAGCTGCTCGGTGACGAGTTCGCCCATGCGATGCAACGGATGGCGGCAGCACGGACAGGTCTTCTGATCGTCGGCAAGGTCATATTCAACGCGTTGGCGGGGCAAATTTGCCGGAAGAGGTTTACGCCCGCGCTTGCGGCCTTCGGGCTTTTCCACCTCTGGCAATCCCGTGTCGGGAAGCTCAGTGGCGTCGGTCTCGTCACAGTCGGCCAAGCCCTCATCAGCATCGGCCTCGAGAGCGGCGTTCTCGGCTTCATTGAAGACGCGATCCATATGCTTTTCGCTGCGCGGCGCAAAACGATGCAGTTGTGCAAGCGCCAGTTCTTCCTCGAGCTTGAAGACACGCTGCTCAAGGGCGTCTCTCTCAGCCCGCAGCGCGACGTTCTCGGCAGCATTCGCCGCCAGAAGCGCCATCAGTTCCGCAACGGTCGGGGTGCCGGCTCGTGTCATCGTAGCTTTGAATCTGAGCCGCCCCGCTCCGTCAACAGCCTTCAGCCGACAAACTCATATTGCCGAACAGGATGGCGCACCATCGCGTCGAGATCGATGCCGTCAAGCAGCCAGCGCAACTGTTCGGTATCGAGCGTCACGACCGGCGCCTCGCGGCGGGGCCAGCGAAACCGGTCTTCGGACAAGGCTTTCAATACAAGCACGAACCCTGACCGCTCGAAGAACAGGAGCTTCATCCGGGTGCGCCGGCGGTTGCAAAAGACAAAGACAGCACGCTCGAACGGGCTCAGGCCCATCGACTGCTCGACCAGGATCGCCAGGCTGTTGATCCCCGCACGAAAGTCGATCGGGTCCCGGTGAAGATAGACGCGAAGATCGTCAGCCAGCCGGAACATTGCACCGCCCCAGAATTTCGATCATCGCCGAAAGAGCCCGCTCATCCACATCCTCAAGCTCAAGCCGCACACCATTTGGCAAAGACGCCATCAGCCGCATTCCTGCCGATGATGGCCGGGCCGGCATGTCGGGCTGCCGCGCAATCGGCGACGCTGCAACCACAGGAACAAAGGCCGACGTTTCCTGCCCTGCAGCAGCCGTCAAACTACCCTGGGCCTGCCGATCTCGGCGAAGCTTCACCCAGTTGCGTAACTGATTGGCGTTGACGCCGTGCGCCAGTGCCAGACGGGCAACCGATACGCCGGGCTTCATTGCGGCGTCGATCAGCCGGTCTTTCTCGACCGGATCGAAACGCCGCTTCCCGTTGGGAAGAACCTTCACTGCCCGAAGACCCCCTGAGCCCTTCAAGTTATCCAATGTCATTGTGTCCACAGTCTCCCTTGTGGACACAGACTCCCTCATTCGCCGTTCAGTGAACAGGTGCGG
The DNA here is from genome assembly GCF_001679785.1 of Rhizobium leguminosarum. Classification (NCBI taxonomy): domain Bacteria; kingdom Pseudomonadati; phylum Pseudomonadota; class Alphaproteobacteria; order Hyphomicrobiales; family Rhizobiaceae; genus Rhizobium; species Rhizobium leguminosarum. The sequence continues at coordinate 413,447 of NZ_CP016289.1, forward strand.
GGAATTGTGCGCTTACCGTCATTCACGGTGACGAGACCACGGTGCAGGTGCTGAAGGAAAAGGACAGGAAAGCAACTGACGAGTCCTACATCTGGGCCTATCGCAGCGGGCAGGATAGTGTCGAACCGGTTGTGCTGCTCGAATATCAGCCCGGTCGTGGGCAGGTGCATCCGCAGACTTTCCTTGGTGACTATCGCGGCATCCTGATGAGCGACGGCTATCAGGGCTGGCGCACCCTGAAGGGCGCAACGCATGTCGGGTGTATGGCTCACGCCAGGCGACGCTTCGTCAACGCCTTCAAGGCCGGGAAGAAACAAAGCGGGCCGCCCGCGCAGGCATTGAAGTTCTTCGACCAGCTCTATCGGATTGAAAGGCAGGTGCGGGACGAAAAGCCGGATGACGGCGAAACGCAGGCCGATTGCATCCGGCGCTTGCGCCAGAAGCATAGCGTTCCAGTCCTTGATGCCCTGAAGGAGTGGCTCGACAGGATGGCCCCCAAGGTCGTGCCCGACACCAAGCTCGGCGATGCGATCTCCTATACGCGAAACCAGTGGCAATATCTGACCCGCTACACCGAAGACGGCAGGATGCCGATCGACAACAATTTATTGGAACGCGATATCAGAGTTTTTGCCACTGGAAGGAAGAGCTGGCTATTTTGCGACACTGTCGACGGGGCCAAGGCAAGCGCTGTCATCTACAGCCTTATGCTGACCTGTCGCGCCTGTGGCGTCGAGCCATTCACCTGGTTGCGACACGTCTTTACCGAATCGCCGCAGCGTCCGGACGGCGCCAATATCGACGATCTGCTCCCATTTAACTTCGCCAAATCCACTGCCGCATAAGCCGCTGCGGGCGTCACAATCCACTGCGTCAACGCGCAGCGAAATGAGCGCTTACGGCATATATGCCGTAATTGTGCTCAATCGACACAAGCATCGGCACTAGTGCACCATCAATTTCCACCATGCCCGAACGTTCAAACGCTATTCCTGTCCAACTTGACCATTCGGCAATTGTCCCAGCAATGGTAATGGAATAAGGTGCTATTTTTAGGATCCTGCCACCGACGGCTATGTGAGTTCGCAGCCAGGAATCCACCGGGGAGCCGTCAGCACGCTGTAGTTTGATGTATTCATCCATTGGTAGCCGCGGGTCTCGTTGCTTCTGATTTGGACGAACCGGCGCAAACAATTCGTCGAAGCCAACATTCCTGGCACAGGTCTTCAATGCGCCCAACATTGCCAGTGCATTGCCAATACCTCGTGCTCTGGGCGCTAATGTGATTTCGAGTGCACTCATCGTGTTTGGTTTGCGACCGATTAGTTTATCCTCATGCGCCCAGCGGATAACCTGGTCCCAACCGCCGTCAGGCAATTCGGCACGCCCATCAACGTTCAGTGCAAACGGCACGCCGAAAGCTCGAGCAACGACCTCCTCATCGATAAGTCCTACAAAGGCATAGTCAAGGTAGTCAAAAAACACGGCCTTCCCAAAATACAGCTTTGCAGTTTGATTTTGGCGCATGAAGTTGGGCCAAAGACCATCGAATTTCGGTGAAAAAACTGAGGGAATCAGATCGGGCCGTTCCCGTAATGAGAATACCTTTAAGCTCATTCTTCTATCTCGCGCAAAACCTGTGTCACCTGAATCATTTTAACCAGTTGCGCCCCAGTCCGCAGCTTTTTCTATGCCGACCTCAATTGCGACTTGAACCCAAAGTCGCTAACCCAGAGGAAAGATTAGTGTCGAAAACCTACCGCTCTTGCATGGGACGAGCGACCGGTTTCAAGTCGGAATTCGCACCCTTCAGGAACCATTGCCCGGATCATATCCGAGATCACTCAATGGGATTTTACATTCGGGGAACTGAGGGTCGAAGACATGTTTGGTTGTCTTGGCAGGGAACTTCCGTCCGCTCCGAGCCATAGCAAAAATGATCTCGGGAGTAACTACCTCTCCCGGACGCCAAGCTTCTACACGAACACCGTAGTAGTCCAGCAACATTGCTGGCAATATCCTCAATTGAATCCGCTTGGCGACAGCCAGTCTATGATGGCCATCCATCACGAAAAGCTCTCCCTTATGGACTGCAATTGGAGTCTTCCAGAATTTGGCTTGGAGAATCTCTTCTTCAAGCTCAATAACTTTTCGGCAATCAACCTCTTCGGTCGGAGTCAAATCGTTGGGCTGTAAGAGATAGTAGCGCATTCGCGTATAACCTCCGATAGTAAAATACCTAATGTGTAGCCGGAACCTCGATTCCTTAGTGATGGCGTGCGAAGTTCCGATGGATCACGCGGGTTCAAAGACAAATAAAGCTTCTTGATTCTGGCATGGCTTTTCCAAGCTCCGGCGATGATGCCTTATCAGAATGCAGATCAGTTTCTGGTGAGGAAGGCGACGTTTTCCAAGACCATCAGACTTCGATCAAACAAATGCTTCATGCCTCGTTCGCCTGCGTTGATCGCTTCCACTATCAGGCGTGCACTAAGGCAAAGCCGCAACGCGGCGACCTGGACGCCCTCAAGCTCGCCGCAAGGAACCGGTTGTCCAACTTCGCAACGAACTGACAACATTGCGTCACCGGGCATCTTGGCTTTCACGGTCGAATCCTGGCACAAATGATCGTAGATCCTCTTGGTCTGCGGGATAGCCAGCGGATTTCTCCCCGCACGTCGACTTACGTGAAACAGTATAAAAGGAAAAATCGTCGGTAGCTGGTCCCAAGAATTGTGGGTGACTGGCAGATGGCGTTGTAACGTCGGTTGCTCTAACAGCTGAAAGTTAGGCGCATTGTTCAGCCCGGCGGTAACCTCCTTATGAAAGTCAAACACGACGCTTTGGACATCTTCCTCTGAAACACTACGGAAAGCACGCAACTCCACGAGCGCAGCTTCCCATCGCAAAAGTAAACCAAAATTACTGGCTTCCGGGAATGACTGAGCGCCTGCCCAATTTCGTGGCCAGTCTGCCCGGCAAGACTTCGCTCCGGGTATAGGGTGTAGTGGCCGTTTCTTCAAACGGCATGCCAGCGACTCAGGAACCAAGAGCATTGCCGAAAAGGCTGGACCTCCCAAAAACTTGGATCCAGTAACTATCACCAAGCAGCCGATGGTAAGATAGGTTTGCAGCGTCTTCGGTGCCAATCGAAATTGAGATGCATCGATGAGAATTTCAACACTATCAGGCCAGCGACGCTTGAGATCCAGCGCCTTGCTCGGAGTTGGAGCCAGTACGCCAGTTTTCGAAACGTCAGTCAACACAATCAAAATACGACTGTATCGCGTTATCGCAGCCGATACTATTGCCTCAAGCTCATCATCGACGGCCGCAATGGGTCGGAGACGGGAACCTTCCATGCGAACTGCTATCGATCTAACATCAATTGGATCTGCTGGATTAACCCTTATTCCATCACTCTCGCGGTGGGGAGAATGCATACCACCAGCCAGAGCATGAGCGACCCCACTCCCCGTCTCCTCCGATTGGACCATAATTGCCAATGTCTTTGCGACAGCGCTTCCTGCGACCAATTTGGAGGCGAGCATGTGAGCGTCGGTGCCAGAAGGGGAAACGATGAGTTCTAGCCCTCGAATATGTTCCAAACCGCATAAGCCAATGAATTCGGTGCGAAGTCTGTCGATCTCTTCTAGATAAACTTCTTCCGGTGCCCGTCCATGCAAGGTCTGCAATATCCTTTGGCGCAGTTTTTCCGCAGCTGAAAATCCGATGTCAGAAATCGTAGATGCGGTTGCGGAACCAAATGAGAATATTTCCCTGTCGGGAAGTGGTTTACGACCGTACTTATTTGTCATTTGGCCAGCATGAAGTTCGATCCGCTCGTCACCCCCCAAGGTTAACAACTCAGCGGTCGAAGGAAGATGAGTATTCAGGTGGGATAGCCGCTCTGTCATTTGACATCCAGATTGCTGTTCGGGTGGGTAGTCGGCGAATTGTTTAAGGCTGCTGACAGTTGGCGCGCCAAGACCCGCCGGTTTTCCGGAACAGCCATCATCGTCACGTGATCGCCTGGAACGGGCACAGCCTGGATAAACTCCGCGCCCAAAATTCGATCCCAGCCGCGCATTGGTGAATTTGCGTCCGGCGCTGCCGGAAGTCGTGCCCTTCGGCTAAGAGAGTGCTCCAGAGCATAAAATTGGTGCACGCTGACTGGCAGTGATGGCATCTCATACGAATGCACAGCTTGGTGAAATTGCGCGTATCTGATGGCGTCATAGTAGAGATCTGGTCTACCGACGCCTGCACCGATTTGTCGCGCTTTCTCAAACAACTGCTCAACGGAACTCTGCCCGGCCGATTGGCGCAGCACCTCGAACCCCTCATCACCCAGCGACTCCAGAGGTTCAAAGATCATTTGCAAAGCGATTTCTGTATCCGTCATCGCAGGCGACATCGCCGGTATTGGCACATCGATGAATGCCATAAATGAAACAGTTTCTTCGAGATAGAGCAGGCGCTCGGCGAGCGCATACGCCAGTACAGCCCCAGAGGAATACCCGGCAAATCGATATGGTCCCCGTGGCTGCACTTTGCGTACTGCGTGCGTTACTTTTGTTGCAATCTCTTCAAGGCTTGATCGACGAGCTTCCTCAAATGGCGGCCAAGGCAAAGCGTAGACAGGGCAATCTATGTCCATCTCTCTGACTAAGCGGAACACATATGAGCAGTCGCCATAACCTGTCGGAACAAAGAAGACTGGCGCTTGAGACCCTATCGTGCGAACCGGTAGCACACCGGGTGTATAATGGGATGAATCCAACTCGATCTTCGGAGCGAGGTCTTTGAGGATCGGGGCATCAAAAATGTTGCTGGCGCTGACCTTCATCCCAAGGGCTAACGCTTGGACGAGCAGGCGAACCGCCAACAACGAGTGGCCGCCGAGCTCGAAGAAGTTGTCGTGGCGCCCGACCCGCTCGACGCCGAGAAGCTCGGCCCAGATCCCGGCCAGCAGCGTCTCGATCTCGCCCTGCGGCGCCTCGTAGGCCCGACGCGCATAGGCATCGTCGTCGGGGACCGGCAGCGCCTTGCGGTCGAGCTTGCCGTTCACCGTCAGCGGCAGTGCTTCAAGCCGCACGAAGGCCGACGGCACCATGTAGTCCGGCAGCAGGCCACCCAGATGCGCCCGCAACGACGCAGCAAGCCCGGCGCCATCGGCTTCGGCCGACCCGTCCGTCGTCTTCGCAACCACATAGGCGACAAGCCGCTTGTCGCCCGCCGCATCCGCGTGCGCAACGACCGCGGCATCGCCGACAAGCTCATGCTCCAGCAGCCGGGCGGCGATCTCGCCCGGCTCGATGCGGAAGCCGCGGATCTTCACCTGGTCGTCGTTGCGGCCCAGAAACTCGAGATTGCCATCCGGCAGGTAGCGCGCCAGGTCGCCGCTCCGGTACATCCGGGCGCCGGCCTTGCCGCTGAACGGATCCGCCAGGAACCGCTCCGCCGTCAGATCCGGACGGTTCAGGTAGCCGCGCGCCACCCCCGCCCCGCCGATGTAAAGCTCGCCAACCGCCCCAAACGGAACCGGCTGACCATGGTCGTCAAGCACATAAAGCCGCGTGTTCGAGATCGGACGCCCGATCGGCACATACCGGTGAGGCGCCTCAATTCTCGTGTCGGTAAGAAAGGTGGTCGCCCAAATTGTAGTCTCCGTCGGACCATAAAGATTTCTGAGAGATTTTACCCTTCTACCGAGGTTCGAGGCCAGTTCTGAAGGCAACGTGCGTGTTTCACTAATTTCGGGACAGCGATTCCGGTAATTCGCGGACAGCGATTTCAGTAAATACGGGACAGCGATTCCGCTAATTCCGGGACAGTCTCGGACGTGGATTTAAGGTCGATTTTCGCAAGCGCCGTTCTGGCAGATTGCCTCCTCATCATCGGTTGAGAGGGGCCATGCCAAGACGGAAGCAAGCGAGACGAACGACAGTGAAAGACATTCGATCGATACTGCGACTGACGCACGAGCAGGGCCTTTCGGTTCGCGCCGTTTCGGAACGCCTGAAGATCAGCAAAACCTCTGTGGCGACGTATCTGTTGCGAGCGAGGGAGACCGGACTTTCGGTCTGGCCGTTGCCTGCGGGCCTGGACGATGATGCCGCGCTGGAGCGACATCTTTTCCGGCGCGTTGGCCGGCCGCCACAGGACTTGGTCGAGCCGGATTGGCGGTCCGTTTCCGCCGAGCTGAAGCGCAAGGGTGTAACGCTGACGCTGCTCTGGCAGGAATACAGGGCGAGCCATCCCGACGGCTACGGCTACACATGGTTTTGCGACCGTTTTGCCGTCTTCGAACGCCGCGCTCACGCGACGTTCCGCAACCGTCATGAGGCGGGCGCGGTGATGCAGACGGATTATGCCGGCCACACCATCCCCATCATCGACCCTTCGACCGGCGTCATCCATTCGGCACAAATCTTTGTGGCGATGCTTCCCGCCTCGTCGTTGACATTCGCCTGTGCCAGCTTCAGCCAGAAACTGCCGGACTGGATCGAGGGCCAGGAACGCGCGCTGAGCTTCTTCGGCGGCGTCACGAAGGCGATCGTGTGCGACAACCTGAAGGCAGGCGTCGCCAAGGCGCTGTGGTTCGAGCCGACGCTCAACGCCACCTTCGCTGCTATGGCCGAACATTACGATACGACCATCCTGCCGACCAGAAGCCGCAAGCCGCGTGACAAAGCCAAGGTCGAAGGTGCAGTGCTGATCGTCGAGCGCTGGATATTGGCTCGCCTCAGAAACCGACGCTTCTTCAGTCTGGCTGATCTGAATGCCGCGATCTCGGTTCTGCTTGACGACTTGAACAACCGCCCGATGCGCCACATCGGAAAGTCGCGCCGAGACCTGTTCGAGGAGGTAGAGAGAAAGGCGCTTGCGCCGCTGCCAGCAACGCCGTTCGACTATGCGGAATGGAAATCGGCGAAGGTCCATCCCGATTACCATGTCGAGGTCGACAAGACCTTCTACTCTGTGCCGCACCGCTTGATCGGCCGACAGGTTGATGTGCGTCTGACCCACCGGGTGGTCGAGGTATTTCTCGATCACAAGCGGATTGCCAGCCATATCAGGCGTTCTCAGCGATCCGGGCATGTGACGGTCAACGAGCATATGCCCAAATCCCACCAGCGTTATGCCAACACGACGCCGGCATCGCTTTTGAACCAGGCGGCAAGGATCGGGGTGAACACCGCCATTCTGGTCGAGCGGATGATGCGCGATCGTCCTCATCCCGAACAAGGATATCGCTCGGCCTTCGGCATTCTGTCCCTTGCCCGCCGTTACGAGACGGATCGCCTGGAAGCGGCGTGCGAGCGGGCGCTGGTCATCAACTCCATCACCTATTCCTCTGTCGCCGCCATTCTCAAATCCGGTCTCGATCGAACCAAACCCCAGACAGACCCGGCAAAACCCACCCCGCCGCACACCAACATCCGCGGCGGCTCCTATTACCAGTGAAGGAAAGGAAAGACCCATGCTGACACATCCAACCCTCGATCAGATGCAGGCCCTTGGCCTTGCCGGAATGGCAACGGCCTATCGCGAACTTGCCGCTCAGAACAACAGCAGCGATCTCAGCCGCGACGAGTGGCTCGGCCTGATGCTCGATCGGGAAACGGCTCTGCGATCCGACAAGCGCCTGACCAACCGGCTTGCAGCTTCAAAGCTCCGCTTTCCCGACGCCTGCATCGAGAACATCGACTTTGCCGCTCATCGTGGTCTCGACCGCCGCAACACTCTGTCGCTTGCGCAAGGGGCGTGGTTGAAGGCACATGAGAATATGATCATCACCGGCCAGACCGGCACGGGAAAAACCTGGCTCGCCTGCGCCTTCGGCCGTCAGGCTGCCCGGCTCGATCATTCCATCCTCTACCTGCGTATGCCGCGTCTGTTCGAAGATCTGGGCCTTGCCAGGCTTGACGGCCGCTTTCCACGCCTGGTCGACAAACTCGCCCGCGTCCAGTTGCTGATCCTCGACGACTGGGGAACGCACACGCTCACAGATCAACAACGCCTCGACCTGCTGGAAATCTTCGAGGAACGCTATCGCCGGAAATCAACGCTCATCACCGCGCAGCTTCCTGTCGCCCAGTGGCATGACATGATCGGAGAACCGACCATCGCAGACGCAATCCTCGATCGGATCATCCACAATGCGCACCGCATTGCCCTTGAAGGCGACAGCATGCGACGGCAAAAAACACCATCCCACTTGACCGGCGCTGAAAACGGCGAAATCAATCGCTCATGACTTCAACCAGGCAGGCGAAAATCGACCACACCATGCTGTCCCGGAATTAGTGAAACCACTGTCCGCGATTTAGTGAAACGACTGTCCCGTTCTTCCGAAATACGCAGGCAACGCTTCGCCGCCACACAACGCACTTAAATCGGGCGCACCCTCCCATCCGGCGTCGAAGAGCATACGCCACGCTGCCGGGGTCGCCTGCATCACAGTTATCTTCTGATGGGATAGATACCGCTGCAATCCAATAGCACTGGTCCCGTGAGCAACAACGACGTTAGCTCCCACGGCCAGTGGCAGACAGAGTTCCAGCCCCGCAATGTCGAAAGAGATCGTCGTGATCGCGAGGAGTGAATCGCGCTCTGTGAGGCCCGTTACATCTAAAAGAGCGCGTAGAACATTGAGAACACTCGCATGCTCGACCATGACGCCCTTAGGCGTGCCGGTGGATCCCGATGTGTAGATGACATAGGCGAGATGGCGCGCTGTCAGGCCGAGGGCATGCGGGTCGGGATCGTCAGCGGACTGGTCGGCCCAGGCGGGCGTGGCCGCATCGAGATCGACCACGCTCAGATCGGCGATTGCCTCGGCGCCGAGTGCGGCGCGTCCGGCGGCATCGCAAAGCAGCCGCCGCGGTGCGGCATCCTCGACAATCTGCCGCAGCCGCGCCGACGGATAGGCCGGGTCGAGCGGCACATAGGCGCCGCCGGCCTTGAGGATCGCCAGCAGTCCCACCACCATCGCCGGGCTGCGTTCCAGGCAGATCGCCACCGGCTGATCCGGCCTCACCCCGAGCCCGATCAGATGATGGGCCAGCCGGTTGGCATCGGCATTGAGCGCGCCATAGGAGATCGACTGCTCTTCGAAGACCAGTGCGACCGCGTCGGGCGCCCGGCGCACCTGCGCCTCGAACAGCGCATGCACGCAAAGATCCGACGGATAGTCCGCTTCCGTCCGGTTCAACTCCTCCAGCAGGTAGCTGCGCTCCTCAGCCGGAAGAATGTCGAGCTCGCGCACCGGCCTATCGGGCGCTTGCTCCAGCGCGTCGACCAGTTGCTCGAGCGCCCGCTGCATGTAGCCGCAGATCCGATCGGCGGAGATCGGTTCGACCGCATCCGCCGTGAGCCCCAGCTCCTGACCAAAATCATCCACCGACAATGTCAGCGGGTAGTTGGTCCGTTCCTCGTCCCCCAGCCATTCCATGCCGGACAGCACGTCGCTTGTTCCCTCGCCGGCCATGGCCGGCGTGTTGTGGCGATAGTTCAGCAGCGCACTGAACAGTGGCGCTGGTGCGGCAATATCGCTGCAGCGTTGCGCCAATGCCAGCGAGGCATGCTCGTGTGAGAGCAATTCGGCCAGACGGGCGTGGGCGATACGCACACTTTCCTCGACCCCGGTCTCATCCAGATCCAGCCGCAACGGCAAGGTATTCATGAACAAGCCCATGGTACGGTCGGCGCCGGCACCCGCATGCATGCGGCCGAACAGCACCGTGCCGAACACCACCTGCTCGCGCCCGCTGCTCAGCGCCATCACCTGGGCCCAGGCCAGATGGCAAAGGCTAGCCAGACTCACCCCCAGCCGCCGCGCCTGGTGGCGCAGCCGATCGTTGAGCGCCTCCGGCAGCATCCGCCGTGCCTCGCGGGATCCGCGGCCGTCGCCGTAGACCTCGCTCAGACCGAACGGCAGCGTCGGCTCGTCGATGTCGGCCAGCATCTCCCGGAAGAACGCTTCATGCGCTTTGGCATCCATGCCAAGCCGCGCCTGCGCCACCAGGTTGCGGAACGGCTGCGGCGTTGCAAGCTCATGCGCGCGCCCCTGCAGCACGGCCCGGACCTCGGCATACATCACTTCGGCCGTCGTATGATCGCCGATCAGATGGTGCTGCAACACCAAAAGCAGCCAGCGCCCACTGCCCGGTTCGCGCGCGATCACGAACCGCATCAGCGGCGCCCGGCCAAGGTCGAGACGGTACTGGCGCGGATCGAACCGCCGCCTGAGCTCATCGGCGCCGGAACCATCACAGCCCTCCAGCTCGACCTCGAGCACATCCAAGGACGCCTTGCGCCAGACAACCTGCGCCGGGCTCGACAGACCCTCCCAGACAAAGGCCGTGCGCAGAATGTCGTGGCGGTCGACCACCTGTTGAACCGCAGCAAGGTAGCGATCGAGCACACCCCGCTCGGCAAAGGCCATCTGCGACACCAGGAGATAGGGGTCACCCTGGGTTGCCAGCAAATGATGGAACAGAATGCCGTCCTGCAGCGGCGACAGGCCATAGATATCCTGGATATTGCCGACGCCGCCGGGCACCGTCGACACGATCCGGTCGATCTCCGGTTGGGTAAGATCGATCAGCGGCAGCATCTGCGGCGTGATCGCCGTACTCTGTTCCGTGATCGGGTTGGCAGGCACCGCCACCTCCCGGTGGCTGCCAAGATTGGCCGCCAGATCGGCAAGCATCGGCTTTGCAAATACGGTGCGAACCTCGACCCCGAGCGACAGCCGCCGCAGACGCTCCATCATTTGAACCGCCAACAATGAGTGGCCGCCGAGCTCGAAGAAGTTGTCGTGGCGCCCGACCCGCTCAACGCCGAGAAGCTCGGCCCAGATCCCGGCCAGCAGCGTCTCGATCTCGCCCTGCGGCGCCTCATAGGCCCGACGCGCATAGGCATCGTCGTCGGGGACCGGCAGCGCCTTGCGGTCGAGCTTGCCGTTCACCGTCAGCGGCAGTGCTTCCAGCCGCACGAAGGCCGACGGCACCATGTAGTCCGGCAGCAGGCCACCCAGATGCGCCCGCAACGACGCAGCAAGCCCGGCGCCATCGGCTTCGGCCGAACCGTCCGTCGTCTTCACAACCACGTAGGCGACAAGCCGCTTGTCGCCCCCCGCATCCGCGTGCGCCACCACCGCGGCATCGCCGACAAGCTCATGCTCCAGCAGCCGGGCGGCGATCTCGCCCGGCTCGATGCGGAAGCCGCGGATCTTCACCTGGTCGTCGTTGCGGCCCAGAAACTCGAGATTGCCGTCCGGCAGGTAGCGCGCAAGGTCGCCGCTCCGGTACATCCGGGCATCCGCCTTGCCGCTGAACGGATCCGCCAGGAACCGCTCCGCCGTCAGATCCGGACGGTTCAGGTAGCCGCGAGCCACCCCCGCCCCGCCGATATAAAGCTCGCCAACCGCACCAAACGGAACGGGTGCGCCATGACCGTCCAGAAGATAGATCCGCGTGTTCGCAATCGGACGGCCGATCGGCACATACCGGTGAGGCGCCTCAATTCTCGTGTCGGTAGGAAAGGTGGTCGCCCAAATTGTAGTCTCCGTCGGACCATAAAGATTTCTGAGAGATTTTACCCTTCTGCCGAGGTTCGAGGCCAGTTCTGAAGGCAACGCTTCGCCGCCACACAACGCACGTAAATCGGGCGCACCCTCCCATCCGGCGTCGAAGAGCATACGCCACGCTGCCGGGGTCGCCTGCATCACAGTTATCTTCTGATGGGATAGATACCGCTGCAATCCAATAGCACTGGTCCCGTGAGCAACAACGACGTTAGCTCCCACGGCCAGTGGCAGACAGAGTTCGAGCCCCGCAATGTCGAAAGAGATCGTCGTGATCGCGAGGAGTGAATCGCGCTCTGTGAGGCCCGATACATCTAAAAGAGCGCGTAGAACATTGAGAACACTTGCATGCTCGACCATGACGCCCTTCGGCGTGCCGGTGGATCCCGATGTGTAGATGACATAGGCGAGGTGGCGCGCTGTCAGGCCGAGGGCATGCGGGTCGGGATCGTCAGCGGACTGGTCGGCCCAGGCGGGCGTGGCCGCATTGAGATCGACCACGCTCAGATTGGCGATTGCCTCGGCGCCCAACGCCGCGCGGCCGGCTGCGTCGCAAAGCAGCAGCCGCGGGCCGGCATCGTCGAGCAACTGCCGCAGCCGTTCGCTGGGATAGGCCGGGTCGAGCGGCACATAGGCGCCGCCGGCCTTGAGGATCGCCAGCAGTCCCACCACCATCGCCGGGCTGCGCTCGACGCAGATCGCCACTGGCTGGTCCGGCCTCACCCCGAGCCCGATCAGATGATGGGCCAGCCGGTTGGCATCGGCATTGAGCGCGCCATAGGAGATCGACTGCTCTTCGAAGACCAGTGCGACCGCGTCGGGCGCCCGGCGCACCTGCGCCTCGAACAGCTCATGCACGCAAAGATCCAACGGATAGTCCGCTTCCGTCCGGTTCAACTCCTCCAGCAGGTAGCTGCGCTCCTCAGCTGACAGCAGATCGATCCGGCCCACCGGTTGTTGTGGAGTGAGTGTAGCTACGCTTAGAAAATTCTCGAGATGCTGCGTAATATTGCCGATTTTCCCGGGCGCCCAGCGATTTTCATCAACGTGCCATCTAAAGCTCCCATCGACCGCGTTAATTTCAAGCGTCAATAAACTGCCTGGTAAGGCCATTTGCGACTCGGGACTCGACTCAAGTTTGTCAACTGACGGGCCGTGGCTCTTCGTCATCATAACGCCAATTGGCCACGGTTGACCCGATTGCAGCGCTTTGACGCCCAACAGTGCCGGGCTACGTGCTATCAGGTCGCGGGCGAAGCTAGCGTTTCTACGCAACAGAACACATTCAGCCGCTACCATCGCTCGTAGCTCAGAAAAACCGCGATCGAGGTCGATGGAGATTTCCATCGGCACGATAGACGCTATAAGCTTCTGCGCCGAACGCTCCTCAATCTGCGCTTTATCGAGTGCTGGACGCCAACCCAGCTGAAGCTCGGCTTCACCTTCCGCGCGGGCAATATAAACCAACCAAGCACTCAACAAGCATTCCACGCCGTCCGTCGGCGAGAATTCTGCCAAGGCATCTATATTATGCCAGGAGCTCGTGTGCCATTTGGGTGGTTGTTCGGCCTGCAAAGACGAAACATAAGGCGGCTGCGACGGTTTAAATCTCTCAAGTCGCCGCAGCCAAAATCTCTCCCGTGGTGCCAACGCTTCACAGATACTCGTTATGGATAATCGGTGGTCAGCGCTCAAAATCGCGAGACGGTCACCTACATTCAGACGAGAGCCTGCGAGTGCTATCGCATCGAGGATCGGGCCATTGGGAGCACCAAACCAAACATCAACGTCCTCTGTTTCCGTCGCCACACGCCAGTGGTCCGGATATATTTCGAGCAGCGAGCCTGACTGATAATCAGATGACCGAGTGGATACCTCCAAGTACCGAACTGGGATAGCATCTTCTCCGACAACGACCTTAGGCAAACACAACGGATTTGGATGAAAAGGACCGAAGTCCAAACCACGGACAATCGCTGATAATTCCTGCGCTGACTGATTCCATCTCAGGCAACCAGCGGCAACAGGGCGTTGGTTCCTCGGAAAATAGGTCCTGTTCGCCAGCGCCTGCGGGCGGCCCTGGAGATCGGCACCCGCTATTATCATCGCTAAAAGCGCGCGAAATCCTTCTATCGCGGCCTCATAGCATTTGAGGTTGAGAGTCAATGCCGTGTCGGTTGATGCAATGGACAGCGGGCACTGCACAACTACGTTGCCCGTATCAATACCAGAATTGATGTGATGCCACGAAATGGCGTATTGGCTCTCTTGCGCCAGAATAGCCCAGCTTGTCGCGTGGGTCCCTGCGTAACGCGGCAGTGGGCTGTCGTGATAATTAAACGCACCGACACGTGCTCGCTCCAATAAATGAGCTGGCAAGATAACGGGATTGACAACGGAAAATATCAAATCGACATTCACGTCGTATAGAAATTCATAGATCTGCTCGACGTTATCGAAGCACCGGATGCCTAAATTGGTAGCCCAGGCACGAAATACATCATCTGTAGGTAGAACGGCGGGTATGGAGCAGCCCATTTCCTTTGCCGTCTGCGCACATCTAATACTAAGCGAACCACCACCGACAAAGATAGCTGACATAGTTCGTGTAGTGCTGGGGTCTCGCAGATCTTGGCCGCAAAGCCCATAGCCATACGGGCTTTTCGGAAGCGACAAATAGATCATCTTGTTCCTCTTTAGTGCTCTCGTGCTCACGCGCTGGTGCGGCACCCGCAATTACGGCGACCTGGTCACCGAGCAGCTGGAGGCGCTTTGGTCACCGGAAGAGATGGCCGGCCACCTGCTTCGCCCTTTTGGCGTGCCGCCGAGATAGGCGCGCATGTCGAGCAGCGACTTCTCGAGCACGTCGAAATTGCGGCGGAACTCCCCGGTCATGTAAGGCCAGGGTCCGCCGCCATGGCAAGTAGGTCCGGAGTCGAGAATCTGTCATCGGGTCTGTCCTTCGCAAGTTTGCCGCGACGGGCACCTGGAGAGGTGTTTGACTTTTCTCATTCATTAATCAATACATTCGATATTGAAGAACCATTTCTCGAATGTTGATGATCCATGGATACACTGATGAGCCTGCGGCTGTTCTGCACCGTGTCAGAACTGACGAGCTTCACTGCTGCCGCCGACCGCCTCGGCATTTCGCCGGCAATGGCGAGCAAACATGTGATGCAGCTTGAGAACAGGCTGGGCACCCGGCTGCTCAACCGGACCAGCCGCCGCGTCAGCCTGACGGAAACCGGATGGCTTTATTTCTACCAGGCCAAGCAGTTGCTCGAAGGGCTTGACGAGGTGGAAGCAGCCATCGGCAACGTTACGGTGGCGCCCCGCGGAATCCTGAAACTGAGTGCACCGGTTTGGGCGGCCAGCATCGGCTTCGTGAGCCGACTGGCCGAGTATAACCGGCGCTATCCCGACGTCTGCCTAGACGTGGATCTAAGCGGCCGCATGGTGAATCTGGTGGACGAAGGTTTCGATCTTGCCCTGCGGGCAACGTCGCCCGACCGGCTCGATCTGGGCCTCGTCGCCCGTCCGCTGGCCGATATAGAATTCCACCTCATGGCATCGCCGGAATATCTGGAACGAGCAGGTCGACCCAAAGGCTTCGCGGATCTTAACGGTCACGCGCTGCTTCGTTTCAGCGGGGTCGACCTCAGTGACATCATGGCGCTGAAAGGCGCAATTGGACAGTACAAAGTCACATTTCGTACCGTGATGTCGAGCGAGAACGAGACTATTCTCCAGCTCGCAGCTCTGCGAGGTATGGGCCTTGTCTTCCTGCCGAAATGGATGACCAAGCAGGACATCGAGGCAGGTCGATTGGAGACGGTGCTTCCAGACGCGATCGGGTTCGCGCCCACGTTATATGCTGTGTATCCGAGCCGGAAATATCTTTCCGCCAAAGTCCGAACTTTCATTGACTTCATGACGACGAGCTTGCAGGGGTTAGAATAAACACGATTGTGCAGGTACGATCGTGTCCCGTCAGGTGGTGTAGGTCCTGAGGATTAGGCGGCCATCAGGGCGTTGGTGCACGGACCGTTTGGCGTTCTGAGTTAGGCAGGAGGGAACCGCAACAGCTCTTGTCGTTTAGTCATGCCTTTCAAACACAATGCCAGCCGTCGTCATCACATTGAGAAGACGAAGTTCAGGGTGACGACCTGGCCGGAGTATGAAGCAGGACTTCGTCGGCGTGGCAGCCTGACCTTGTGGCTGACACCGGAAGCCCTGTCCAAATGGTATGCCCCAAGACGCAAGACCCGCGGCGGCCAGCACCGTTATTCCGATCTGCAATCGAGACCACCTTGACGCTGGGCCTGGTGTTTGGCTTGCGGCTTCGCCAGGCAGAAGGCTTGGTGGGATCGGTGCTGCAATTGATGGGCTTAGCGCTTGCCGTCCCCGATCACACCACGCTGAGCCGTCGGGCGCGCGCATGGCGATCTGCCGGGAAGCGGCCCGGAAATCAGGTTCCACCTGCCGGACCGTTGCATGCTCTGGTGGACAGCACCGGCCTGCAGGTTTACGGCGCGGGCCAGTGGCTGGAGGAGAAGCATGGCGCCAGATCCCGCCGAGGTTGGCGAAAGCTGCATCTGGCACTGGATGCCGATAGCGGCGAGATCGTTGCCCATACCCTGACGGATCAGGATGCTGGTGATGTCTCTCAAGTTGCGCCACTCCTCGACCAGATTGGCGGTCCGATCGGACAGTTCACAGCCGACGGTGCCTATGATGGAAAACCTACATACGACGCAGTCATCGATCATAGCGCGGCGGCTGCTATCGTCATTCCGCCTCGCGCCAACGCGGTCGAGCCAAGCGACGATAGACCTTCCGGCCAACGGAACCGGCATATCGTCGCAATCAACAGTGACGGCCGGATGAAATGGCAGGTCTCTAACGGTTACGGCAAACGCTCGCTGGTTGAGACGGCAATCGGGCGATACAAGTCCATCATCGGGCGGCGTCTGCGGGCCAGGTCGCTGCCTGGTCAGCAGACCGAAGTCGCCATCGGCTGCGCCGTCCTCAACCGCATGCTTGCTTGCGCACGCCCGAAAGCCGTCCGCCGCAAGGCAGCCACGCCATAGTCAGCCGTTTCAATGATCCCCATCCGTTCAGTTCCACATCCGTGCACCAACGCCCTATCTTCAGCATCTTCGACTGGAAGCTGCTCATAGGGAACTCCATGAAGCAACGCCCGGACTGACTGTGCGGCAATCGCCCTGAATTGGGGCTTTACCCATTTCGGCCGTTTTTCCTGTAATCGCCCGAAAAGCGGCCCTGATGGGTGAACCCCCACTTCTGCGCTATAGCGGCGACGGTCGTCGCCGAATTTGCCATGATGAGATCCCGATGCACGGCCTCCAGGCGCAGATTGGCCAGATAGGCCATGGGGGACATGCCCTTGAACCGCTTGAAGCCTTCCTGCAGCGATCTAATGCCGACCTGGGAAGCCTGCGCTATGTCGCTAATTGAGATCGACTGCGAGAGATTGGCCTGCATGAAATCGATGGCACGCCGGATATGCCGGGGAGATGGCAACGTCGGCTGCCGCGCCAGCGCGCCTGAAAAACGATGCGGCACGTTTTCAAGAGAGCTGGCTCGGGAAATCTGAACAGCCAGGATAAGTGGAATTTCTGCCTGACTTCGGCTTAGATGCCGGGAACAGGAGATACCATGACGAGACGACCGCGCCGGAACCATAGCCCGGCTTTCAAGGCAAAGGTGGCGCTCGCCGCGATCAGGGGCGAACAGACGCTGGTGGAACTGTCCCAGCAGTTCGACGTGCACGCCAATCAGATCAAGCAGTGGAAAGACCAGCTCCTTGAGGGGGCGACGGGCGTTTTCGGCGATGAAGCCAAGGCGGAGCCGGCGGGTCCAACCGTCGATGTCAAAACGCTGCACGCCAAGATCGGCGAACTGACGCTGGAGAACGATTTTTTGTCCGGTGCGCTCGGAAAGGCGGGATTGCCGGGCGGAAAGAAATGATCGACCGCGAGCACAAACTGTCGGTCGTGCGCCAGGCGAAGCTTCTCGGCTTCAGCCGTGGCAGCGTCTATTATTCTCCACGTCCCGTGTCGGACGTCGATCTGGCTTTGATGCGCCGGATCGACGAACTGCATCTCGATTACCCGTTTGCCGGAAGCCGGATGTTGCAAGGGCTTTTGAAGGCAGAAGGGCTGCAAACCGGACGGCTGCACGTCGCCACCCTGATGAAGAAGATGGGCATCGAGGCGATTTACCGTCGCCCGAACACCTCGAAACCGGCACCAGGACACAAGGTCTATCCCTATCTCCTTCGCAAGCTGGCGGTCACCAGACCCAATCAGGTCTGGGCGATGGACCTGACCTACATTCCGATGGCACGGGGCTTCGTCTATCTCTGCGCTGTCGTGGACTGGTTCAGCCGGAAGGTCCTATCGTGGCGGCTGTCGATCACGATGGAAGCAGCCTTCTGCATAGAAGCGGTCGAAGAAGCGCTTGCCCGCTATGGCAAGCCCGACATCTTCAACACCGATCAGGGGTCGCAGTTCACCTCCGTCGACTTCACCGCCGTTCTGAAGAACGCCGACATCGCCATCTCCATGGATGGCAAAGGCGCGTGGCGAGACAATGTCTTCGTCGAACGGCTCTGGCGGTCGATCAAATACGAGGAGATCTATCTCCACGCCTACAAGAGCGTTTCCGAGGCCCGCGCTGCCATCGGCCGATATCTGAGCTTTTACAACACCCGACGCCCACATTCATCCCTTGACCGGCAGACGCCGGATCGGGCTTACTTCAATGCGCTGACGCCGATGATGGTGGCAGCATAATCGAGGCGGAAATCCACTTAGCAAAACGCCCGGAACTGTTCAGACAAACCGAGCCAGCTCTCAAGCAACAGGTGGATCAACCCCGTGGACAGGGAGGAAAGGGCCGCCGGTGATTGCAGCAGGGAGGCGTCGTCGTTCAATCCGGTCGCCAGGATTTTTGTTAACCGGGAAAAGGCCAGTCCGGCCTCAAGACACAGGTCGAATTCGAGCGCAAGGTCGATCGAGCCAGAGACGGGTTGCTCCAGCATCGCGGACAGTAGCCGGACAACCCCGCTCTGATCGATGATCAGCGAAAGATGCTCGCGATCGCCGTTGATCACAATATCAGACAGGCTGGTCATATCGATAATGGTGCCTTTGCCGGGTTCGGAAATATGGTGCCGATTGGACGACGATATCGTTGCCGCGCCCGAGAGTGGGACGTAGATCAGAAACTTGCTGTCTTCGGCCTTCTGGTGAAACGTCAATCCCCCCTGATATGCCGCGCGACCGACGCCAAGTGCCCCGGCGGCAACGAAATCATATTCGGCCGAAAATCCCGCATCGCGCAGGGCCTCGACCCTTCCTGGAGCCTTGCAACGGCTCAGTATCGCAGAAAATTCATCCGCGTTATTGCCCTTGAAGGTTAAGGACGAACCAGGTTTCTCGCGCTGCATTCCGGCGTTTCCCGAACTAGAATGAGATGAATGTCAAGCGAAGTGAATGAAGATGGAACTGACCCCCTTCATTGATTTGCTGTTTCGTTTGTCTCGAACGGCGCTTTTCGCGAAGCCTGTAGCTATCACCTCGGATGGTGATCACTGTCCAATGGTGCAGCAGGCGGTCCAATATTGCGGTGGCGACGACAGGGTCTCCGAAGACGCTCCCCCACTCTCCGACCGATCGATTTGAGGTAATCAGGATCGATCCCTTCTCGTAGCGGCGAGAGACCAGTTGGAAGAACAGGTGAGCCGCGTTCGCTTTTCCACAATGGCGACACCGACCCGCTCACAGCAGACAACGACCCAGGGGGCCGATGTATTCCGTCTTGAGGCCGTGACGTCGAACACTTCTCAGAAAATCGTTCGCGGCGATCAGGTTAAGATAAAGCTCGTCCTCGCCAGAGCCCACATTCATGGATTTCATCCAATATAACCCTTGCTGGGAAATGACCCGAAGCCGCCACTTGCCACCCTCCAGCCGACGTAGTTCGAAATCAACACCCTGATGCACCGATGCTGAGATACGGGCCGCAGTCCGGGCCGAACTTTGGGCGACATGCTTTTCGGGTTCTGAAGACATACCTATCCACCATTCAGACCAGATCAGAATTCGGAAACGGTCGGATGGCGCACGGCAAGAGCCAATCGTTTCGAACGCGGAAGTCCCAGCTTGAGATAGCCAGAACCGCCAACCCCACGCCAGATGGTGCAAGGTCAACGGCTAACGACGGAGGGAAGAGGGAAGGAATGATCCATGATGTCGCGATAGCAAGCATACCGGGGAAGAGGGCCGTCTGCGTCCACCAACGTTGTTCACTCATCGTAACCTCCATGTGAAGCAACGGCAGGAGGCCAAGGCCGTTCGCCGCGTGTGATGATCACCGACAAGCTTCGATCCTACGGTGCGGCGAAGCGGGAGATCATGCCAGGCGTCGAGCATCGCTCGCACAAGAGCCAACAATCGGGCGGAGAACTCTCATCAACCCGTCCGACGGCGGGAGAGGATCATGAAGCGCTTCAAAGTCAGCGCGACATTTTCAGCGTTTCGTTTCCGTACACGACCCGATCGCCAACCTCTTTAACGTTCCCCGCCACGATATTCCATCCACCTACCATCGACAATTGCGAGCAACGGCCATGCAAGCATGGCGCCAAATCGCGCCCCTTCATGCCGAATGAACCAAAGCCTCACTCCCAGATCTTGTTTTCACAGCGTTAAGTTTACGGTGCCTCTTTGGTTCCTCGGTCAAGATTGATGTGTGAGTGAAGGAGTGCCACTTATCAGCAACAACAGGCACTCCCATGCAATTCCGCCCTGACGGGCGGAGCTGAAGCCAATTCACCTTGCCATCAAGCTCCCTTTCCGCTGATTTTCAGTTTTCACGCCAGGACGGATCCAATCGTTTGGACCGCTTCTTGGCCCAGCTCCAACTGAGGCGAGTGTTATTGAAGACACCAATTCAGCTATAATCATTTCTGGGTGAGGTAAATGAGTAGATTTACTCTAAGCGCTCATTTCCATGCGCATTGACGCGGCCAGTTTGACGTTGGTCGCTGTCAGACGGTCGCATCGGTTCAGGCAGCGGCGGGTTTGGTGAAGTTGAAGGGGCAGCAGATCGGTGATGTCGGCATCTGCTGCGCGCTGGGGCAACTCGCCGAGAAGATGGCGCAAGTAGGCCAAGGGTTCGATGCCGCAGGCTCGGCATGTCAGCATGAGGGCGTGTCGCAAAGCGGTCGGCCGAACGCGTTGAGCTGAAATACATTCTGCTCTTCACGCCTTATTAACCTTTTGAAGTCCGAAGAGACGCGCGAGCAGATCGTTCTGATCATTGACGGTCCACTCTCCGGAGAAGCCAAACCCTTTTCGCAGCCACAGCATCGCTTCGAACCCTGCGATAATTCGATCGCGCGGTTTTGAAGGATTGGAAACCGCCGATCTTCGGCATGTTCTTCTTCACGCGGAAATGGTCACTCTCAATGCCTTGTTGGAGATGTTTGGTGACATAATGAACCGGATCCGCATGCAGGTGCCCATCGTCGACTGACGTCTTGATCGCCGACGGAAAGGTGTTGGCGCCGTCCGTGCCGATCTTTGCCGGTGACAACAAAGGCTCGTCCTTCAGCATCTTGCGGAAGAAGCGCTTGGCGGCATCGAGATCGCGCTTTGCAGTCAGAAGGAAGTCGATTGAGTTTCCGTGCTTGTCGATGGCACGGTACAGGTAACGCCACTTGCCGCGGATCTTGACGTAGGTCTCGTCGATCGTGACCGAACCACAATGCGGGCGCCGAAACTGGCGCAGCCGCTTCTCGATCATCGGAGCATAGGCAAGTACCCAGCGGTTAATCGTGCTGTGGTCCACTTCGAAGCCGCGCTCTTGGAACATCTCCTCAAGGTCTCGGTAGCTGAGCGGATACCGCAGATACCAGGCCACCGCCTGCACGATGAGCCATGCCTCGAAATGCCGCCCTTTGAAATCATCTTTCGACCGGCGCTTCAGCTTCTCGGCAATGGTATTCAGAATCACAGGCTCGCTCCACAAATTCGAAGCGAGAATTTCTCCGGCGAGCGTCAACAGACGGTGAACTAAGAAAATTTGCGACAGGCCCTTCGAGCGCGTTGCATGAAAAATGCAGTGGATAGGGTTACCTCGTCCAAAGTCTGATGCATGCAACAGTGCTATGTTTCACGAGGTTCCGGTGCGACGGTCGAGGGCTTTGCTCATCACCTTCGAAGCTGAGGGCCTGGCAGCATATGATTTCCTGTCGCGCATGGGAGGGCCTTTGAATGCAGTTAGCATGGCAATACTCAACGCATTCTCCGACTGGCGACCATTATCAAGCGGCGTCGGCGAATTGAGCCGCGATCTCGGCAGCTACCCGAGCGTGGCCGGGGAAGTCATCCGGCTGCTTGACTACGGTTTCCTGATCGTCGCCGGAACTGCGCTTGGAGACCGGAACGACAAGTATGATCGGGAATGGCCCTGGGGGGTGACAGCCGGCCTCTATCACTTTTCGATCAAATACACCCAATATCTCGATGCAGGCAGCAGCATCGCTGCGATGACAGAACGGGTGCTAAATGTGCCGCCGGTTTCCCTTTTCACCACCAATGCCGATGCCGCCACCGCGCGACGATGGATGTTTCGGCGTGATGAAGCGTCGGCGCAGCTATCGTGGCTTTGACGGGAGCGCCGCGGAAGCGATCACCAAGGAACAGTTGCGCGACTGCCTGTTCTCCGGCCTCGGCATTGTGGGACTGGCGAGGACCGATCTGGGGGAGCTGCCGCTTAAGACGACGCCGTCGGGGGGCGCCAGAAATCCCTATGAAGCCTATGTACTTGCCTACAATGTCCAGGATCTTCCGAACGGCCTCTATCACTACTCGGCCCTGGAAAATTCGCTCGCTTACATGCCTTGCGACACGCTTCCCTCGGCAGAGACCGTTCTTGGTGGTCAGGACTGGTTTTCCGGTGCGTCAGCCCTGATCCTACTGGTGGCAAATTTTGCGAGGACGGCATGGAAGTACCGGCATCCCACCATCGAGGCGGGGCACATTGCGCAAAACATGTTGCTGGCGGCGACTGCCAACGGCCTCGTTGCCACGCCCACTTGCGCATTGAACGATAACGTCATCGAGACCATGCTCGACATCGATCCAGTCATGCAATCGCCAATCTATGCGGTGGCGGTCGGCACCCGTTCGGAAACCGCAACAATTGCCGATTTGGTCGACTGGTCAGCCGTGGAACACCAGCAATGAGCATGGCGGGCGACCTGGATCCATGGCAGGTGAGCAGTGAACTGCGGGTCGATATTTTTCTGAGCCAGCCGAGGGAAGCAAGCGTCAGGCTGTGGAATGCGGCCCGTGACGTTCTGAACGAGGAGGAGCGCCAGCGTGCCCGACGCTTTGTCTTCGACCGCGACCGCGACATGTACGTCTTCAGCCATGGCCTGCTCAGGCTGTTGCTTGCCCGCTATATGGTCGCTGATCCGCGTGAACTGACTTTTGCTTCTGCACCGGGGGACGGCCCGAACTCGTCTCGCCGTCCTCTGCTCCGATCCGCTTCAACCTGTCTCATACCGATGGATTGGTGGGCTGCATCCTCACGCAAAAAGCCGATTGCGGCCTGGATGTCGAGCAGATCGGCAGGGTCGACTACCGGCATCTGGTGCCGACTGCGCTTGCTCCAGAGGAGCGTTCGGCGCTGCTGGGGCTGGCGGAAGCGGATCGACCGGATCGCTTTTGTGAGATCTGGACACTGAAGGAAGCTTATCTCAAGGGGCGAGGGCTGGGCATATCCTATCCCATCCGTAATATCTCGTTTTCCGGTTTCGACGGTAATCGCCGATGTCGCGTCGTCGGTGACGAACGAGATGACGGCAGCACATGGCACTTCTGGAGCAGGACGTTTGCGGGTGCATATTCTGCCGCGGCGGCTGTGCGAACGCAGCGCGACGACGTAAAATTCTCCGCGACCTTTATCGAAGACCTCCCGTGAGTGCGGCCGGAAGGCTGGCCTTCGGGCGCGAAGCGACGACCACGGGCTCCGCGCCGGCGCTGGATTGAAGCCGTCGACTCCGCACGCCACTCGGTTACGATCAGCGTTAGGCCGGCATCAGATCGCGAACCACTGCCGTCGTGCATCATCGGGCCGTGACACCAAAAACGAAGGTGTTCTGAACATGGAACATTATGGGTACTTCACGCTTTCATTGCTGAGTGAGTGAGGTAACCAAAACGGCTGGAATCGCAAATGCGTAGCCCGCATAGCTGTTGCCAATAAAGCCGTTGTTCCATTGGCGGTCGGGATAGAACTTCGCACGCTCATCACGAGGTGCAAACACCATCGAACGCGCAGTCGCGTTGGTTCTGTCGCAAAACTTTTCACCGGGTTTGCAACCAGTATGGTAGGCGTAGATCCGGGTTGGAGATGAGCAGGCAGATTGAGTTTCCCGATCATGGTCGATTTCAAAGGCAGTCATTACCCGAAAGACGTGATTTTATACGCGGTATTTTTCTACGTGAGATATGCGGTCTCCTATCGTGATCTGGAAGAGATTATGGCCGAGCGCGGCGTTACCGTTGACCACGCGACGCTGAACAGATGGGTCGTGAAATATTCGCCCCTGATTGCCTGCCAGGCCCAGCGGCGCAAATCCGCAACCAGCAGCTCCTGGCGGATGGACGAGACCTCTATCCAGGTCAAAGGCAAGTGGACCTATTTCTATCGGGCTGTCGACAAATTCGGCAAAACCCTTGATTTCATGCTGTCTGAGCACCGCGATGAGGCCGCGGCCAGCGCTTTCTTCGCCCGCACGATTAAGACCAATGGCTGGCCCGAAAAGGTCGTCATCGACAAGAGCGGCGCGAACCTGGCAGGATTGCAAAACATCAACTGGCTGCTGCTGTTGTTGTATGGATGGTTCTGGCTGATCGAGATCCTGCAGGTCAAATACCTCAACAACACGATTGAGCAGGACCACCGGTTTATCAAGAAGCTGACCCGCCCCATGAAGGGCTTCAAATCCTTTCAGTCTGCGTCAGCAACACTGTACGCATCCGAGTTGGGCCGCATTGTGGAGTGAGTGAGAGTGTGGATGCTCTGTCTATATAGACGGCAATATAGACGGTGCTTCACACATGGACTTGATGAATGATCTCACCGGGCATTTTAGCCGGATGGAGATTGTCGATAGCGGGCGTCGCCGGCGTTTCACGGATGAAGGGAAGCTAGCGATTGTGGCTGAGAGTTATAACGGCCCGCGGCAGGTGACGGCCACGGCGCAGCGTCATGGGATCACGCGCTGGCAGTTGAATGCCTGGCGCAGGGCCGCCCGGGAAGGACGGCTTGTCCACCGCTCGACAAACGGGTTTGTTCCAGCGATCGTCGTTGCCGAGCCGGTTGTTGCGAACACGCCACCTGCGGCGACTGTCGCTGTGCCGCCGCCTGTCAGCGACCACGGTCGCATGGAGGTGGTGAGTGCGAACGACCGGCGTGTGATCGTCGGTCGGGATGTCGACGTGGACGTCCTGCTGCGGATTATGCGGGGTCTGGAGACGTTGCGATGAACCCGTTTCCGATGGGAACGGGTGTCAAGGTTTGGTTGTCGACCGGACATACAGACATGCGGTGCGGCTTTCCTTCGCTAGCCCTTCGGGTGCAGGAAGTGTTGAAGCATGACCCGCTGGGCGGTCATCTGTTCTGCTTCCGGGGCCGCCGAGGTGATCTGGTAAAATTGATCTGGCATGATGGCCAGGGCGCATGCCTGTTCACGAAAAAATTGGAACGCGGCCGGTTTATCTGGCCGAATGTAGAGGGCGGCGCGGTGGCAATCACGCCGGCGCAGCTTTCTTATTTGCTGTCCGGAATTGACTGGCGAGCCCCTCAGGAAACCTGGCGCCCGACGCGGGTTTGAACGTCTTTTGCATTGAATTTGTTGGATAAATATGCTTCTATGACAGCATGTCGTTACCGCCTCTCTCACTGCCGGACGATCTTGCCAGCGCCCACGCCGCGTTGCTGGCGGAACGCGAGGCGCGGATACGCGCTGAGGCTGAAGCGAGCAGTGCAAAAGCAAAACTTTCCGGCATTGAGGCGCTCAACGCCCATCTGCAATTGCTGATCGCCAAGTTGGAGCGCGACAAACACGGTCCGAGCCGGGAGCGCACCCAGCGGCTGATCGACCAGATGGAATTGCAGCTTGAGGAACTGGTCGCTGATGCGACCGAGGATGAGCTTGCGTCAGAGGCGGCCTCAGCGAAAACACAGACCGTTCGTGCCTTCACCCGCAAGCGCCCGGTGCGCAAACCCTGGCCAGAAAATATTGAGCGCGAACGTCTCGTCGTCGACGCGCCGACCGCCTGCACCCATTGTGGCAGCGAGCGTCTGTCGAAGCTTGGTGAGGATACTACCGAGACGCTGGAGGAGGTCCCGCGCCGCTTCAAGATCGTCGAAACCGTCCGGGAGAAATTTACCTGCCGGGACTGTGGCTGCATCAGCCAGGCGCCGGCGCCTTTCCATGCCACGTCGCGCGGCTTCCTTGGCCCCAACCTTCTTTCCACGATCGTCTTCGACAAATTCTCCGAGCATCAGCCCCTGAACCGCCAAAGTCGCCGGTTCCGCAGCGAGGGGATTGATCTGTCAACCCAGACGCTCGCCGACCAGGTTGGCTACGTCAGCGCCGCCGTCAAGCCACTCTTCGATATGATCGAAACCCACGTGTTTGCGGCCGAGCGCCTCCACGGCGATGACACCACCATCCCGATCCTGGCCAAGGGGCAGTGCATTACCGGCCGCATATGGACTTACGTTTGCGACGACCGGCCATTTGGCGGGCAGTCGCCGCCGGCTGCCGTCTTCTACGCCTCCAGCGACCGGCGTGGCGAACATCCGCAACGACATTTGGCCGAGTTCACCGGCATCCTGCAGGCCGATTGCTACAATGGCTTCAATCCGCTCTTCGACCGGAGCAGGAAACAAATCCCGGTAACGCCAGCCTTCTGTTTTGCCCATGCGCGGCGAAAGTTCTTCGAGCTGGCCGATGTCTCTCGCAGTGCCCGGCGGGGCAAGGGCTTGAGGCCTGTCTCTGCGACGGCGCTGGAAGCGGTCAAACGCATCGATGCGCTGTTTGACATCGAGCGCGACATCAACGGCAAAAGCGCCGAAGAGCGCCTTGCCGTGCGCCAGGAAAAGAGCAAGCCGCTGCTCGACGAACTGGAGGCTTGGTTCAGGCTGGAACTCGAAGGCCTGTCGCGATCCTCACCGGTGATTGAACCCATCAACTATATGCTGTCGCGCTGGGCCGACTTTGCCAGATACGCCGACGACGGCAGGATCTGCATGACGAATAACGCGGCGGAAAGAGCCCTGCGCGGGGTTGCATGTGGAAGAAAAAACTGGAGCTTCGCCGGATCCGAGCGGGGCGCCGACCGGGCGGCCATCATGCTGACCCTTATTACGACGGCCCGCCTCAACGACATCGACCCGAAGGCTTGGCTCGCAGATGTGCTGACGCGCATCGCAGATCTTCCCGTCTCCCGCCTGCGTGAGCTCTTGCCTTGGGAATGGAAGAGGATCAAGGCGGTGGCGATATCGGTTGCCGCGTAAACAGGGCGTTGTTGCGCGGATCACCCGGCGACTGATATTGGGCTTTGGTTTTCAGTCTCCTGATCGGGGTTTTGATGATGCCGCATAAGTTCAATGCCGACCGACGGGACAAGATAGCCAAGCAGAAGTTTAAGGTGACGAATTGGGCGGCCTATAATGAAAGCCTGCGTCAACGTGGTGATTTGACCGTGTGGGTGAGTGATGAGGCCCTTGCTTTATGGACGGCGCCGAGGCGGAGATCGCGGGGCGGTCAGCCGAAATACTCGGATCTGGCGATCACATTGTGCTTGACCCTACGCGTCGTCTACGGGCTGGCGCTACGCCAGACCCAAGGTCTGATGCGCAGCGTTGCGGCGCTGATGGAGTTCGATATTGCCGTGCCTGACTTCTCCACCCTGTCGCGCCGGAGCAAAGGGCTGGCGTTGCCGTCGACAAAGTCCGGAGCCAGAGCGTCCGGTCCTGTTTATCTGGTGGTCGATAGCACGGGGTTAAAAGTCTTCGGTGAGGGCGAGTGGCTGGAAAACAAGCACACAATCAAGGTGAAACGTAAAAGATGGCGCAAGCTTCACATTGGTCTTGATCTTGCTAGTGGTGAGATTGTCTGCGCGGATCTAACCACGGATGATGTTGGCGATCCGACCGCTTTGCCAGGTCTTCTGGATCAGATTGATGGCCCAGTTGCCAAGTTTATCGCTGATGGCGCCTATGACGGAGCGCCGACCCGTGATCTTCTGGAGACACGCTTCGGCGAGATCGTGGAGATCATTATCCCGCCTCCCAAGACAGCAGTTGAAAGTCCGCAATCGGCGTTCAATCCAACGGTACGGGACCGCCATATCGCCGAAATCGAAAACAAGGGCCGGATGGCTTGGCAGAAATCCACCGGCTATAACCAGCGCAGCCGGGTGGAGACCCAGATGGGTAGATGGAAGACGGTCATTGGGCCAAAACTCAAAGCGAGGAACTTCGACAATCAGAAAACAGAAGCCAAGATCGGCGTCCACGTTCTCAACCGGATGACTGAACTTGGCCGTCCAGAATTCCGGCGTGTTGTATGAAAAATCCCAAGGGTGGGGTTATCTCGTACAGAATCTGATCCCTGCAACACGTCCGGAATTTTACCTGCAACGCAAATCCTTCCCGGCTCACCGTGGATGGTTCCCGTCGAAGCATTATCCTCGGAAGCCGTCCGGATAGGGGTGCAGGGTGTCATCGATCGACGCCCGAAGTTTTATGAAGATTATCAATACGATAAAGTCGTCCGGTTGCCCGGAATCTGATGGAGGGATGCATTATGAAGCGCACTGTGCGGACCGGTTGAAGCTGATCTACTGGGATGGCAGCGGTCTGGTGATGGCATACAACGATCAGCGTTCATACTACACCTCTTTCCTCGCCAGTTGATGTTCTTGGCTCAGTTTGCGTTTGTTGGCGCGCAGCAGTCCGATCTTGGAGTTGGTTCCAACGGCTGCATTGCTTTTGCGGCAAGTCTCCATCGGGGATTTCGTACAGGCTGTAGTGCCCGTTGTAGGCATGTCTGGCAATGAGGCCATACTTGGCCCATCTTGCGACGGTTTGCTCACTGATGTTGAGGTGCACTGCCGCTTCCTGTCTCGTCAGCATTCCTCGCTGCCGCAGCCGATCATATCGTGATTGCAGCTTATATTCGTGGATGAGATAGGCGACTTTGAGAGGTGTAAAGCGGGCATCATGGCAGCCGCGACGTGCTGTTCCACCTGGGCGATGACCCTGCTCGTTCAGGATCTCGGCGATCTCTGGATAAATGTAATCATCGAGAAGCTTATCGATCAGTTCAACGATATTGGGCTTTGTCTTGATCTGCTGAGCGGAGGACTGTGGGTTCATGGTGGTGAGCGTCTGGATTTTGCCACCCTTGAAGCGAACGTGAAGCTTGGTGGTTCCTTCCGCCGGCAGCTTTAAGAGCGTGACGTCCTCGATGATGTGGGCCAGCAGTCGCTTGCGTTCGCGACTTGGGGTATCTGGATCTTTCCAGAGTTCGTTGAAGTCGGCCGTCATCGCGACCAACCGCTCGTGGACAGCTTTATCGAGAATGAATTGATCGTGCTCTCGGCCACGTTCGCGTTCTTCGCGAGCATTGGCCAGTATGCGTAGCTTCTCGTTCCATTCACCTTCGAGCGTGTCGGCGACGAGGCGGTTATTGGGATCGACCAGCATGAAGCGGCGCTGGGCGAGATCGGCTTCCGTTTGGGCGCGTTCGATCGCGCGACAGCGCAGCCGGTCTGCTTCTTCATGGCGAGCTTGGATCTCCTTGCGGACGTCGAGTGCCAGTTCGACGGCCGCTGGCGTCATCTGCTCGGCAATCAGCATGCCGATGGCTTCATCGACGGGTGGCCCGGCAATCGACTGACACATGGGCTCCCCACGATAGATATGGTCACGATTACAAATGTACCAGGCTTCCTGCCGGCCACGCCGGGCCGCATAGCGAACCCTAAGATGGTTGCCGCATTGCCCACACACTGCCCGGCCTTGCAGTAGCGCCGGGCCCTCCCTTGGGATTGACGCTCGTGCCGCTTCAAATCCACGGCCGTTCGCCTTGAGAATCTTCAGGTTCTCCTGGTGTCGCTCCCAACTGATATAACCGGGGTGGGCATCGGGCATGCAGGCCGGCCAGTCATCAATGTCGCGCGCACGCAAAGTCTTCTTGCCGTCGATGGTACGTCGAAACTGTCGTCGGCCATAGGTATAGGCGCCAGCGTAGCGCGGATTGTTCAGGACACGCATCGCCGTCGACGCGGTCAGCGGCCGAAACAGCGTGTCGCCGTTGTGTAGGCGCGACGGAAACAATAGGCCTTCATTGCGAAAGACCTTGACGGTCTGGGAGGCGGACTCGAGGCGAGAGAACATCTCAAAGAAATGAATGATCGTTTCTCTGACTTGCATGTCTGGATCAAGCGTCACATGACCGAAATGGTCATAGACCAGCCCGGTCGGCAGCAGGCAACGAAACTCGCCGCGCCGCACCTTATTGAGAATGCCGCCGCGTAGCCGGGCCTTGATCACATGCAGTTCGGCCTCACTCATCGTTCCCTTAAGGCCGAGCAGGAGCCGGTCGTTGAAACTTGCCGGATCATAGACGCCGTCTTCGTCCAGGATCAGTGTATCGGCAAGGGCGCAAATCTCTAGCAATCGCTGCCAGTCGGCATTGTTACGCGCGAGACGAGAGACCTCCAGGCCCATGACGATCCCGGCATGCCCCATGCCGACGTCGCTGACCAGGCGCTGGAACCCTTCACGCCAGGCGGCCGATGCACCGGACTCTCCTTGATCGTTGTCGATGACGATAATCTGCTCGTCGCGCCATCCGAGGGCGACAGCACGCCCCCGAAGGGCGTTGTTGCGCGGATCACCCGGCGACTGATATTGGGCTTTGGTTTTCAGTCTCCTGATCGGGGTTTTGATGATGCCGCATAAGTTCAATGCCGACCGACGGGACAAGATAGCCAAGCAGAAGTTTAAGGTGACGAATTGGGCGGCCTATAATGAAAGCCTGCGTCAACGTGGTGATTTGACCGTGTGGGTGAGTGATGAGGCCCTTGCTTTATGGACGGCGCCGAGGCGGAGATCGCGGGGCGGTCAGCCGAAATACTCGGATCTGGCGATCACATTGTGCTTGACCCTACGCGTCGTCTACGGGCTGGCGCTACGCCAGACCCAAGGTCTGATGCGCAGCGTTGCGGCGCTGATGGAGTTCGATATTGCCGTGCCTGACTTCTCCACCCTGTCGCGCCGGAGCAAAGGGCTGGCGTTGCCGTCGACAAAGTCCGGAGCCAGAGCGTCCGGTCCTGTTTATCTGGTGGTCGATAGCACGGGGTTAAAAGTCTTCGGTGAGGGCGAGTGGCTGGAAAACAAGCACACAATCAAGGTGAAACGTAAAAGATGGCGCAAGCTTCACATTGGTCTTGATCTTGCTAGTGGTGAGATTGTCTGCGCGGATCTAACCACGGATGATGTTGGCGATCCGACCGCTTTGCCAGGTCTTCTGGATCAGATTGATGGCCCAGTTGCCAAGTTTATCGCTGATGGCGCCTATGACGGAGCGCCGACCCGTGATCTTCTGGAGACACGCTTCGGCGAGATCGTGGAGATCATTATCCCGCCTCCCAAGACAGCAGTTGAAAGTCCGCAATCGGCGTTCAATCCAACGGTACGGGACCGCCATATCGCCGAAATCGAAAACAAGGGCCGGATGGCTTGGCAGAAATCCACCGGCTATAACCAGCGCAGCCGGGTGGAGACCCAGATGGGTAGATGGAAGACGGTCATTGGGCCAAAACTCAAAGCGAGGAACTTCGACAATCAGAAAACAGAAGCCAAGATCGGCGTCCACGTTCTCAACCGGATGACTGAACTTGGCCGTCCAGAATTGCGGCGTGTTGTATGAAAAATCCCAAGGGTGGGGTTATCTCGTACAGAATCTGATCCCTGCAACACGTCCGCTCGTACCTGAAGACGGCGACCTGCTGAACGGCGAATTGCTCGAAGGCGTCAAATCGCCGACGCAGGGCGCCGAGGACTGGCTGACCTTTGAGCGCCAACGGGTCGACGAGTTGCGCTCCGCCCATCTCGCCCGGCTGATCGAGACATCGGAAGACAGATCGGATGAAGAGCAGGTCACGCTTGCCAGGCGCCTGCTGGAACTCGATTCTGCCAGTGAGACGGCCTATCGCGCCTTGATGCGCACCTATGTCAGGATGAACGATCCGGCAGCGGCGCGTCAGGCCTATCTGAAGTGTAAGAGCCAGCTGAAAGACGACTTCGACACCGAGCCGGAAGAAAGCACCACCGCTCTTGCCCGCGAACTTAACCTGGTGCCGGCAGCACAGGCGACGTCGGGACATCCTCAGTCGGCGCCTAACCTTTCCGTCGGTCCGCTTGGTCAGCCGCGTATCATCATCCTGCCGCCGGAAAGCATCTTCACCGATCCGCTGATGGAGCGCGTCGGCAGGGCCCTTCTCGAAGACGTCACCATCGGCCTCAGCCAGCAGCGTGGCTTCAAGGTGATCGCGGCGCATACGAGCCTGGAAATCCTCAGCCGTTCGATCGATCCGTCGCGTGCCGTGCCCGGTCCGCTCGACCTCAGCTTCGACTATGCGGTCTACGTCACCATCCAGGGCCGCGACGAGGATGTCTACGCGACCTGCCGGCTGACGCGGACGACGACTTCGGAGGTGATCTGGGCCATCGAACTGCCGCTGGTCATGCAGAAGATCAGCGAATCCTTCGCGCATCTGACGCGGCGGATCGTCTCCTCGCTTGCCGACACGATCGAGCGTTACGAACTGGCGATACCGATCGGCGAGGCGCCGCCGTCCGCCTACCGTCTCTACCTGGAAGGCAAGCGGCTGATCGCCCAGACCGACCTGCAGCATCTGCGCCAGGCGCGCAAATGGTTCAAATCCTCGCTCAATCGTTATGAACATTTCTCCGCCGCCCATGCCGGCATGTCACGCGCGCTCGGCATGGAATGGCTGATCCGCGGCATGCGGGACAAGGAACTGCTGGACGAGGCGAACGGTGCTGCCCGGCAGGCGCAGCAGTCCGACCCGAACAGCGGCCGGGCCTACCGCGAACTCGGCTTCGTGGCGCTTTATCGGCGCCGCTTCGACGAAAGCCTGGAATATTTTCAGCAAGCCCAGGATCTCAATCCCAACGATGCCGACATCCTGGCCGACTATGCCGACGCGCTTTCCCATGATGGCGATTTCGATCGAGCGCTGGAGCTCAGCCGCGCTGCCTTCAAACTCAATCCGCTGCCGCCGGACTACTACTACTGGAACCTCGGCGGCATCCACTTCATGCGCGAAGAGTATGAAATGGCGATCGAGGCGCTGGAACCGGTGAAGACGAAGCAGGCGACGGCCCGCCTGCTCGCCGCCTCGCATGCCATGGCAGGCGACACCGGCAAGGCCAGGAACTACGCCAGGATGGTGCTGGAAAACTTCCCCGATTTCCGCAGTGAGGACATCCGCCATTTCGTCCCCGATCGCGATCCCGCCTATACGGAACCGCTGATACAGGGCCTGCAACTTGCCGGTCTTCCCTGATTGCACGGCCTTTTAACGAAGCCTGTAACGCTTAAATGACGCAGGCAATGTTTCTTTCCGATGGTTAACGGCAGCAAGGCGCTGCCTGACCAATCGGAGATGAAACATGAAGACGAATGCTGACACCACTGCAGCTCAGACACAGTCACTGCGCTTCTCTGCAGCCGCCAGAGCGGCTCTGAAGCAGGACGAACTCAACGTTTCCGCCAATGCGCTCGAGAGCCTGACGCATGCGCTGAGGTTCCGCTAAGGAACAGATCGGTATGTCCGCTTTCACCGACCTTGAAACGCTTGCCGGTGACCTTAAACGATCATCGGCCGGCGTCAGCGACTATCATGACCGCGCCGTCACGCCGGCTCAGACCTTGGGGGCCATCAGGCCGCATCTGCGCGAATTCGGCATTACGCGCGTCGGTCTGCTGACCGCGCTCGACGTTCTGAACATCCCCGTCGCCTTCGCAACGAGGCCGAACAGTCATACGCTGTCGGTCTTTCAGGGCAAGGGTATCGACAACGATGCCGCCATGGCCTCGGCGGCGATGGAGGCGGTCGAGACGCGGATCGCCGAAATTACCCCCGCCGACCTGACGCAGGCGACGGTCGAGAGCATGCGGGCGGAGCGTGCCGCGATGATCGATCTCGACAATGTCGCACGCTGCGCGCCCGACGAAATCGGCAGCAATCCCATTCCGTGGTGCTCCGGGCTCGACATTCTTTCCGGCAGCAGCGTCTTCGTGCCCTGGTGGCTCATCGGTCTCGACCATCGCGGCGAGAGGCCGCCGGGCTTCGAGCAGTCGAGCGATGGGCTTGCCTCCGGCAACACGCCGTCCGAAGCAGTCCTGCATGGGCTTTGCGAGTTGGTGGAGCGCGACGCCTGGGCCTTGACCCAGCTGAAATCGCCCGAGCGCCTGAAGGAGAGCCGCATCGACCCCGCCTCCTTCGGCGATGCGGTCATCGACGTCATGATCGACCGGATCACCCGCGCCGGCATGAAACTGCTGCTGCTCGACATGACGACGGATATCGGCGTTCCCGCTTTTCTGGCCGTCATCATGCCAGGCAACCTTTCCGACCGTGTCGACGCGCGCTGGTCGCATGTCTGCGGTGGCTGCGGCTGCCATCCTGACCCTGTGCGCGCCGCGCTGCGCGCCATCACCGAAGCGGCGCAGAGCCGGCTGACCGCGATTGCCGGCAGCCGCGACGATTTCTCGCCGCGCATCTATCAGCGGCTCGACAGGAGTGCGGCGATGCAGCAGGTGGTCGAACTCTGCGAGGACAGCGGCCGGATGCGCTCGTTCCAGGCCCGCGATCGCCGCCCGGCGACGATCCAGGACACCATCGGCCATATTGCCGACCGGCTGGCGGCAACCGGCATCGAGCAGATCGTCGTCGTGCCGTTTTCGCATCGAGCCCTGCCGATCTCGGTCGTCAGGGTGATCGTGCCGGGACTGGAGGTCGATATTTCAGGCCAATACATCCAGCTCGGCCTGCGGGCGGTCAACACCATGAGAGGAGCCGAATCATGAAGGTGCTGTTCGTCGGCCCAAGCCTTGGCAGCGATCTTGCCGCGGCAAGAGCCATGTCCCCCCGCATCGATTTCCGGCCGCCCGCCGCCGCCGGCGACATCCTGAAAGCCGTTCAGGACGGCGCCACCGCGATCGGCCTGGTCGACGGCTATTTCGGCGATCTGCCTTCGGTCTGGCACAAGGAAATCCTGTACGCACTCGAACACGATGTCGCCATTGCCGGCGGCGCCAGCATGGGGGCGCTACGGGCAGCCGAATGCGCCCCCTTCGGCATGGTCGGGCTCGGCTCGATCTTCGACGACTACGAGTCCGGGCGGCTGCTCGACGACGAGGCCGTCGCGCTGGTGCATGCGCCGCAGGAGCTCGGCTGGCTGCCGCTTTCCGTACCCTGGGTCGATTTCGAACCGACCATCGATGCGCTTTACGCCAACGGCGAAATCTCGCCCGGCGAGCGCAAGAAGCTGCTGCTGGCCGGCCGTTTCCTGCATTTCTCCGAGCGCACCTATGCGAAGGTGGCCGACGAGTGCCATTTCCGCAAGCCGCGCCGCGACCACATCCTCGCCGCCATCCGCGGGAACCGCGTCGAGCGCAAGCGCGGCGACGCGTTACTGGTGCTGAAATGGCTGCGCCGGGACAAATTCCGCCCTGTCAACCGTGACTGGCGCTTTGCCGCGACCTCGCACTGGGAACTCCTGCGCGCCGAAGTCACGCGCAATGCGGTTCCTGTAACGCTTGAATAACGGTCGCGGCGGAAGATGCAGTCATGATGGAATCGTAGGGTTCCACGACCAAAGAGGGCGGGAACGATGTTTGAACAACACCACGAAGGTACCGGCAGCGAATACGCAAGGATCTTCCGGCTGCTGTCGGCAGCCAAGGAGGAGGCTGAAAAGCTTCAGCTGCGCAATTTGATGCACCTGACGAACATGGCGCTGCTGCAGGTCGTCATCGATTGGGACGGCATAGATCCCGACAGGGAGCTTGACGTCAATCTCGAAAAGCTGGTTGGCAGCAAAGCCAAGATCGCAATGAAGGATGCCAGCGAGAATCTAATCCTGATCGATCGCCATTGATCTCGATCGATTGCTATTGATCTCGATCGATCGCCATTGATCCGATCGATCCTGGTTGACCCTCATTCGGTCCGTTTGGAGCGCGTGAAGGACAACCGGTCTATTCGGCCGCTTCGGTATCCAACTGTCCGGTGTTGGCAATCGCCTGGACGAGCTTCAGGATCTTCTTGCGAAGCGCCTCGTTCTTGATCGAAAAGAACGCCGCATTAAGAAGCACGCCTTCGCGCGAAATAACGAATTCCTCGCTCGGGGCGGCGTTGTCGTTGGCCGTATCAGGGGTCGACAGGTCGTCAAAAAACGTCCTGACATCCACCTTCAGCGCGCCGGCGATTTCGACCAGCATACTGGCGGAAACGCGGTTGGAACCCTTTTCGTATTTCTGGATCTGCTGGAACGTTACGCCCACACGATCACCCAGTTCCGTTTGAGAAACTTTCCTCAATAGACGCTGGATGCGGATCGTCTTTCCGACGTGAACATCGACGGAATGCGGTTCTTCTTTCATCTCATTTCCCTTCTGAAGGCAGCGGACAAGGGGTTATTCGCCATATCCGTGTCAACAACTTTTAGCCGAGATAAATAACGCTAGCAATTGCTTGCATGTAGATAGAGTTAAACTCGAAAATCGGGCCCTTTTTGTCCCGGAATGGTACAAAAAGCATGCCGAAATGGCACGCCCAGGAGACCGGTCGCTTTATTTTGTGACGTCAGAGCGACCAGAGGCGCTGTGCATTGGCGAAAAGCAGCTTCGAGCGCTCTGTCTCGCTCACGCCGGAAAGCATGGAGTAGGTCGCCGCAACCCAGGTAGAGAGGCCGCCACCGAGCGTGCAGACGGGCCAGTCGCTGCCCCAGACGACGCGGTCCCAGCCGAAACTTGCGATCACATGTTCGATGTAGGGCTGCAGCGTTTGCGCCGTCCATGTCTTGGCATCGGCATAGGCGACCACGCCGGAGACCTTGCAGACGACGTTCGGCCGCCGGGCAATCTCTGATATACCGGCCTTCCAGGGCTCAAAGGCATCCGAGCGGATGTCCGGCACGCCGCAATGGTCGAGCACGAACTGCACATCAGGCGCAAGATCCACGAGGGCGGTCACACGGTCCGCCTGATGCGGCAAGGTGCAAAGGTCGAAGGTCAGGCCACTGCCGCTAATGCGCCGGATGTTTTCGCGGAACAGGGCGCCTTCGGAGACATCATCGGGCACGACATGCAGCACGCGCCGGAACCCCTTGACGAAGGGATCGGCCTTTTGCCGCTCGAGATAGGCGGCGAAGCCTTCCTCTTCCGGCCGGCAGGAGACGATGGCGCCGGCAATCAGGCTGCCTTCCTTTTTGGCGAGGCTGGCGACGTGATCGGTCTCTGCCTGTATCGCAGCAGGATCGACGTCGACCTCCATATGCAGCACCGTGGTGATGCCGCAGCGCCGGGCCTCCCTCGCATAGGCCTCGTAGAGGAAATCATGATCGAGATCAGGCACGCCCGAGAGCCAGGGATAGGGCAGCGCCGACCGATCGATGATATGCAGATGGGTGTCGATGAACACGCTCTTCCTCCCAGAATGGTGTCGTGAAACTATCCCTGGTGAATGGATTGTTCAAATAGAAATTCCAGCCGTCAGGCGGGGGTGCCGACATCGGCGCCGGCCAGCAGCGAAAGCTGGGCCGCCGCCTTCTGCACCAGCGTGATCGCCTGGGTGATATCGGGAGCCGACGGCGCGTTGACGAGCGCGATGAAGGGGCAGGTGAGGGCGGCGATGCAGCGGCGGTCCGGCCCGAGAACGGGAGCGGAGAGATTGTAGACGCCTGAAGTCTGGGCGCTGGCCATCATCTCGTAACCGCGCTCGCGGATCTGGTCGAGACGATCGTAGAATTCGGGCCCGAGTTCGACATCCGCGCGGCTGCGCACATGTTCGGAGATCATCATCTCCCGCTCCTCCTCGCTGCGGAAGGCGAGCAGCACATGCCCCGAGCCGGTGTCGAAGAGGCTGATATGGGCGCCGATGCGGATCGAAAATCCCCAATAGTCCGGCGCCTCCTGCTGGGCGATGACGACGGCCGCACCCCGATCGAAGACGGCGAGATGATTGGCCTGGCGCGTGCGCTGGGCAAGGTCGCGCATCAGCGGCGTGGCGTAAGAAGCGAGCCGGCGCACCGGCGCGTGCAGCTGCGCAAGGCCGAAGAGCTTCAGCGTCAGCGAGTAGCGGTCGCCATCCAGCCGGGTGACGTAACCGCGGCGCACCAGCCGGTCGAGCATGCGGTAGAATTCGTTGGGGCTGCGGTCGAGCCGCTTGGCGATATCGGCCTGGGTGAGGCCGCTGTCGACGCCCGCGAGCAGCTCCAGAATATCG
This sequence comes from Rhizobium leguminosarum, assembly GCF_001679785.1. Classification (NCBI taxonomy): domain Bacteria; kingdom Pseudomonadati; phylum Pseudomonadota; class Alphaproteobacteria; order Hyphomicrobiales; family Rhizobiaceae; genus Rhizobium; species Rhizobium leguminosarum. The sequence continues at coordinate 451,709 of NZ_CP016289.1, forward strand.
AGGCCCTTGTCGAGGGCAGGAGCGCGGTAGCGGTCGGACTCGTCGGTCTCCATTCCTTCCTCCTGTGAATATCAATCTGCATATACGCAGAACCGCAGCCGGAAAAGTAAAACTTCGCACTTGACCCTTGGCCAATCGTCTGTTTGTCTATAAACAGACAAATCATCACTGAAGAACAGGGCGGCGATAGGGGGAGACCATGCAGCGCGTGGGATTGGTCATCGGCCCTGGAGCCGGCGAAGTCAGCATTCGCGTGCAGCCGACCGACAGGATCTGGCGCTGGTATGCCTTTGCAACAGTGGCAACTCCTCCATTTAATAGAGAGAGCAGCGCGCATCTTGCCAGAACCCGGTCGAAACGCGCAAAGAGGGCGAATGGCGGACGACGATGGACGAGGCGCTCCATTACGACCGAGCTTCGCCGAGACATGAACCGCACTCCATCGTCCAGCGTAGACAATTCCAGAAAAGGCCCGTGACATGACAAACAGACTTTCCGGCAAGACCGTTCTCATCACCGCCGCCGGCCAGGGCATCGGCCGGGCGACGGCGGCAGCCTTTGCCGCGATCGGCGCCAAGGTCCACGCGACCGACATCAACACCGAGGCCTTGGCGACGCTTGCCGCCGAAACCGGCGTTTCCACCCATAAGCTGAACGTGCTCGAAGAGGATGCGGTCAAGGCCCTGGTCGCCGAGATCGGCGCCGTCGACGTGCTGTTCAACTGCGCCGGTTTCGTCCATGCCGGCTCAATCCTCGAGATGAAGGATTCCGATCTCGAATTCGCCTTCGACCTCAACGTCAAGGCGATGATCCGCACCATCCGCGCCGTGCTGCCCAGCATGATCGAGCGCAAGGACGGAGCGATCATCAACATGGCCTCCGTCGCCTCCAGCATCAAGGGCGTGCCGAACCGCTTCGCCTATGGCGTCACCAAGGCGGCGGTAATCGGGCTCACCAAGGCCGTCGCCGCCGATTATGTCGGTCAGGGCATCCGCTGCAACGCGATCTGCCCCGGCACGGTGGAAAGCCCGTCGCTGCAGGACCGTATGCGGGCGCAGGGCGACTACGACGCGGCGCGCGCCGCCTTCATCGCCCGCCAGCCGATGGGCCGGCTGGGCTCGCCGGAAGAAATCGCCGATCTCGCCGTCTATCTCGCCGGCGCGACCTACACGTCGGGCCAGGCGATCGCCATCGACGGCGGCTGGACGATCTGATTTCAGCAATGCGGCCGGCGCGGCAGTCTTGCCGGCCGGCCCGGCCACTGCAATCGGCTCTCTATAATCGGCCCATATAATCGGGAGAAAAACACCATGACCCGCATCACCGACCTTCGTGTCTTCGATCTCCGCTTTCCCACGTCGCAAAGCCTGGATGGATCCGATGCGATGAACCCCGATCCGGATTATTCGGCGGCCTACGTCATTCTCGATACGGATGCGCCTGATCTTGCCGGCCACGGCCTGACCTTTACCATCGGCCGCGGCAACGACATTTGCTGCATGGCGATCGAAGCGATGCGGCACCTCGTCGTCGGCGCCGACCTCACGGAAATTCTCGCCCATCCCGGCGCCTTCTGGCGGCACCTGACCAGCGATAGCCAGCTGCGCTGGATCGGCCCGGAGAAGGGCGCCATTCACCTGGCGACTGGCGCGATCGTCAATGCCGTCTGGGATATGCTCGCCAAACAGGCCGGCAAGCCCGTCTGGCGGCTCGTCGCCGAGATGTCGCCGGCAGAGATCGCCGATATCGTCGATTACCGCTATCTCACCGACGTGCTGACGCGCGAGGAGGCGATCGAGATCCTGAAGCGCGCCGAGGCGGGCAAGGCGGAACGCATCGCCATCCTCGAAAAAGAGGGCTACGCCTGCTACACGACCTCGGCTGGCTGGCTGGGCTACGGCGACGAAAAGCTGCGCCGCCTCTGCCAGGAGGCGATCGACGCCGGTTTCAACCATATCAAGATGAAGGTCGGCCGCGATCTCGAAGACGATATCCGCCGCCTCAGGATCGCCCGCGAGGTGATCGGCCCCGACCGCTACCTGATGATCGACGCCAACCAGGTCTGGGACGTCGGCCAGGCGATCGACTGGGTGAAGGCGCTTTCCTTCGCCAAGCCCTTCTTCATCGAGGAGCCGACCAGCCCCGACGATGTCGCCGGCCACCGCAAGATCCGCCAGGCGATCGGCCCGGTGAAGGTCGCGACCGGCGAGATGTGCCAGAACCGTGTCATGTTCAAGCAGTTCATCGCCGAGGGCGCGATCGACATCGTGCAGATCGATTCCTGCCGCATGGGCGGGCTGAACGAGGTTCTCTCCGTGCTGCTGATCGCCGCCAAGTTCGACCTGCCGGTCTGGCCGCATGCCGGCGGCGTCGGCCTTTGCGAATATGTCCAGCATCTGTCGATGATCGATTACATCGCAGTGTCGGGCACCAAGGACGGCCGCGTCATCGAATATGTCGATCATCTGCACGAACACTTCCTCGACCCCTGCCTGATCGAGAACGCCGCTTACATGCCGCCCACCCTGCCGGGCTTCTCCATCGAGATGAAACCGGCCTCGATCAGCAACTATACGTTTCGAGGCTAAGGAAACTTCGCCGGCCGCATGTTGAATTTCTGATCCCGACAGTCTTTCCTGCCGCCGATGGGCTTCCAATCTGACGGGCCTGCTCCAATTCACTTGGAGGCGGCGCAGCTTGCTTTTTAGAGCGCCGAGGAATAGTTTTGAAATGTGAATGCGGAGGGGGCCCAGCACCAGCAGGCCAGCAAATTTTATTGAACTTAGACAATAGAATGTTTGCGATCGAGCCATGCCCAAGTTTCACTGCGTCAAGAGACTGTGCGCTTATCTGCTGATCGTCGCAGCAATGCTGCTATCGATCGGCACGGTACATGCAGCCATCACCGAGGAGAGCGGGCGCCGCGTCGCCCTCGTCATCGGCAATTCGGTCTACAAGACGCTGCCCTCGCTTCCCAATCCTGCCAATGATGTCGAAGAGGTCGCGACCACGTTGCGCGCGGCCGGTTTCGACGTGACGATCGGCGTCAATGTCGACCGCATCGGGCTCGAAGATACGGTGCGCCGCTTCCTGCGCTCAACCAGCAATGCCGAGGCCGGCCTCATCTACTATTCGGGCCACGGTATCCAGGTGGGCGGCCAGAATTTCATCGTGCCGGTCGATGCGACGCTGGAGACGCCCTATGACGTCGAGACGCAGACCATGCCGCTCGACCTCATCCTGAACCATCTCAAGCAGAATTCGCGGGTACAGCTGATCTTCCTCGACGCCTGCCGCAACAATCCCTTCAATGCCCAGAAATTCTGGATGGCGGAAAAACTGGAGCCGGTCGGCGCCACACGCGGGCTTGCGCGCATCGACAGCGATCTCGGCAGCCTGATCGCGTTTTCCACGGAACCCGGCCAGGTGGCGCTCGATGGCACCGGGGCGCTCAGCCCCTATTCCGAATCCTTCATCAAGCGGGCGAGCGAACCCAACAAGGAGATCCGGCAGGTCCTGACCGATGTGCGCCGCGACGTGATCGCCATGACCAACGGCAAGCAGGTTCCCTGGGAAAATTCCTCCCTGATGGACAGCTTCTATTTCATTCCAGCGCCGCCGCCGCCAAGCGTCGAGCCGATGCAGCAGGTGAGCGTGCCGGAGGGTGCGGCCACGACCAAATTGCCGATCGCCCCGCCGCATGACGAGACCGGTTCGGCGCTGCTCGTCACCCTCAACCAGCTTCCCAAGACCGGCAAGCTCAGCTTCGACGGCAAGCCGGTAGAGCAGGGCGCGAAGATGCCTGCCGCGGCACTGACGGCGCTGACCTATGATTCATCAGGTGTTGCCGCCGGAACCGTCGGCCTGATCGGCTATACCGTGAGCGACCCTTACGGTCAGGCAACGCAAGGTGTGGTCGCGATCACCGTCTCGGCCGATGCCGGCGCCAAGCTCGCCCAGCTCGAACAGGAAAAGCAGGTGCGGCTCGCCGATGCCGACGCCTATCTGAAGACCCTGCCGCGCGACGTGGGCACGGCGATCGGCGTCGGCCCTGTTGAAGCCAGCCTGCCGGTCGTGCCGGCATCGGCCGCGGAGATGACCTTCAAGGTCGCGGCCCTGCCCGACAAGGGCACGCTGCGCGCCGGAGACCGGGTGATCGGACTCGGTCACGTGCTCGAAGCAGCCGATATTCCCGCTCTTTCCTATGAGCCGCAGATCGGCACCGAAAACCAGCCTTTCGCCCTGACGCTGCAGGCAGCCAATGACGACCTGCCACCGGCGACCGTCACTTTCAAGCCGACGCTCAACGCCTGCGATACATCAGCCGCGGCTCCGCTCGACCTGCAGGGCGTGACGGCAGGCAAGCTGCCGAACGAGATCGACCCGGCCGTCGCGCTGCCTGGCTGCGCCGATGCCGTGAAAGTCTATCCGAAGGTGCCCCGCTTCGTCTATCAACTCGGCCGCGCCCAGCTTGCCGATCGTGACGCCAAGACGGCGTTTGCGACGATCAAGAAGGCGATGGATGCCGGGCATGTCCGGGCAATTTCCGAACTCTCCGCGCTATATCTCGTCGGAGCGTCTGTGCCGGCAAATCTCGGCAAATCCAGCGAGATTGCCGCCATCGGCGCGAAGAACGGGGATCCCTACGCGCTCTATGCCTATGGGAAGAGCCTCTATTATGGCCGCGGTGTGAAAGCCGACACCCAGGAAGGCCTGAAGCTTATGCTCCAGGCAGCCGACCTCGGCCACACCTATGCGATGAACGAACTCGGCTACATCTTCTCAAATGGCGTCAACGTTCCCTCCGACATGGAACGCGGAATTCGCTTTTACGAGTCAGGTCTCAAAAGAGACGACATATATTCGATGAACAGTCTCGGAATGATATATCGCGCAGGCAAAGGCGTACCGCAGGACCTGGAGAAGGCCCTGGCGCTTTTCAAAAAGGCGGCGGAGGGCGGCCAGCCTTATGCCCCGCGCAATATCGGCCTTATGTACAGAGACGGCTTAGGGGTGCCCAAAGACGAGGCTGCAGCGCTCTCATGGCTGGAAATGGGCGCGGAACGCGGCGATTATTGGAGCGCGTTCGAGCGGGCCAAGATGGCGAAGGGCGACGGCTCAGATGCAGAAAGCCTTGTGACCGCCGCTCACTATTTCGCTCTTGCAAGCGCACTCAACAGGCCTGGCACCGGCGATCCTAAAAAGCAGTCCGACAAAGAACTCGCATCCTTGGCCGACTCTGCCAAGAAGAAGGCCGCAGAGGCGTTTTCGGCGGAATTGACTCCACAGGAACTGAAGGCTCTGCCGACGACGAAGTCACTCAACGAGAGGCTGACGCTTCTTGCGAGGGCGACGTGGGCGAAGCGAAATCCGCGATATGATCTTTTTTGAAACGGTGATCCGGGGGTGCCTAACATGACCAGCAAAGTCTTCATCCGTGTACTCCTCTGCTCGACCTTCATAGCCGGCTCCGGCACAGTACTGCAGGGCTGCATCTTCGACCCAGGAGGCAAGACGCTCTTCGCCAATCAAGAGCCGGCGCAGCCGGCGCGCAAGAAGACGCCGATCGTCAAAAGGGTCGTCACAAAGAGTGATGACCGGGAGCCGGCTTTTGCTCGGTCGGAAAGGGGTTCAGGTTCAGACAGCTCGTCCGGAATGGGCGGCGGTTCCAGCAGTGGCAGTTCCGGCAATGACTCCGGCGGCAGTGATCCTGGGGGCGGTGATACCGGGTGGAACTCAGACCGCCGGCTGAAGACGGATATTCATCGCCTCGGCACTTCCCCTGCCGGCATCCCGATCTATGCATTCCGTTACATCTGGGGCGGGCCGCTCCTTGTCGGCACCATGGCGCAGGATCTTTTGCTAATCAGGCCTGACGTGGTGTCTCAGGGGGCAACTGGGTATTACACCGTGGACTACGACAAGCTCGATATCAAAATGATATCCATACCGGATGAGCTGTCGCTCGCCTCAGCAGCGGCAGGCGCTGCCGTCGCCGCACTGTCGGTCGACGCTGGAAAGACGCAGCCTGTGATCAGACTTCCGGATTTCGTTTTGTAAGATGTTCGGTTGGCAATGTGATCGGGCGCCCCGTGCTGGGTGCGACGCTCGTTGCGCCTGACTTGAAACTGGCCTCCTGAAGCCGTCCGCCCGTTCAGCCGTCCAGCCCCTTGAAGCGCACCGGCTGGTAGCCGCGCATCAACAGGCTGCCGAGCGAATAGGTATTGCGGCAGACGCGGCCTTTGCAGGCATTCGGCGAGGCCTCCATCACCTCCACCTTCTTGTCGGCCGTGAAGCGCATGAACAACAGCACATGCGAGCCCGGCTTGTTCAACGCGTCGCCCGGCCGCATCGACCAGGGGTCGGAGAGGCGCTTGGTGATCCCGGGGATGGCGCGCGTCGAAACGTGCATCTTCAGGCCCCAGGCGTCGCTGACGAAACCGGAGCAGTCGACGCCGAGGATGTTGGATTGCGGCGCGCTCTTGGTGCAGACATTGCCAGCGGTCTGGCCCTTTTCCACGCCGCCGACGAAATTTTCGAGCGGCGTCTTGCAGCCCCAGCAATAGGGAACACCCTTGACCGTCTGGCCGCGCTTGCCGATCAGGTAGATCGGGCGGCGGAGCCGGTTCATGTTGATGCAGCCAGGTCCCGGATCCTTGCCGTAGGCAGTTGGCGTCACCAGCCAATTCAGCGTCTCGAAGCCGATCGCCCGCTCGATGACGTCGCTGCGCGATTTCGGCACGATCGCCACCTTCGGCGTCTTACCGAGCTTGCCGGCAGTCGGCTGCTTGGTGGGCCGAGCGACGGCAAGCTTGCGGCCGGGCTCCCGGCCGTCGAGCCGCAGCACCTGCGCCCGGCTTTCCTGCGATCTCAAATAGAGCACGTCGCCCCGCGGTCCGATCGCCACGAAGCGCCTCGAAAATACCGTGCCCGGTTCGATCGGAAGGTCGTAGACCCGATCCATCGCGCCGTTCGGCGTGAAGCGTACCACCAGCATGCCGGTGCGCTCGGGCCGGTCGGCGGGCACGAGCTCGACCAACGCATAGGGTCTGCCTGTCGTGTCGATGTCGAGAAGTTCGACGGTGCCGATCCGCCCTTCCGAGGCGAGCTGCAGCGAAAGGAAATTCTCCTCCGAGCTCGCGCGCCGCAGCAGGATTTCCGCCTTGTCGTTTGCGGCAGCCCGGACCTCGGCAACGATATCGCCCAGCCCGCGGCTCGGAACATATTGAATGACCGGCGGGCGGGCCTCGGGCCGGTTGGTGCTGCGGCCGATCTCGTCGATGATGCTGTTCAGCGGCCCCGGCGATACCGAGCCCATCGAGGCGAAGACCGAGCGGGTGTAGTCGTCGGCATCACCGCCGCCGTCGACGGCGCGCAGCGTCTGCGAGCGGCCGTCCGCATCGGTGGAGCGCTCGAGCGGCACGACGCCGTCGGACCAGAGGTAGAGTTCGTTGTGGACGACGGCGAGATCCTCCGGCGCGACATTTTCCGGCAGCGGCAGGATCTCGGGCTCGGCCTGCGAGCGTTCGGCGTCGACGGCGAGCACGCGGCCGTTATTTTGGTCGAGGATGTAGATGGTGCCGTCGTCGCCGACGGTGATCGCCGCCGGCCCGGATGCCTCCGCTTCCTCGTTGGAAGAGATGATGCCGACCGAACGCGCACCGTCGCCGCTGCGAAGCTCGATGATCGTCGTATCTTTGGCGAAAACCGGCGAGGCGACCGCAAGTGCCGCGGCAAACAAAATATGCGACCCAAAACTACGCATTGCCTCGACCCCCAAAAGACCGTCACGTCTTTCAAAAATGGTAGGCTAGATATGACTTCTCAGCAAGCCGTTGCTTTCCAAACGATTTGGAGATCTGCGCCGGCGATAGTACAAGATCATCGTCTCGAAGATTTATCGGCAGGAAATGCTTATGCTGGAATGGAACGGTGACGAACTGGCGCTCGACATAAGCTTGCTGGAACAGGTTCGCGCGGCGCGGATAAACTTCTCAGACCGGGTCTGCGCCGCCTCGGCCAGCAAGGACGACAAGCATCTGGCGCAGCTGCGCTCGGAGCCGACCTATCTGATGGCCGAGTTCCTCTATTCGATGAAGGTCTTCGGCATCAGCACAGCTGAGGATATCGAACGCTTCGCCAATCTGCACAATGATTACGTGGTTTCGCTCACCCGCGATCCGGCCAAGCTGCAGCGGCTGGGGCTTTCGCAGGATCGGGCGCTCGCCTCGATGTTCACCGCCGACACCAAGCCGCGGCTGATCCAGAACTGGGCCGAGAGAGCCGGCGCGATCGACCAGTCCAATCTCGCCCGTTTCCTTGTCGCGGTGATGTCGAGCGAGACCTGCCGCAAGACGCTGATCGATTTCGAGACGGCGGGCTTCATGCAGCGCAAGCGCTCGCCCTACGGCACCATGGTAGTCTGGTCGACCGGAATGATCGAGGAGATCTTCGGCGAAATGCTGCGCGACCTGCGCCTCGGCCTGCAGCAATTGAAGATTCTCTAATGCATGTCGCCCGGAAGTGTGCAGCGGTTCCGGGTTAACATAAAACAAAGACCGAAAGCGCCGCTGCCATCCGATTTCAACCCTCCCAATCGATTGGCACGGAGCGCCGTTGCCTTCCTTCCGGCCTCTCCCTATTCTCGCGAGGCTTGTCGCGCAGTGGCACCAATAAGACGGATTTGACGACGATGACGAAATCCTGGCTCCTAACCTTGTCAATCGGCCTGCTATTGGCGCTGCAGATACCTGGGCTCGCGCATTCCGGCCCGGCTGAGGACGCGCTTGCGGCGCGAAACCCCTCGCTGGCGGCGCTACGCCAACATGACGAGAAGGCCTTTGCTGCGGCGACCGCGATCATCGCCGAACACGAGCGCGCCAAGGGGCTGGCACCCGGCGAGGACAAGCTTCCCGATGCGACCTCGCCCGGCCGCGACATGGGCTCCGGCCCCGGCAAGGAATTCACGGTCGACAATCCGGATATTCTCTGGCTCTACAATTCCTCGCCCGAGGGAATGAGCGACCTGATCTCGATTTTGAAATCAGCCGGGCAGAAACCCAAGAACTAACCGCCTCCTCGCAGTCGAACGGGACTATAAAAGGCGCCGGATATTGCCGAGCGTGAGTCTTGCTCACGTCTTTGCCTTGCCGGATTCTTCCCGGCTCCAAATAATTTGTAACCCTCCCTCAAGCAAGACAGGCGAAGCCATCCCAATTTCGCCAGTCAGTGCTATTCTCATCTTCAACACAGTGTGAGATGTTCGAAGAGGAGGTTTTCCAATGCCGACCCGCAAAGCCATCCTAGCCGCAGCCACTTTTCTTTCGTTCTTTTCGGTGGTTCCCGCCGTCGAGGCGCAGAACGAACGCACATTGACCGAAGCGCCGGCGCAGACCGGGCCTGTCACCATCACCTTCGATCGCGCTGAAGCCAAATACGCCATCGGCGAAGTTGTCGGCCTCTTCATCCAGTCGACCGAGAACGCCTATGTCACGGTGCTGAACGTCTCGCCGAACGGCGCGGTCGTGAAGCTTTTCCCGAACAAATACCAGACCGACGCCCTTGTCGGCGCCGGCAAGCGCGTGCAGGTGCCGGATCCGGCAAGCGGCGCCAAGCTGCAGGTTTCCGGCCCGGTCGGCCAGGAGCAGATCAAGGTCTTCTATTCCTCCAAGCCGCTGACCATCTTCGCCGATCTCGGCGGCAGCGGCGGTGGCATGTTCCGCTCGATTGACGGCGGCATGGATGCCGTTTCCCGCAGCCTTGAAGAAGCCCGCAGCCTCGGCACCAAGATCAGCAGCAAGACGCTGATGCTGACGACGGTCGATAGTCCGGCCGACATCCCGCCCGTCGCAGCCGCTCCCGCAGCAAAACCCGCGCCGGTCGAGCAGGCTGCAAAGCCGCCCGTTGCGCCGAAACCTGCGGCCGCTCCGAAGCCGAAGCCGGCAACGAAACAGGAAGTCGCCAAGAAGCCGGAAACGGTGGTGGAAAAACCGAAGCCGGCTGCCCCGAAAAAGGTCGCGCCGAAGCCCGTCGAGCAGGCAACACAACAGCCGCCGAAGAAATACAAGATCGTCACCAATCTGGCGCCCGGCCAGGAGCTTGCAGCCGACGAACTGGAGCTGATCGGTCCGGCCGACACCACCTCATCCACCCGGCCGACCCAATATAAGCAGCCCACGCAGTATAAGCAGCCGGCCCAGTCTTCGCAGACGAAGATGCCGAAACTGCCGATGCCGCAGATCAAGATGCCGCAGTTCAAGCTTCCCGGCGGTTTCAGCATCAAGATGCCGCAGCTGAACCTCGGCCGTTCGGCCGAACCTGATGAAGTCGGCGAGGAGATCGAGGTAGCAAACGCCGATAGGCCTGTTTGCACCGCCCTTCTCGACAAGCTGAACACCGCCGTCGCCGCCAAGGATATCGGTGCTGCAGCGGCCGAGGCCGATGCGATCGCCGTCAGCGCCGATTGCGGCCAGTTCCAGGTGAATGCCCAGCGCCGCGTCGCGGCCCTCAGGCTTTCCGCCGCCCAGGAGATGATGGCCGCCAACCAGCCGGTCGCCGATTACGAGCCGCTGCTTGTCGCCGCCGACAGCCCGCAGGTGCTCTGGCAGGCCTCCGCCACGCTCGGCGAGATCTATTTCTCCGCACGCCGCTTCGCCGATGCCGCCGCCGATTACCAGCAGGCGATCGAGATCATCAAGAACGAGACCCGCACGCCGAAAGCACCGCCCGCCGAGACGATCTCCGATCTCATCCAGCGCGCCGCCCAGGCCCGCATCCTTGCCGCCAACCCGACGAGCGACAATCCCGAAGGCAGCTTCGTGCCGGCCGAGAAGGACCACCGCAGCGGCGTGCTCGGCGGCATCTATTCCGAGAACGTGCGCGGCATCGTGCCGGTCTCCATTCCGGTTCCGATCACCTTCGATTTCAACAAGTCGAGCTTCACCTCGATCGGCACCGAAGCCGCCCAGGAATTGCTGGAGGCATTGAAAGAGCAGAAGCCCGGCCGCATCATCCTCGTCGGTCATACCGACCGGCGCGGCGGTGACGACTACAATCAGAAGCTTTCCGAACGCCGCGCCCAGGCCGTCGCCGACTTCCTGAAGAGCAACGGCCTCGACGCGACAATCGACGCCGAAGGCCGCGGGGCATCCGAACCGGTGGACGTCACCGCAACCGCAAACCTCACCGAAGACGATGTCGATGCGCTGAACCGCCGCGTCGAATGGCGCCGCGAATAGGCCGGGCGAGGGGAATCTGGCCATGACCGCATTCGTTTCCATGGCCGCGGCACTTGCCCTCCTCACCATGGCGGCCACCGACAGCCTGGCAAAGGTGATCGAGGCGCCCGAGCGTGGTGCGGTCAGGGCCGTGCTGATCGGCATCGACCTCTACCGCAACGTTCCGCCGCTGCACGGCGCCGTCGCCGATGCCGACGACCTTTCGCTTTCGCTGCGCTCGGTCGGCGTCGAGGACATGACGCTCCTGAAGAACGGCGCTGCTGACCGCGAGGGTATTTTCCATGCGATCGAGGCCGTGACGGAACGGGCGGGGTCTGGCGACCTGATCGTGCTCGGCATCGCCGGTCACGGGTCGAGCGAGCCTGAACGCGTCAAGGGTTCCAAACCGAGCGGCCGCGACGAGGTCTATATTCTTGCAGGCTTCGACACCCGGCTGCCGGGATCGCGCGAGCGCATCTTCGGCGACGAATTCAAGACACTGATCCGCAAGCTCGAGGCCAAGGGCGCCGATGTCGTCTTCATCGCCGATACCTGCCACGCTGGCGGCATGACCCGCGACGTCGATCCCCGCGGCGCCGAGATCACCTGGCGTCAAGCGCCTTCCTATACGATCGAGGAGGACGACCTCGCGCCGATTTCGACCACGGCGGATGCGCTGTCCACCGGCTTCGACTTCAAGCGGCTGACCTTTCTCGCCGCCGTCGACGAAAACACCAAGTCGCCCGAGATATCAATTCCCGGCATCCCGCAGAAACGCGGCGCGCTGAGCTATGCCACCGCCCGCGCTTTCGAGGGGGCGGCCGACCGCAACGGCGACGGCGCCGTCAGCCGCCGCGAACTGTTCGAATATGTGCGCCAGGCGGTCTATCAGTTCACCAACCAGCGGCAGAACATCTTTACCGAAAGCCCGCCCGGAACCGATCTCGATCGCGCGGTCGTCTATCATTACGGGGCGGGGGCCCAGGCGGCGGCGGAGAAGTCAAACGCTCCGCTGCCCGCCGAGCCCGCGCCGATCAGCGTTGCCGCCCTCGGCTCCGAGCCGGTGCTGCAGGGGATTGTATCAGCCGTCACGCCGTTCAAGCTGGCGGAGGGGGCTGATGCCGAACTCATCTTCGATCCCGAAAAACAAGAGGCGATTGCCGGCGGCGATGTCGTCGCCTCCGGCGTCGGCGCCGGTGACATGCCATTCGTCGTCGACCGGATGGCCGCGCTCGATGCGCTGAAGCGGCTCTCGGAGACCAACCCGCAGACCGTGCGGGTGACGCCTTCCGACACCGTCCATCGCGAAGGTGAGCGGGTCGGCGTCACGGTTTCGGATATAACAGGCCGCAAGCTCGTGCTCTTCGACGTCACCGGCGATGGAACCGTGCAGTTCCTCTATCCAGGCGAGAAGGAGGTCGATGCCGAGATGTCTCAGACCTTCGATCTCGACCTTTCCGTCGTCGCACCTTTTGGCACGGACCTGCTCGTCGCCGTCACCTCTGAAACCCCGATGCCCGACCTTATTGAATTCCTGAAGCACAACGACAGGCGCCGCACCGCCGGCAATATCGCCAAGCGCCTCGGCGAATTCCTGCCCGAGGGCGCGCGCCTCGGATTCACGGTCCTCTATACCTCCGCCGGAGCCAAGCTATGAGCACGTCGATCAGCAGGATCCTCAACGTTACGGCCGTCATGCTGCTGCTCGGCTCTCCGGCTCTTGCGCAGCAGGATACCGATTTCGCCGGTGAAGATGGCGGGCGTGTCATCGGCGGCCAGACGGCCAAGAAGGGCGAATGGCCCTGGCAGGTGAAGATCCTGGCGCCCGACCCCGAACAGCGCGGCCGCTTCGGCGGCCATTGCGGCGGCTCGCTGATTTCGCCGCGCTGGATATTGACGGCCGCCCATTGCGTCACCAGCGGCCGCTCCGGCAAGCAGGATCTCTTCGCCCGCGACCTGCTGATCGTCGAGGGCAAGTCGAAGATCGACAAGGTGATCGCGGTCGACGGCCCCGACAAGCCGGGTCTTGCCGTGGAAGAGGTGATCATTCACGAGGATTTCGACCGCAAGGTCTTCGCCAACGACATCGCCCTCATCAAGTTAAGCGAGCCCGCCAAATCGAAGCCGGCGACTCTTGCCTCGGCCTCGGATGATGAGGTGGAGGCCGCGGGCCACCCGGCCGTCGTCACCGGCTGGGGCTACACCAAGGCCGATCACGGCTGGGACGACAAATACCTGCCGACAGAACTGCAGGAAGTGGAACTGCCGATCGTCCCGCGCGAGGATTGCCGCGCCGCCTACCGCGACAGCTCGATGCGCATGAACCCGATCGACGAGCGCAATGTCTGCGCCGGTTATGCCGAAGGCGGCAAGGATGCCTGCCAGGGCGACAGCGGCGGGCCGCTGGTCGCCCAGCGTCCGGACAAGCGCTGGATCCAGCTCGGCATTGTCAGTTGGGGCGCCGGCTGCGCCGAGGCCGAACATTACGGCGTCTATACCCGTGTTGCCGCCTTCCGCGGCTGGATCGCCGCAAAGACCGACGGCGACGTGCCTGATGTCGAAGGGCCTGCTGCCGGCGATCAGGTCGCGTCCACCACCACCAGTGGCGGGACGAAGCAGAGGAAATCCGGACAGGAACAGGCCAATCTCGTCATCACCACCCCGCCCGCTGGCGATACCGCGCCGGCCGGCACGACCGAAACGCCTGCTGCCGACACGCCCGCCAACGATACCGCGCCCGCTGACAAGCCCATTGCCAACGAACCCGCCGTTCAGCCGCCCGTCGTCCAGACGCCGGTGATCGAAAGCTCACCCGGCGACCGCGCGCTGTTGATCGGCATCGACGATTACGAGATGCGCGAGGCGAAGCTGACCGGGTCCGCCACCGATGTGAAAGCGATGCAGGTCTTTCTCGCCAAGACGCTCGCCTACCGTCCGGAACAGATCCACACGCTGACCAACCGCAAGGCAAGCCGCGAGGCGATCCTTGCCGAAATCGACGACTGGCTGGTGCGCCAGTCGACGCCCGGAAGCCGCGTCTTCCTCTATTTCAGCGGCCAGGGCTCGGAGGAAATGGGGGCGGATGCGACGACCAGCCCGACGCTGGTTGCAGCCGATGCCAAGCTGGTGCGCGAGGGCGGCAAGGTGACGGTCACCAACCAGATCCGCGAAACCGAAATCGCCGCGCGGCTGAACAGCCTCAAGGACCGCCGCGTGACGCTGCTGATCGATGCCTGCCATGTCGGCCCCGGCAGCCGCAGCGCGGTGGCCGCACCCTCCGGCACCGTGCGTTGCCTCGGCCCGGCGCTGGCGGCGCTCGAACCGCCGAACAAATCTGGCAAGGAAGCGAAATTCTCCTTCGGCGGCGAAAACGCCATGGTCTGGTCGGCCGTCAACGCGGGGCAGTGGGCGCTCGTCGACCGCGAGGCCAAGCCGGCGCTCGGCGTCTTCACCCGCCACTTCATCGAAGGCGTGCAGGATGGCGTGGCGCGCGCGGCCGACAAGCCGAATGTCAGCAATGCCGCCCTTCTCGATTATGTCCGGCGCAAATCCGACGAATATTGCCGGACGCATGCCGAGGATTGCCGCTTCACCCCGGTGCCGCAATTTTATGGCCAGCCGGATGCGCTCGGCCGGGATGTCATCACCGGCGAGGAAGCCAAGACGCCGCTCGCCGCCGTCGAAAACACGCTGAAGAGCGACAATGAGGCGGGCGTCGCCGTCGACGTGCTGCCCGGCACCGCGGTCAGCATCGGCGACAAGGTGGCGATGCGCGTCTCCACCAAGAAGTCTGGTTACCTGATCCTGGTCGATATCGACGCCTCCGGCAAGCTGACGCAGCTTTACCCGAACAAACGTTCCATGGGCCTGAAACCATCAGCCAAAAGCGGCGACAACCGCCTCGATCCGGCCCGGCCGGTCGTCGTGCCCGATGCGCGCAATCCCTATACCGGCTTCGAATATGTGGTGGAGGGACCGGCCGGCGTCGGCATGGTCGTTGCCATCCTCAGCGACAAGCCGATCGAAGTGCTCGACCTGCCCGATGTGCCGACGCCGCTCGTCGGCCAGCGCGCCGCCTTCAACTATGTCTACGATCTAGCCCGAAGCCTCAGGATCGTCGGCGACGACGAGAACGGCGCCCAAGGCAAATGGTCGTTCGATTCCAAATTTTATCGCATCCGCTGAACAGGAGCGAACTATGCCGAAATCCATTCTGCTGGCGGGTCTCGCCGCTTCCCTGATGACGCTTGCGCCGGCTCATGCCGGCAACTCCGGCGACAGCAAGGCGATGCTTGCAGCGCAAGCCGAGCTTGCGGCCGAACTGATCGACCGTACGCTGGCAAAGGAAGGTGCTGCCAATATCATGGTGTCGCCGGCAAGCCTTGCCGCAGCACTCGGTCTTGCCGCCCTCGGCGCCTCCGAGCAAGGCAAGGCCTCGATCGCCAAGGGCCTCGGCTTCGGCGGCGAGGTGAAGGGACCGGAGACGGTGCTCGACGCGATGTATCAGGAAAAGCCGGCAGCGGCGGATGCGCCGTTGACGACGGCGGTCGCGATCGTCTTCGATGACAAGCTGGTGCTCGTCCCCGATGCGCTCTCCATGCTCGCCGGCCACCGCATCAAACCTTCGATCGAGGATCTCGACGGGCCGAAATCGGTCGAGCACATCAACGGCTGGGTCAAACAAGCGACGCGGGGCGCCATTCCTGTGATCCTGGACGCACCGCCCGGCGGCGGCTTCGTCAGCCTCGGCGCGCTTTCCTTCAAGGCGCGTTGGAAAACCTCCTTCGATAGGGAGAGCCCGGCAAGCCCCTTTCAGCGGCCGGATGGCTCGACGATTTCGGTGCCGATGATGCATCTTGCCGGCGATGGGCAGAAATTCCGCTCCGACGAGAAATTCACCGCCGTCGACCTTGCCTATGCCGGCGAGAGCTACAGCATGGTCGTGGTGGCGGCGCGCTCCGGCAAGGGTGTCGGCGGCGCGGACCTGAAGGCGCTCACTTCCTGGCTGCAAGGGGAAAAATTCGAAGCCGCCAAGGGCGAAATCTTCCTGCCCCGCTTTTCCCTGAACGACGGGCGTGATTTGATGCCGATACTCAATGCGATGGGAGTGGCGCCCGAGAAGGCCAAGGATGCGGGTTTCCCGGGTTTCACCAAGGAAAACATCAGCCTGGCGCGCGTCCTTCAGAAGACGATGATCAAGGTTGACGAAAACGGCACGGAGGCGGCAGCAGCCACGGCTGTTATCACGGAACGCAGCATCGATCCGAAGCTTGTTCGCGTCGTGGCCGATGCCCGTTTTGCCTTCGCGCTTCGCGATACAAGAACCGGCCTGCTGCTGGCCGCAGGCCTTGTCGGCGATCCATTGCTGGCAGGCGAATAGAATTCGGTTTCATGAATGCAATGAATGCAGGGGACAAGTGCATGAGAAGTGATCTGATCGCCCGCTACACGATCGGCGAGCCGGTCTATGAAAACGAGTTCATCGTCTATCCGGCCCAGGACAAGCGGATGGACCATGCGGTCTTCATCGTCGCGCCCGATATGGCGCTGAAACTGGACAAGGCTCGTTTCGAGCGGGTCTGGACCTCCATCAACGAGGCCAAATCGCTGACGGCGCGGCGCTTCGTCGAAATCGAGGACCTCATTCCGCCGTCGCCGGAAGACGACAATTTTTATATCGTCGAGAAGCGGCCGTCGAAAACGCTGCACCAATATCTCGACGAAACTGAAATGGTAGCTTACGAACGCGCCGTCGAGATCGGCCGCCACATCCTCGAGGGCCTGGCGACGCTGCATGGCGCGGGTTACGCCCACAATGCGCTGACGGACCAGTGCATCTATGTCTCCGAGGACTATTCCGGCCTGTCGGTCAGGATCGGCAACCTGCACCTGATCTCGAAAATCGGCGAACACATCATCCCGCCCTATGTGCCGGAATTCGGCGCGCCGGAAATCTATGCCAGCGGTACTTTTTCCGCCTCATCGGCTCTCGACATCTACGCCATGGGCATGATCGCCTACAAGCTCTTCCTGCCGCGGCAGACCTATGCCAGCGTCTTCGACAGCGTCATGGTCTGGGAAGACGAGCACCAGCGCGAGCAGAGCTGGAAGAACATCCATCTCGACCCTTCCAACGTCTTTCCCCGCCTCGACGTGCTGATCCCAGGCTTTCCCGAGGGTCTCGCAAGCCTGGTGGAAAGGATGTTGAGCCGCGACCCGAGCGCGCGACCGCGCACGGGCGCCGATGCGCTGGGAGAATTCGCACGCGTGACGACAGGCATTCAGCCAATGTCCTGGGATCCGCGCGGCGGCATGCCGCAGCAGCAGGACGCCCCGAAGCCGAAAAAATGGACGCCGGTCAAAATCTCCATGATCGCCGCGCTGCTCTTGATCTGCATCGGCGTCGGTGCCGTTACCATCCCGAAGCTGCTCCGCCCGGATCCGAAACTCGTCGCCGATGTCGGCACCTGGAAGAAGGAGGCCGAAAGCCGCAAGCAGAAGGCGATCGCCGCCAAAGCGCCGGAGCGCCCTTCCGGTGACCAGGCAAAGCTCTCCTACGACACAGGCGCCTCGGCGCTGACATCGGCCGATGCGCTGCTCAAGGACGAAGATTACGAAAAGGCGCTTCCGGGCTTCCAGACGGCCGCCATCAATCTCGGCAATGCGCTGATCGGCATCTCGAAAGAGAATGCCGAGAAGGCGAAAGCTGCCGCTTCGGCCGCAGGCGGCGACAAGGCGCCAGGTTTTACCGAGGCCGACGCCAAGATGAAGACCGCCGCCGACGCCGCCACCGCAAAGCAGATGCATGCCGCGGTCGGCGCCTACGACGAGTCGAAAACGACGTTTGACGATCTCGCCAAGGCGCTCACCGCGCTGGCAGCCGCCGAAAAGGACGCGGCGGCAAAACGCGAAACCGTCAATCGCATCGGCGCCGGCGATAGCCCCGATGTCGCCAAGGCGAGCGGGCTGATGACCGAGGCCAAGGCCAAGGCCGAACAATGGCAGATGCCGGCCGCGACATCAGGCTACGGCGACGCCGCCAAACTGTTCGACGCCGTTATCGCCGATGTCATGGCGGCGAAGGATGAGGCGACGGCGCTGAAACAGAAAGTCACCGATCTCAGCGCCTCGATCGCGACCCGCGCCGGTGCTGCCGATCCGACGCTTGCGGCGCTCGCCCCGAAGATCGGCGAGGCCGACGGCCGCTACACCGCGGAAGCCTACAAGCTCGCCATCGTTGCCTACCAGCCGATCCTTGCCGATCTAGAGGCACTGTCGGCGCGCGGCTTCTGCCCCGTTTCGCAGACCCTTGCCTTCGAGACCGTGCCGGCGGGCAGTTATTCGCTTGACAATGTCCGGCTGATGACCTCGTCGATGAAGGAGCTCGGCGGCATGCTCGGCGTTGCCAATGGCGCCGTGAAGATCGACAAATCCTTCTGCATGCAGACGAAGGCCGTCACCCGGGCGGAGATGGCGGAATATTACACCGCCAATGCCGATCCCGCCGCAGCACAGGCCTATGCCGACAATCCTGAGCAGCCGGCCGACGACGTGCCGCTTGCCGTGGCGCAGAACTATACGGCCTGGCTGTCGAAGCAGCTGAACGCGCCCGTCCATCTGCCGTCGGCGACGGAATGGATGGCAAGTGCGGCGAAGATCCCGCCGGAAAAACTGCCCGATAACGGCGATATCATCCTGCAATGGAGCGCCACCCCCTGCGAAGCCGGCGGCAATGTCGCCTTCATGGCGCAGGAGGGCTCGACCTTCGTGGTCTGCTCGGATGCGTCGGCCGGCGGCATCTTTCGCGTCACCGCCGAATTGCGGTGAGCGCGGCGAAACTGGGGATAGAATAGGGGAGCGCGTGCGCCGTTCTGCTTCATTCGACAGCTCGCGTTCAAGCCGTATTATTCGACAAATTTCAATTCCAAATTACAAAATACGCGCGTATATTGAACTGGGGACTGCAGTATCCGTGCCTTGAGGGGTCGAGGACAATGTGCTGGAACACATCATCAGCATTCACGCCGGTTGGGTTTGCTTTGCGAGGCCCGGCATCTCGCAAGATCGTATGGACGCTGGGCGACGCGGCGCGTCTCCTGATCAACGACTGGCCTTGCGATGACGGTGAGGAATATGTTGCCGCCGTCAAAGCCTGCGTCGACGCATTGAGCGGGAAGATTGCCCCGGAACAATTCCGGGAAGCGCTTCTGCGTGCGGCCGATGAGGCAGGTATCGCTGCTCTATCGCTCGTCCGGCAGGGAATGGGAGAGCAACGACCGGACCTTCCGTCAAGCGCGCAAAGATAGTCCGAATTTCGAGGGCTAACCGCCTTTCGACGTCACGTTTGCGCCAATTGCGGTCATCACTTTGCGTTGCTATGTCACTGCGACGGCACTCGATACGAGCAGCATTTTCATGAAGTACATTCCCTTAGACGTTGGCGTTTCCATCCGCGCCACTGCAAGCGACCTTCGTTCCTTTAGCTGGCGGACTGGCCAATGCGTCGAAGCAAGTTTCTACGTCGATGATCCCGAGCATCTGTTGAGGATTACGTTTGATGGCCCCTGCATTGTGCGAATTGTGGATGAGTTTCCGCTGAGCACAGAGCACGAGGATGACCCTGACGAGGGATTAGTTAGTGAGCATTTCGCATACCGCGTTGAAGGAGCGACGTTCGACACGTCCCAATCTGAAACTTGGAAAACGGTGGTTGGCATCCAAGTCGGTCCGACTTGCCATTATCGCTTCATTACCGGCAACACATGCATGGACGTCGTGACCCCAGCAAAACCAGTGTTCACCGTCATTGCAACCGAAACAGAAGCATGACCATTTATGCTGAAGTCGACGTCCGCGATGGGCCGAAGGTTGTCCTGCCTTTGCGCCGGCTGTCGTGTTTCCGTCGATTTACTCGTCGCGAGTTTTTCGGGTGCGTCGGTGCGCAACCAGCGTGGCCTCGGCTTCAGCGATTGTGGGAAGGCGGCGCTCCGTCCGAAGAACATGAAACGCGCCGCAATTCTCGTCGGGGCAGCCACACGAAACAACGTCGACGTGATGGCGGGTTTTCCCTGCTCGCTTTTAGTGCGCGTTCATTCGCTGGTCGCTTTTAATTGTGTCTACGCCCAGCCGCCCGCCCCGGTCAGAGGGAGCCGCGTGCCGGCTCCCTCTCCAATACCATGGCGGCGGCGTCCCGCAGCTCGAGCCTTAGTCGCCGCGGGCCGTCTCTCAGCCCTCGGATTTCAGCTTGCCGCCGACCGCCCAGGAATCCTTGGCGATCTCCGTTATCAGGATTTCCAGCGATTCCGGCGGGCACGCCAGGGTTTCGACGGCGGCCTTGGTCGCTTCGCGCGCGAAGGCGCGTTTCTGATCGTCGGTGCGGCCGGGATGCATCTGCAGGTGAAGAATGGGCATGGTGTCTCCTTGGTCAGGTTGGTGCTGTCCGTCGTCTTGGCGCGGGCATGACGACCATGTTGTAAATTCCCTGGTTGATAAATAAGCTCCCGGTATCGTCATTCGAAACCAACAGGTAGGCAATCGTGGACAAGCTGGCCGGCATGGCGATGTTCGTCAGGGTCATCGACAATGGCAGTTTCGCGGCAGCCGCAGAGATCGCACAAGTGTCGCCTGCCATGGTTGCCAAGCACATCAAGACGATTGAGACCCGGCTCGGGGCGAAGCTGATCCATCGCACCACGCGACGCCATCAGCTGACAGAGGTTGGCCAGCTCTATTACGAGCGCTGCAAACGTGCGCTTTCCGAAGTGGCGCTGGCCGAGGCTTCGGCGAGCGAGCTGCAATCGGCGCCGCGCGGCCGACTTCGAGTGGTTGCGCCGGTCAGCTTCGGGACGCAGGTCCTGGTGCCGGCGCTGATCGATTACCAGAACACCTATCCCCACGTCAGCATCGAGCTATCGCTCGACAACAACGTCCATGACCTCGTCGGCGAGGGGTTCGAGCTCGGTATCCACATCGGTCCGCTCTCGGACAGCAGCCTCGTCGCCCGCCCGCTCACGCCCTACCGGCGGGTTCTCGCTGCCTCGCCGGACTATCTTGCCCGCCATGGCCGGCCGGCCACGCCGGAGGCTCTGACGAACCATCTCTGCCTCGGCCACTCCTATTGGCGCATGCAGGATCGCTGGCACCTGGTCGGACCGGGAGGCGAAATGCGCGATGTGTTGATTTCCGGAAAATTCTCGACCAACCAGGGAGCGGCGTTGCGCATGGCAGCACTCAGCGGCGCGGGAATTGCGCTTCAGCCGGAACTGCTGCTCGCCGCCGATATCGCCGAAGGACGGCTCGAGCAGGTGCTGCCGGAATGGTCCTACAAGCCTGTACCGATGTCCCTCATCTATGCCCCGAACCGTCGGCCGACAGCGATGTTGCGGACGGTGATCGATTTCCTGGTGGAACGGTTTGGCTAAGGTCATGAGGCCGAGCGGACATCGCCGTGCGGTTATCCTTGTGCTCTAAGACCGACGAATTAGCCAAAGTTAAAAGTCGCAGTGCGTGGCGAGCGAAATTGACAGATTTGTTCTGACGGCTGATCCTCCAGGTATACGCACTTATATGCATGGGGTGTGCTGGGAATGGTCGGTCAACCGCTCGTCGTGAAGTTGATATCTTTTACCTGCTTCGGTGTATTTGCCGTGAGCTTCGCCGTCGCTTTCTGGGTGATAATCAGGGTGCTCTATGAGACCGACTGCCTGGTAGATAAGCCGGAAGATCAGGGCCTCAGTTGGCGGGAACGGCAAGCACGCAAGCGCAGCCGCTTCGACAGGTACTACGTCGCCGAGGAGTTTCGTTCATTGCGCAAGGCAGCCGCCATCGCCCAGACAGGTTGCGCTTTATCCTTCGGCTCCCTTCTATTGCTGGGCTTATTGTTTGGTGAGAGAGCGTCTCATTAGGTTCGAACCACTCCTTCCGGTCAAATGCCCATCAAACCGGCGATCACCGTCTAGCGACCGGCTTCACCGCAGCCCGCCGCTGCAGCGCGAAACGCGCCGCTGAGCAGTTGACGTCGGGAACGAGATCGTAGGTCTGCTGGTAGAGGGTCTGCGCCAGCGTATTGTTGCCGCGGTTTTCCGAGGCGAGGGCCGCGAGCGCCGTGCGTTTGTAGGCCTCGACGATCGGCTCGGCGGCCTTGGCCAGCGCGGCATCATCCGATGGTTCGGTCGCCAGCGAAAGGGCGGCATAGGTTGCGTCGCCATCCCTGCCGACACGGCCGCCGACGGCGCCGTTGAAGCTGGCCTCCGAAACCTGGCGCATGCGCCGGGCATTCTTGATGCATGTCGGAATGCGGGCGGCCTCCGCATTGATGCGTTCCGCCGTCGGGCCACCCTCCGCGCTGCCGCTGTCGGAGAGGATCACGTAGCCGATGATGCCGACGATGGCGAGATAGGCGACACCCATGCCGGCCAGGAAGGCCGGCTGTTTGAGGAGCGACTTCTTCGGCTTGTCGTCACCCGCCTTGGAGGCCTCCTTCTTCGGCGCTTCCTTGGCGGCGGCCTTGACGACGAATTGGAATTCGACGTCCTTGCCGAGACGGAAGCTGTCGCCGGCTTTCAGCGAGGCCGTCTGCAACAGCGCTTCGCCGCGCAGCATGATCGGGTTCAGCCCCATGCGGCGAATGATGAAGCCGCCGTCGCTCTGCCGCTCGATGCGCGCATGGATCGGCGCCAGGAACGGATCGTCGACGACGATATCGGCATTGCCCGCCCGGCCGATCGACATTTCCGGCCGGTCGAGCACATGGCTGCGGCTCTGGCCGCCGGGACCGGTCTGCAGAAGGCTAGGCTTGTTTCCACGAAAGAAGGAAAAGACCATGATCAGAACATCCCACTCGACATCATCTCGACAATTGCAGGCGCCAGCACCAGAAGCAGGATCGACACGACGATCATCATCGCCGGCATGACGATCTTGGCTTTCAGCTTTTCACTGGCCCTGTCGGCCTTTTCCCAGCGGCGGAAGCGCAGGTCGCGCGCATGTTCGCGCAACAGCTCGACGCGGTTGCTGCCCTCGACTTCGCCCTGGATCACGGCGCGGATGACGCGCACGACTTCCTCGGCGGTCATGCGGCGCTCCAGGCGCTGCAGCGCCTCGATCATGCCGGTGCCGAGCGCCACGTCCTTCAGCGTCTGTTCGATCTCCTCGCTCATGACGGTGCCGGGTGCCGCTTCGGCATAAAGCCTCAGGCTTTCCGGCAGCGTCGCCTGCGCCTGCTGCGTCATGACGACGAGATCGAGAAAGTAGGGAAATTCGCGCGAGATGCGTTCCTTGCGGTCCTGCGCCTTGTCGTCGGCGACGACCCAGAAATAGATGGCGGGGATCAGGCCGAGGATCAGCCCGGCCACAAGCCCGCCGATGACGCTGCCGCTGGCGATGCCGAACAGCACGCCGAGCACGATGAAACCGAAAAGGCTCAAAACGACGAGAAGCGCAATATATTCCCGCCCCGTGACGCCGCCGAAGGGCCGGCCGCCATAGATCAGCTTCTGCTCGAGCTGCGCGCCGTAATCGGCAAGCAGCGGCTCGAAATGCGTTAGCACGAATTCGACCGGCGTGCGCATGCCGACGCTGTCGACGATATTGGGCGGCGGACCATCGCCGCCCGCGGTCCGGCGCACCACCTGGATACTGCCGAGCATATCGCCGATCCACCAGACGAACAGCGCAGCGGTAATGCCGGCAAAGGTGATGGCGATCGGGGCGAGGGGTATCTGAGACATCATACCGACACCTTCATCATCGAGCGCATCCAGAAGAAACCGGTCGCATAGAGGATGGCGCCGACGATCGCGATGACGATGCCGATGGCGTTGCCGAACACCTTGTCGATCAGTTCCGGCTGGCCGAAGAAGATCATCAGGATCATGAACAGCGCGCCGCCGTTGACGACGCGGAAGTTCATGCGCGCCTGCGACGACGAGGTGGTGATCTTCTGATCGAGCTTCCAGATTTCCTTGAAGGATTTCGACATTTCCGTCAGCGGCTCGGAAATGTCACCGCCCTGGCGGGCAAAGAGACCGAGGGCTGCGTCAACCATCTTGAAATGCAGGCTCGGCACGTTGCGGCCGTGGCGGTCGAGCGCCTCGACCAGGCCGATGCCGAGCTTCTGTTCGCGGGCAATGCGCTCGAACTCCCGCGAGGCCGGCATCTGGCCGGTATCGGCCACCGCATTGACGGCGATGGCGAGCGGCTTGCCGGTGCGCACGGCCGAGACGATCTGGTCGACGGCATAGGGAAGCTGCGATTCGATCTGCAGCCAGCGGCGCTGCAGATAATAACGGATCACGCCCTTGGGCAGGAAGGTGGCGACCGGGATTGCGATGACGAAGCCGAAGATCGGCCCGAAGATCAGCGAGATCACGATGAAGACGACGATCGCCGTGATGCCGTAGGCGAGGATCATCGTATAGGGCGGAACGGCATCGCGCCCGAAGACCTGCGCCGCCTCGCTGGCGAGCGCAATGTCACGTTCGGTGGCGCGCAGCAGCGGCGCCGGCCAGCGCACCGGCGCGCCCCAGACGAGCAATCCCGCCGTCACAGCGCCGAGGGCGACCGTAAAAATCTGCAGAATGCTGATATCCATGGCTTCCCCCTCAGAGCAATTCCAGCAAAAGTGCGCAGCGCTTTTGCCGGGGAATTGCGTAAAAACAAAAACTTAGAGCGGTTCTGCGCTTCCGCGAAAACCTGAACCGCTCTAGACGAACATGTCCAGTTTTTCGATCTCGCCGTCGTCGTTGAACTCGACGAGCTCGGCGACGAAGCTCGGCAGGTAGCCGGTGAAGGCATGCACGGCCTGGCCGCCGGCGCGGCCGACGAGATTGAAGATCGGCTCGACGATGATGAGGCCGGTATCTGGATCGATGCCTATCACCTCTGATATCTCGGTGACGGCACGCCGGCCATTCGCCAGGCGGTTGAGCTGCACGACGAGCTCGACGGCGGCAACGATCTGCTGGCGGATCGCCATGACAGGCAGCGAACTCTGGCCCTGCAGCACCATCACCTCCAGGCGGGTCATCATGTCCTGCGGCGTGTTCGCGTGCGCCGTCGTCATCGAGCCGGCATGGCCGGTGTTCATCGCCTGGAGCATGTCGATCGCCTCCGCACCACGGCATTCGCCAACGATGATGCGGTCGGGACGCATGCGCAGCGCGTTGCGCACGAGGTCGCGGATGGTCACGCTGGTCTCGGACTCTGCCGTCTTCGGCCGCGATTGCAGATAGACGACATGGATGCCGTCGAGCTGCAGTTCGGACGTGTCCTCGACGGCAACGACGCGCTCGCCGACCGGGATGAATTGCGACAGGCTGTTCAAGAGCGTCGTCTTGCCGGAGCCTGTGCCGCCTGAGACAACGATGTTCTTGCGTGAACGAACCGCCGCCTCGAGGAAGGCGCGCATCGGCTCGCTGAGCGCGCCGGCGGTGACCAGCTTGCTGATATCGAGCCGCGACTTGCCGCCGAACTTGCGGATGGTCAGACAAGCGCCCTTGACCGCCAGCGGCGGAATGACGGCGTTGACGCGCGAGCCATCCGGCATGCGGAAGTCGGCCATCGCCTCGCTCTCGTTGATCGAGCGGTTGGAATCGACGGCGATGCGCTCGATCACCTTCATCAGCTGCCGCTCATTGGCGAAGGCGAAGGGATAACGCTCCAGCAGGCCGAATTTTTCGACGTAGATCTCGTCGTAGCGCGTCACCATGATTTCCGAGATGACGTCGAGATCCATCAGCTCGGAGATCGTCCCCCAGCGATACATCAGCTCCTCGATATTGGAGCGCAGGTGCATATGGGCGATCTCGTAACGGTCGCCGGCGTTGAAAAGAGCCTGCCTGGACTGGAAGGCGGCGCTGAACCGCGTATCGAGCTGGGCGAAGTCCGAGCGGGTGGATTCGAAGTTCAGCTTGAGCTGCAGCGCCGAAATCAGCGCCTTGCCGACGTCGAAGAGGCGGCGATTGTCCTGCTCCTCGCGCGACAGGCTTGCGGCATTCGACGAGGCGTCGCGCCGCCCCGTGCGGGCAATGCGTTTGGCCAGCCACCGATAGACGGCGTTCTTGATGACAAGGATGACGAGATCTTGCGGTGCAGCGTCGAGCGCCTCCTTGATGAACATGTCGAGGCGCTCGCGGATTCGGTTTCGCGTGTCCTCGCGGCCGAAATCGGAAGATTTCACCAGCCGGTCATATTGCGTGTCCTTCAGTAGGCGCTCGTGGATTTCCATCTGCAGGGCGAGCACACGTTCCTGGTCGGGAAACTGCGTGACCGCTTCGGCCACCGCCGCCGGCTCGACGAGCTCGATCGTGACGTTCGGCACCCAGATCGACATGCCGGCCGATACCGCGACCGGCGTGCCGGCCCGAAGCGGCTGATCGTCGACGCGCGTCGGGTTGCGGCCGTGATGCTGCACCGACCAACCCTGGCCCGACTTCCGCAGCACGAATTGCGGCGAGGAGACGTGGCTGCCGCGCAGGCGCACGACGCCCGCGCCGGCAGGCAGCGTCAGCGTGCTGCTTTCGCCGACGAAATAGGTCTCGTTCGCCGAGAGCGGGATGACCTCCCGACCGCTGCCGTCCTCATAGGAAATCTTCAACAGCATGGCTCATTCCCCCGCGCCGGTCACATGCGCGTCCAGTTGATGCTCGGCAGGTCCTCGACGGTATTGTCGGCCGGATTGCGCAGCACGAGGTTCAGGCTGCCGTTCGATTGGCCCATGGCAAAAATCAGCATTTCGGCTTCCGACGGCGTCACTTCGACGGTCACATTGTTGTACGTACTGTTGGCCTTGGTGACCGCGCCCTCCGCCGTCGTCGCCGCGCCGACGGCCAGCACTTTGACATTCTGCAGGAAGGTGCGGGTGACGACGCGGGTGCGCGAGCTTATGCCGAGTTTATAATCCTGCGCCTGTTTGCGGTAGGCGTTGACATCGTTCTCGTCGGCGCCCGGATACTGGGTGAGATAGTTCTTCAGCATCTGCTCGACGGGCGACTGCGGCTGGGCTGGAGCCTGCGGCTGTCCTGCTGTGGCCGGCGCCTGACCAGGGACGGCAGGCTGGCCTGGCACGGCAGCGGGCTGGCCGGGCGCTCCCGGTTGGGCCGCTGCGGCCGGCGCCACGGGCTCGACCGGTTCGTCGACCGTGCCGATGATATCGACATAGCTGCCTGGTTCGACGAAATGGCCGACGGCCGCGGCCGCGTTGACGGGAAGGGTCAGCGCCCGCTTACCCGGCGCGATCATCGTCGTAAGGCGTCCGCCGTCGGTATCGTCGAAATACTGGAAGAGCAGCACGGAGCCTGCCGGAATATCGCTCGCAGCCGTCCTGTCCTTCAGCCATTCCTGATAGGCGCTGGCGGCAGGCACCGCGAGTTTGGCGAGCGCCCCGAAGCTTTCCGGCAGCATCACCGGCTCGGCAAGCATGTCGGGTGTGATCGCCTGTCCTCGCGTGACCTTCCTGTCGGGCTGGAGCCGAATGAAGGCATAGGCCGTCTGCTCGTTCTTGACGCTCTCGGTCCAGAAGTAGAGCAGAACGCCGGTGATGAGCCCGACGATGACAGCCGCGATGAGCTTCCAGTTCATGGTGTTATTCCCCCTACGAAGGGTTGCCTGATTTGAATGACCTCGACGGTTCGGCCGTCGGTTTTGCTGCGAGTGTAAAGAACATTGGCCTCGACGCTGCCGCGCCGGCCATAAAGGGCAGTGACCCCGCCCCGCTGCGCCGGCGGCGTCTCGATGGTGAAGCCATCGCGGGCAAGCAGATCGGCGCGCTGATCGGACCAGCGCACGGCCGACAGCGTGCCTTTCGACACGACCGTGCGTGACGTGTGGCCCTTGTCGCGATCGCCGATATCGCTCAGCACCTCGACACCGGCCGGCGGACGCAGCGACTGCGGCAGCTTGGTGACATCGGCAGGTGCTGCAAAGGCCGGCAGCGTCGAGGCAACATCGTCGAAGCGGCTCATCAGCACCTCGGTCATCGGCGCATCGGCCGGCCTGCGGATCATGATCGTGACGCCCGGGATGGGCGCTCTCGCCGAGGGATTTGCAGGGTCCTGCCGTCTGAGATAATCGAGGGCAGCCTCGCCGTCGCCGTCGAAGAATCGCACCACCACGGCGAGATCGTCGCGGATGCGGCTCGTCTTCGGGACGATCAGCATGTTGGCGGCAATGACGGCGGTCAGTTCTTCCTTGTCGTTGCTTTTCGGCAGGGCGGGCCGGGTATTGACGGCCAGCACCCGCAGCCACTCGTCGGTGATATCGGAAATGCTGCGATCGCTCTGATAGGGCGTGAATTCAAGCGGCTGGCCGTTGATGACGAGATCGCGCGGCGCGCGTTCCGGCGCGCCAAGGATGCCGGCCAGCATCGAATTCAGCGTCACCCTCAAATCCTTGTAGATCTCGGCTCGAACAGGTGTGGCCGCGGCGGCGGCAAGCCCGATGACGAGCACCAAAGCGGCGAGATGGCTGGCAAAACGAAAGGAGATGCGCGGGCCCCGTCTCATCTTATTTCGCTCCCGGAAAGACGCCGTCGAACAGATCGCCAGAATCGCTGGCCACGCCGCGGATTTCCCGGCGCAGGGTCGGATCGTAGCCTCGGCGCGTGGTATCGTTGTTGTGGGAGGCAAACAGTGTCGAGTCATCCACCGTGAACGCGTCCTTCCAGCGGAGGCTCCTGATGGTATCGAGATCGTCGGAATCCCTGAACTTGTAGACTCGATCGGCCGTCGCGGTGACGAGCTGCGGCTTCTCATTGGCGAGGTCGCCGACCATGTCGCCGAAATCGCGGCCGTCGCTCTTCCAGGTCTTCTGTACGTCGTCCCAGACAAAGGTGCGCTGAGGGTCGCCGCCGCCTTCATGCGATGGTGTGCGTGAGCAGCTCATGGCGTCGCGTCCCGGCAGGGCCGGCAGAGCCGGGATCGGAAAGACGTTCGAGAAATCCGACGTGCAATCCAGCCCATTCGCCTCGGCAAAGGCGGCGTTGCGCATCGCCACCATGGTTCCGACCTTCTTGGTGGAAATCTTGTTCGCATGGATGACGAAAATCACGATCAGCAGGATGACCGGCGCAGCGAGCACGAATTCAATCGAGGCGAGACCGCGCCTATCGCGGTGCAGCCGCATCAGCAGCCCGCGGCCGGGAGGACCGCTCATAGGCTCAGTGTGTGTTGACGGCAGCCCAGGCATTGGCTCCTCCTCGGTCGAAGACGCGGGTCAGGCCGGTAAAACTATCGGCCGCCGGGCTTTGCTTGATGGTGTTGGAAACTTGGCCGATATCGTCGGCGAGTGTCGCGGGGGCAAGCGATGCCAGCCAGTCCTGCGTGTAGAGGTCGAAGGCCGTGTAGTTGTGGACCCAGCTCTGCGCCAAGGCGTAGGCGGACGGCGTCTTGTCCTTGAAGATGCGGATCTGCAGCCTGGCGCGCGGGGCGCGGGAAACGATCGCCAGCGTCTGGTAGTCGTCGAGCTGCTCGCCGCCGAAGGGCGTGAAGTTAAACGGTATGCGTCCTTTCAGCCAGTAAGGCTTCGGGAAGGAGATGACAGGCAGGGGAGCACCCGCCACGGAAATCGCGCCACCGGCTGGGCCGCAGACCTGATTCCAGATCATGTCGAACTTGCGGGTGAAATCGTTCTCGTCTTTTGTCTGCTTGTCGGAATAGCGCGGTGGCTTGTCGATAGGCAGCTGGAAGGGGTTCACGATGCCGAACTCGATGCCGAAGAGTTCCTCGGCGATATAGAAGCTGCCATCGAGCAGCAATTCCTGCCACCAGCTGAGATCGCCAAATTGCTCGATGATCGCCTTGAACGGGACCTTGCTCAGATAGGCCGGGCCGAAAGCTTCATAAAAGATGTAGAAGTCCACTAAAGCATCGTCGATGCCGCTCTCGTGGTTGACCCAGTCGCGGATATGGCTGCCGTCGGCGCCGCCTGCGGTCAACGGGCCCTTGCCGTTGGGGAAGCCACGCTTGGCAAACTCGCCGCGCATGAGGAGCGGGTCCTGCCCTTGCGTGCCCTTGCTCATTGCCAGGCACATTTCAGCATAGGCCGCAGCGGGATTGATGCCGTCGCGATCGACCGGCAGGTTGCCGCCGGCGCCCTCTCCGGCGTCGTTGCAGGATTCGCACGGCGGGTGGAAGACGACATGATCCGACTTGTTCAGGCGCACCAGATGCAGGGCTTCGTTGCCGACCCGCTGCGGAAAACTCTCGACGAGGTAGTCGTTGAGATCGTTCATGGCATCAATGATGTCGCTGGACTTATTGATGAGATCCCACGGATCATATTTGTGTTGAGCGATGCCCACATATGCAAGCGCTTTGGTGGCTCCTATCGCCCGGACCCCCTGGAACGCCAGGCAAGCACCGTAGATGATGCCGCCGACGATCGGGACCTTCTGCCAGCCGGGGCAATGGGGCATCGGCGGCATCGGCGGCAAAAGGGATGCCGGCCCGAAGCCTTCGGTGAAGGAATATTGGGCGAGTTTTGCCAGAATGGCGGCCGAGCGCAGGGCCAGTTCCGCCGTCGTCAGCTGGAAGGCGACCGAGGTCGCCATGACGACGGTTGCCTGCGAGGAGGCGACGTTGTTCATCGCCATGATGTTGAGATAGCGGGCTTCCCAGTCGGCATGGACGAGCGCTGCGGCATCCGCCGTGTCCTGCGTGCGCTGCTTGTCGTAGATCATCTGTCCGGTATTCAGGATCCAGACGATCATCAGGGCGAGCGCGATCGTCATGTAGAGGATGATCGGCGACAGGAAGCCGCGTTCGTCGCGGTGCAGGCGCTTGATGAGGGTCGATGTCATAGCAGGTTCACCTCCGCCGTCGAGATCGTGTAGTAGCGGCCGTCTTTCCTCTGGCCGCGGGCAAAGACCCAGCCGGCATATTCGAGCAGCAGGAAGCGCGCTTCCACCTTGGCGGTGACCGGCACATGCGGCGAGCGGTTGATGGCGGCATAGAGCGCCATCGGCGCGCGCTCGACGGTCACGGTGACGTTCTGCGGGTCGAACATGTAGCGGGCCTGGTTGCGCATCGCGCGCCAGTTCTTCGACAGGCCCGAGGCATCGGCAAGGCTTTTCAGCGCATCTTCCGGCGGCTGGCAGGCACCGACGCATTTCAGCTGGTCGTAGGGTGCGGCCGGGATCAGCGCCAGGCGGGCGGCAAGATCGGCCTTGCCGGCGGCAGCATCGTCGTCGCAGGTCCTGGCGTCGATCAAGCTCCGGATGGTGATCGGCAGGGCCGGGCAGAAATAGACACGGGCGCTGCGCGCCGCCGCATAGGCGGCATAGTGGGTGAAGAGGTGGTTCTTGGCCAGGATCGTGAACTGGAAGACCACGAACATGAAGAAGACGAAGACCGGTGTCACGAGAACGAAATCCATCATCGTCGTGCTGCCGGAGATGTCGCCGTGCAGCTCCGATATCCGGCGCCGGCGGGCGGAAAGCCGCGGCAGCAGCAGCATCGAGGCAAGCAGCATCATGGCGATCGCAAAGGTACCGAGGAGCGCGCCGTGATCCTGAGGGACCCAGAAGGTCCGCGAGTGCAGGATCGAACTCCAGAAGGCGCCGTCGAAGATGGGGCGTTCGAGTTCAGCGCGCATTGCTGTTACCTCACGAGTGAAAGAGGGGTGAAATCGGGCATGAAAAGGCACCAGAGAAGTCCGAGAGCAGCGGCAACGCCGAAGCGGACGGTATGATGGGTTTCGCGCGGCTTCAGCACCAAAGCGGCATCGCGGAAACCGGCAGGCAGGAGAAGCGCAAACAGTCCGACCGTTCGGGCCAGCACGCTCCACTGAACGCGCCGCGCCATGGAGAAAACGGCGATCACGCCGCCGGCCATCAGCGATGCAAGGGTGACGTCGATGGCGGGCCAGAGGCCGAGAATGGCGCCGAGCGCCGCCATCAGCTTGACGTCGCCGCCGCCGCAGCTTCCGGCTGCGAAGGCGATGATGAAGATCAGGCCGGCTGCAAGGAGGCCTGCGAAGGCAAGCCCTACTCCTGCGAGACCGCCGCTGACTGCCGCCAACATGAACCCGCCAAGCAGGCAGGGATAGGTAACGGCGTTCGGGATATGACCGTGGCGATGGTCGAGCACCGCCGCGATCATGGTGCAGGCGACGGCAAGAGCCGCCGCCGCTGGCATCAGGGTCAGATCATAGGTCGTATCCATGATCCCGACCCGCTTATTGACCCGGCTCAGGAATTCTCTCGGCATCCGAGAGCGCCGTGTTCTTTTCGTTGAACCATTCGCCGATCTGTTTGCCGAATGCGAGCAGGATCAGCATCAGCGGAATGACGATCAGGGCGACTGCCAGGACGATCTGGGCCATGTCGCCGCGTTCGTCCTTGTGAAGTGCAATTGCGAGAGTCTTGAGTTTGCCAAACATGTGATTACTCCTCATTCTCAGGTTTGTTTCGGTTAGAAGCCCTGGTGAAGGTGAAGCAAGCATACGCCATCGATCCGAACGAGCATGTTGCTCGATCCAATGATATTTTCTGCTTCAGCTTATCTTCCCCGGCGGCCAACGTTTGTTGAGCAACACCATTAAGACCCAAGAGTGCGCCCAAGGCCAGCCCTCCGTCAAGCAAACGAAACGAAGGGTTCCAATTGTCTTGGAGGCATCGCCGGCAAAATCGCAGTTGACGACGGGTTTTTTCAACTAACCGATTGAACAGGCTGCAGTTTTACCTGAAGAGACGAAGTTTTGGACGGCCTTTTGAAGCTTCGTCTACTGCTCCATAATTGGTCAATTCTTTCAAAGCGATAGGAGAAACGGCGTGCGGCGGCCATAATGGCTGCCTCAGCGGGGCCCGGCCATGGCGTTGTTTGGCGATCTGGATTAAGCTTTCCTCAAATGGTGGGTATTGCCAACCAGTCGATCCGGAGAGAAAACGATGGAAACGATGAGCAGCATCTTAATACTTGCATTGGTCCTCATTCCATTGATGATGTTCTTTCCGAGCGCGGTTCAGATGATGGCGACGCTGTTCGGCATGAGCACGGTCCTGGTCGGGATGCCGCTCTGATGAAAGCCGTTTCCGACGACGCTGCCGAACAGGCGACCTTTCAGGTCCTGACCCGTGCGCTGGACAAGCTGCTCGGGCCGATCCGCTTTCTCCTCGATGATCCGAGCGTGTCCGAAATCCTGATCAACGGCACATCCGACATCTTCGTCGAAAGGCGAGGCAAGCTCGAACGGGCCGATACGCGCTTCGCCAGCCGCGAAGATCTGGAATCGGCCGCGCGCAGCATCGCGCAGTTCTCCGGCAAGCGGCTGACGCCGGAGGAGCCAAGCATCGAGGCGCGTCTGCCGGATGGTTCGCGCGTGCAGATGATCCAGCCGCCCGCCTCCCGCACCGGGCTCTGCATCTCCATTCGCCGCTTTTTGAAGGAACATCGCAGCATCCGCGATCTCGTCA
This sequence comes from Rhizobium leguminosarum, assembly GCF_001679785.1. Lineage (NCBI taxonomy): Bacteria > Pseudomonadati > Pseudomonadota > Alphaproteobacteria > Hyphomicrobiales > Rhizobiaceae > Rhizobium > Rhizobium leguminosarum. The sequence goes on from NZ_CP016289.1 coordinate 485,333, forward strand.
CCCAGGGCAGCCTGACCGACCAGTCGCTGACGCTGCTGCAGGCGGCCGTCGGGCTGCAGAAGAACGTCATCATCTCCGGCGGCACAGGCACCGGCAAGACGACGATGCTGAATGCACTGTCGGAAGCCTTCGCCGACCACGAGCGCATCATCGTCATCGAGGACACCTCCGAACTGCAGATCCGCAAGGAACATGTGGTCTATCTCGAAGTGACGAAGCCCGACCGTTTCGGGCGCGGCGGCGCCAGCATCCGCGACCTCTTCCGCTCGTCGCTGCGCATGCGGCCGGACCGGGTCATCGTCGGCGAGTGCCGCGGCGGCGAGGCGCTCGATATGATCCAGGCGATGACCTCAGGCCACAGCGGCAGCCTTTCGACGGTGCATGCGAACACGCCTTATGACTCCTTGCACCGGCTGGAGACGCTGGCGCTGATGTCTGATATCGACATGCCGCTTCGGCCGCTGCGCGCCCAGATCGCCTCGGCGGTCGACGTCGTCGTGCAGATCGCCCGCTTCAAGCGCAACGGCCGGCGCCGGGTAATCGAGATCTCCGAGATCAAGGGCCTGAACAATGACGGCCAGTATATCGTCGAAAGCATCTACAAGCTCGAGGGTGACGGTCATTCCAATCCCGATGGCGCACTGCTGTGGACCGGCGTCGTGCCGAGCTTTGCCGCCGATGCGCTGGAAGAGCTGCAAGGCGCCGAGCGCCCCGAATGGGTCGGTGCCGCCGCGCAGGTAACGGCCTGAAACCTTTGGCGGACGTCGCCTCCAACAAGCGCTTGGCGGCGGCATTTATTCGCGCAATGATTGCACATATGCAATACTCTATTAATGTTCCCGTTGCACTCTAGCGATATCAAATGATTCACGTTCGTCATGATGACGATCTGCAAATGCCGCCTCATGAGAGGGCGCTTAACAGAGAAGACATCATGGTTTCCATTTCATCGCCCGCAGCTTCCGGCAATTCGACGGCGCTGACCCTTCTCAAGGGCTCTTCCCAGTCGTCCGCTGCGGCGACAAAACAGTCGGCCGCCAGCCGGATTCTGTCATCCATTTCCGGCGTCAATCTCGATCCGCTGAAGCAGGCCGAGGGTCAGATCACCCGAATTCTGCTCGAAAGCGGTGGGCAGTTCATCATCGGCGGCGCGTTTTCGGACATCACCGGCACCGATAAGGATGACATTATCCGTGCGGGGCCGGGCAGCGGGGTGAACGGCGGCGCCGGTGACGACATCATCAGCGGCAGCTTCAAGATGGATATTAGCGGCGGCGCAGGAACGATACGATTTCGGTTAGCTCTGGCAGCACTGTCGACGGTGGTGACGGCAACGATACGATCTCTGCCGGATTCGAAAATACGATGAATGGCGGCGCAGGCGCTGATACGATCTCTGCCTCGCACAAGAATGCAGTCAATGCCGGCTCCGGCAATGATGTGCTCACTATGGGGCATGATAACTTGATCGACGCCGGGGCCGGCGATGATACGATTTATGCTGGAGTTGGAAACACGATCACCGGCGGCACCGGAAACGATAGGATCGTTATTACCGACATTCAGTCAGCACTTCATGGAAGCACCGGTTCCACCGTTAAGTTTGCAGTTGGAGATGGACGAGACTCCGTTACTCTTGTGAGATCTTCGTCCACGCTTGAACTGGGTGAAGGCTTCACTGCCGCAAACACGAAGGTAACGTTCAGCGATAACAAGGCAACGATCTCCTTCGATGGAAACGAGACCGATGGAATCTCGGTCGATTTCTTGTTCGACAGCGCACTGACGCTCTCCTTTGCCGACGGCAGTACCTTGGAGGTGAAGCCCGGCATCGTCCCCGCACCCACCTTGGTGTCCTCATACGGGCAGGCCTGACCAAAGGCCCTCACCGAGAAGGCGGGGCGTTGCAGATAGCAGCGATGCAACATTGAAGCCGGCATGGCTTTTCGGGTTCCAGCGACACATGCTGGAACTCAGGCTCTCGTCATGATGACGATCTGCAAGGGGGCGCTCAACAGAGAGGACATCATGGTTTCCGTTTCATCTTCCGCAGCTTTGGGCAATTCGACGGCGTTGACCCTTCTCAAGGGTTCCGCCCAGTCGGCCGCGGCGGCGACAAAACAGTCCGCCGCCAGCCAGATTCTGTCATCCATTTCCGGCGTCAATCTTGATCCGCTGAAGCAGGCGGAGGGACAGATCACCCGAATCCTGCTTGAAAGCGGCGGACAGTTCATCATCGGCGACGCGTCTTCTGACATCATCGGCACTGACAAGGACGACATTATCCGTGCGGGGCCAGGCAGTTGGGTGAACGGCGGAGCTGGCCACGACATCATTCGCGGCAGCTTCGAAATGCACATCAGCGGCGGCGCTGGAAACGATTCGATATCGGTTACCTCTCACAGCACGATCGACGGCGGCGAGGGAAATGATACGCTTTTTGCCGGATTGGAAAGCACAATGACGGGTGATGCAGGAGACGATGCCATCATTGCCTGGCGCAACAATACGATTGATGCAGGTGCTGGCAACGATACTATCCAGGTTGGGATAGGGAACATTGTCAGCGGCGGTACCGGAAATGATAAAATTGTCATTAGCGGCATCCAGGCTGAGAGCTACGGAAGCTCCGGATCGACTGTCAAATTCGCGATCGGCGACGGACAGGATTCCCTTACATTGGCCCGAAGCGCCTCCACGGTCGAGTTGGGCGAAGGCTTCACCGCCGAGAATACGAAAGTCACTATAACGGATAACAAAGCCACGATTTCCTTCGGCGGAAACGAGAACGATGGGCTCTCTGTCGACTTTCTATTCGGCAGTGCGCTGACACTCTCCTTTGCCGATGGCAGTACGTTAGAGGTCAAGCCTCCCGAAGCAGTGCCCAGCTTCGTGTCATCATACGGACAAGTCTGACCAAAGCCCCTTCGCCGACAAGGCGAGGCGTTGCAGACCGTGAGATGCAACATTGAAGCCGGCATGGCTTTTCCGGTTCCAGCGACACGTGCTGGAACCCAGGCTCTGTTATGATGACGATGCGCTATCTTTTTCGGCGCGCGCCGCCATATGGGTGAGATCGTCCCAGAGGCTTTCGGCAAAACTGCGCAGGACCGTAAGCTCGAAGCTGTCATCGCCGGTGCGGACGATCTGCACGGAGAGATGACCGACCATCGTCATGGCCGAATGGCCTTCCGGAAAGACGGAAGGATCGAGATCGACGGCTGTGCCTCGTGACAGAAGTGCCCGCGAAGAACGGCCGGAAACGCCGATCCGCACGCGCCCGTGGCCCTGGTCCATGACGAAGGCCTTTCCCGCAAGCGCTGCCGCGAGAGCATCGAGGCTGGCGGGCACGAGCGGTTCGTCGCCGGCGACGAACCATTGCCGGAAGCCTGCCTGGCGGATCGAACTTTTCGCAAAGCCTGCTTTCACCAATTCCGTGGCGAGCGCGGTGGGCTCGATTGCGCCGAGCACATGCAGGAGATGGCCCTCCGGCAAGGCTTCCAGCCGGACGCCCGCCCCTGAGATGCCGTTATATGCCATGCCGGCCAGAACCGGTCTGTGTTGCGGAAGATCACGCATGGAGCTTCTCGTTTTCGGGATCGATGAAGACGGGATGGCAGAGCACCGCATCGGCGAATTCGTTGCGCAGGCCGTTCCAGACCGTCACCTTTTCACCGATGCGCTCCGGCCCACGCCTGACGAGCGCCAGGCCGATCGTATGGCCGAGCCCCGGCGAAAAGGCGCTTGATGTCACGTAGCCCTGGTCGTTTTCGAGCGTCGCCGCAACGCCGTCGGCAAGAATATGCGAGCCGGTGCGGAAGCCCGTCGCCGGATTGAGCGGCTTGACGCCGACAAGGCGCGGCCGCTCGGGATCCTGCAACCCTTCACGGGCAAGCATTGCCTTGCCGATGAAATCCGGCTTGGTTGATGAAACCATGCGGCCGAAACCGAGGTCACCAGGCGTCACCGTGCCGTTGATCTCGGCATGGGTGACATGGCCCTTTTCGATGCGCATGACGCCGAGCGCTTCGGCGCCATAGGCGCAGATGCCATGTTTCTCGCCCGCCGCCATGATCGCATCGGCAACACCTTCCCCGTAGCCGGCGGGTACTGCCAGCTCGTAGGCGAGTTCACCGGAGAAGGAAATCCGGAAGAGCCGGCCCTCGAGGCGGCCGCCGAAGAGGGAGACCTTGCGGGCACTCATGAAGGGGAAGGCCGCATCCGACAAGTCCTCGTCGACGATCTCCCGAAGAATGGCGCGCGACTTCGGCCCGGCAACGGCCATCTGCGCCCATTGATCGGTTGAGGAGGCGAAGCAGACGTCGAGTTCCGGCCAGATCGTCTGGGCGCAGAATTCGAGATGAGTCAGCACGCCGGCGGCAAGCGCCGTCGTCGTCGTCATGAAGAAATGCTCGTCACTGAACCGGCTGGTGGTGCCGTCATCATAGATGAAGCCGTCCTCACGCAGCATGATGCCGTAACGCGCCTTGCCGACGGCGAGCTTGGCGAAGCCGTTACAATAGATGCGATCGAGGAAGGTCGCGGCATCCTTGCCAAAGATTTCGATCTTGCCGAGAGTCGAGACGTCGCAGAGGCCGGCGTTCCTACGGATGTTCAGCACCTCGCGGTCGACGCTTTCGCGCCATGTCGCCTCTCCGGCGCGCGGAAACCAGGAGGAACGATACCAGAGGCCGGTTTCGACGAAGACCGCGCCGTTCTTCTCGGCCCAGCCATGCAGCGGCGATTTGCGCGCCGGCTGGAAATGTTTGCCGCGCGATGCTCCTGTCAAGGCGCCGAAGGAAACCGGCGTATAGAAGGGCCGGAACGTTGTCGTTCCCACTTCGGCAGGTGACACGCCACGCGCCTCGGCAAGAATTCCGATGGCGTTGATGTTAGAAAGCTTGCCCTGATCGGTCGCCATGCCTGATGTCGTGTAACGCTTGGCGAGTTCGACATGGCCGTAGCCTTCGCGGACAGCGAGACCCAAATCCTTGAGATGCACGTCGTTCTGATAATCGACGAAAGCCTTGCCCTTCGAACCCTTCACCGACCAGAGCGGCTTTGCCTGTGCGGCCGTCTCGGAAGCCGCGCCAAAGGCCGGCTCCACCGTTGCGAAGCCGATCATCTTCAATGCGGCAGCTGCCTTTACGGCGCCATCCCCAAGGCAGGTCGCCGTGTTCGCAAGGCTGGCGGCCGAACCGGCAACGGCAAGACCTTCCTGCTGGGCGGGCGCCAGAAACGCCGAGGCCTCGTGCGACCATTGCGGCTTCGCGCCGCGATGACAGGCAAGATGAATGATCGGGCTCCAGCCCCCTGACATGGCAAGCGCATCCGCTTCGATCCGGCGGGTGCCGTCTGCGGTCTTGACGTTGACGCCGCGCAGGCTCTTGCCGCCAAACGCATCGATGACCCTGGCGCCCTCCAGCACTTCGGCGCGGCCCTGCCAACTCCCACCTCCATCCCCGCGGCTGTCGACGATCGCCGCGACCGCGAGGCCGGCGGCCTCCAGATCGGCGGCGGTGCGATATCCGGCGTCGCTGGTGGTGAAGATGACAGTGCTTCTGCCGGGTGCGACCGCCTGCCGATTGAGATAACTGCGCATCGCGCCTGCCATCATCACACCGGGAATATCGTTGCCGCCGAAGACGAGCGGACGCTCCTCGGCGCCGGTCGCAAGGATCGCCTGGCGGGCGACGATGCGCCACAACCGTTCGACGGGGCGTTCCGGGTCGGGTATCGCCACGTGCTTCTGCACCCGTTCGACCGCGCCGAAGACATTGTCGTCGTACCAGCCAAACACCGTCATGCGCGGCAGGCGGCGCACATTCTCCAGGCTCACCAGTTCGGCAAGCAGCTCACCCAGAACCGCGTCCGCCGGCTGGCCGTCGACGGTGCCGCTGTCGGAAAGCAGGCTGCCGCCGAGTTCGGATCCCTCGTCGGCGAGGATGACGCGCGCACCGGCGCGGCCGGCGGTGAGCGCTGCGGCAAGACCGGTGGGGCCGGCGCCGATCACCAGCAGATCGCAGTGCGCCCAGCATTTCTCGTAAGTGTCGGGATCGGCCTCGTAGGAGGCCCTGCCGAGGCCCGCCGCCTTGCGGATCACCGGCTCGTAGAGCTTTTCCCAGAGGGCCGCCGGCCACATGAAGGTCTTGTAGTAGAAACCGGCGCTGAGGAAGGGCGACAGCAGCCCGTTGACCGCGCCGACATCGAAGCCGAGCGAGGGCCAGCGGTTCTGGCTCTTTGCCGTCAGCCCCTGGTAAAGCTCGATCATCGTTGCGCGCGTATTCGGTTCGGTGCGCCCGCCGCTGCCTGTCGTCACCAGCGCGTTCGGTTCGGCAGCCCCCGCCGTCAGGATGCCGCGCGGGCGATGATATTTGAAGCTGCGGCCGACGAGCTGGATGCCGTTGGCAAGCAGCGCCGAGGCGAGTGTGTCGCCCGTATGGCCCTCAAGAGGCCTGCCATCGAAGGTGAAGCCGAGTGTCGTGGCGCGGTCGATGCGGCCGCCGGAGGAAAGACGGAAGCTCGTCATGCCGGTTCTCCGCCAAGCTTGGAGAGGGCGGCATCCCTAACGCCGTGGACCGCATGGGTGACGGTATCGCGTTCAACGATCAGCCAGCGCCGGCATCCCGAGGAGTGGTGCCAGTATTCACTGTGCCGGCCCCTCGGATTGTCACGAAGATAGACATAATCGAACCAAGCCTCCGCACCGGCATCCGGCGCCGGCCGAGCAAGGCCGGCATCACCGCGGATCGAAAATTCCTCCTTGGGTCGGGCGCCGCAATGGGGACAGGAAATCAGGCTCGCCATCTTAAATGTCCTCAGTGCAGGTTGGCCTGGGCGCCGACGCCCTTTTCGTCGATCGGATAGCCGCGCGCGAAACGATCAAGCCGGAAGGCGCGGGCGGTCTGATGCGGCGTTTTGCGGGCGATCAGATGGGCGTAGCAGAAGCCGGAGGCGGGCGTGGCCTTGAAGCCGCCGTAACACCAGCCGGTGTTGAGATAGAGATTGTCCATATGGGTGCGGTCGATGATCGGCGAGCCGTCCATGCTCATATCCATGACGCCGCCCCAGGAGCGCAGATAACGCACGCGCGACAGCGACGGGATCAGCGCCAGCCCGGCTTCGGCGACATGCTCGACCGAAGCGAGATTGCCGCGCTGGGCATAGGAATTGTAGCCATCGATATCGCCGCCGAAGACGAGGCCGCCCTTGTCCGACTGGGACGCGTAGAAATGCCCGGCGCCGAAGGTGACGACCGTGTCGATGAACGGCTTCAGCCCCTCCGAAACAAAGGCCTGCAGCACATGGCTTTCAATCGGCAGCCGCAGGCCGGCCATATCGGCGACGACGGTGGAATTGCCGGCGGCCGCCAGCGCCAGCTTGCCGCAGCCGATGAAACCCTTGCTGGTCTCGACGCCGGTAATCTGACCGTTTTCGCTGCGTATGCCAGTCACCTCGCACTGGGTGATGATGTCGACGCCGCGTTGATCGGCGCCGCGCGCATAACCCCAGGCGACCGCATCATGGCGCACTGTGCCGCCGCGCGGCTGTAACAGTCCGCCCATAATGGGGAAACGGGCATTGTCGAAATCCAGGAAGGGCAATTTCTTGCGTACCGCCTGCCGGTCGAGAAGCTCGGCGTCGACGCCGTGCAGCCGCATGGCGTTGCCCCGGCGCGTATAGGCGTCACGCTGCGCGTCGGAATGGAAGAGGTTGAGTACGCCGCGCTGCGAGACCATGGCGTTGAAGTTGAAGTCCTGCTCCAGCCCTTCCCAGAGCTTCATCGACAGCTCGTAGAAGGGATTGTTGCCAGGCAGCAGGTAGTTCGAACGGATGATCGTCGTGTTCCTGCCGATATTGCCGGAGCCGAGATAGCCCTTTTCGAGGACGGCGACATTGGTGACGCCGAATTCCTTGGCAAGATAATAGGCGGTGGCAAGGCCATGGCCGCCGCCGCCAACGATAATGACGTCGTAGTGCGGCTTCGGCGCCGGATCGCGCCAGGCTGGCGCCCAGCCTTTGTTGCCGCGAAGGCCGTTCAGGAAAATCGAAAGAGCGGAATAGCGCATGGGTCACCCGGAAAGAACAGCTGCATGATGCCAGAAAGGGGAGGGCGGACTTGCACAGAAGGGACATCAATCGCTAAGAAGGAGACATGTCCTCGCTTGATGCCAGAAATGTGCAGACGATCGGCTTTATCCTCATCCCGGGATTTGCGCTGATGTCCTATGCCTCGGCGACCGAACCGCTCAGGGCGGCAAATCTTCTGGCCGGACGCGAGATCTACCGGCTGCAGGTCTTCTCGCCGGATGGCGCACCGGCACTCTCCTCCTCTGGCGTCAGCGTCCCCGCCGAACCTCTTCCCGTCAGGGGCTCGGGTCTCGGAACGGCCTTCGTCTGCGCCGGCGGTCTGCCCCGCGACTGGCGCTATCCCGGCGTGCTTGCCTGCTTGCGGCAGCTGTCGCGCGAAGGTGTGAGGATCGGCGGCATCTCGGGCGGCCCCTATCTTATGGCTGCCGCCGGACTGCTCGGTGGCCGCGACTTCACCATCCACTGGGAGCATGCGGCAGCCCTTCTCGAAGCCTTTCCGGATCTCACGCCGCGCCAGGCGCGCTTCATGATCGACGGCAACAGGATCACCTGCGGCGGCGGCATCGCACCGCTCGACATGATGCATGTGCTGATCGCCGAGCGCATGGGGCCGGATTTCGCCCGCCGGGTCAGCGACTGGTATCTTCATACCGAGGTCAACGAACCCGCGGCACCCCAGCGCGCCTCGCTGGCGCAGCGTTACGGCGTCCATCATCCTGGTCTGCTCGGCGTTCTCGAACGGATGGAGGAGACAATCGAGATGCCGCTGGAGCGTGCCGCCATGGCGCGCATCGCCGGCGTCACCACCCGCCATCTCGACCGGCTCTTTGCGGCGCATCTCGGCACCACCTACCTTGATCAATACCGCAGAATCAGGCTTCAGCATGCTCATCGGCTGCTGAAGCAGAGCCCGCTTTCCGTCTCGGAAATCGCGGTTGCCACCGGCTTTTCCAGCCTGAGCCATTTTTCCCGCATGTTCCGTGCCGTTTACGGCATCGCCCCGCGCGCGGCGCGGCGGGAATAGGTTTTCTTCACGGTTGAGGAATTTTCACTATGACGATAGGGTTGCCTTTGGACAAAAGAGAAGGCGGCAGGGGAAAATCCATGAAATCCAGGCGTGAAGCGGCAGAGCAACCGGAACAGGCGGGCGGACGCGCTCCCTTTTCCCAGGACCCTCACGCCGTCCGCGAGCCGAAGGAAAACAACCTCGAAATGGCGATCGGCCATGAGGTGCGCGCCTACCGCAAGAAACTCGGCATTACGGTCACCGATCTAGCGGCGGCGACCGGAATTTCGCTCGGCATGCTGTCGAAGATCGAGAACGGCAACATCTCGCCGTCGCTGACGACGCTGCAATCGCTATCGCGGGCGCTCGGCGTGCCGCTGACCGCCTTCTTCCGCCGTTTCGAGGAACCGCGCAACGCCGTCTTCGTCAAGGCGGGCCAGGGCATCGAGCTTGAGCGGCGAGGCACGCGCGCCGGCCACCAATATAATGTGCTCGGTCATATCGACAACAATACCAGCGGCGTCATCGTCGAGCCCTACCTCATCACCCTGACGACCGATTCCGACATCTTCCCGACCTTCCAGCACGAAGGGATGGAATTTCTCTATATGCTCGAGGGCGAAGTCGTTTACCGTCACGGCGACCAGCTTTTCCAGATGCAGCCGGGCGACAGCCTGTTCTTCGACGCCGATGCGCCGCATGGGCCGGAGCAGCTGGTGAAACTGCCGAGCAAATACCTCTCGATCATCAGCTATCCACAGCAGAGCTCGAAAAGCTGACTTGCCTTAAAAGAAAAAATCTTTCTTCCGAGTTGAAAACCCAAAACAGACCTGCTAGTCCTTTCTCAACACGAACGGAGGTCTGGTCATGTGCGGAATTGTGGGGCTCTTCCTCAAGGATAAAAGTCTCGAACCGGAGCTCGGGGCACTGCTGTCCTCGATGCTGGTGACGATGACGGATCGGGGGCCGGACAGCGCCGGCATCGCGATCTATGGCGACGCCAGCGGCAACAATGCCAAGATCACCGTCCAGTCGGCCAATCCGAAGAAGGATTTCGCCGGCCTCGAGGCCGAGCTCGGCCAGGCGGTTGGCGCATCGGTCGCCATCCAGGTGAAGAGCACGCATGCCGTCATCACGCTTGCGAAGGATTTGCTCGACGCGGGCAAGGCAGCCGTTTCGGAACTGCGTCCGACCATCCGCATCATGAGCAGCGGCGACGCCATCGAGATCTACAAGGAGACCGGCCTGCCGAAGGATGTCGTCTCCCGCTTCGCGGTCAATTCAATGGCCGGCACCCACGGCATCGGCCATACCCGCATGGCGACGGAATCGGCCGTCACGACGCTCGGCGCCCATCCTTTTTCCACCGGCTCCGACCAATGCCTGGTGCATAATGGCTCGCTGTCCAACCACAACAATCTGCGCCGCGAGCTGAAGCGCGAAGGCATGACCTTCGAAACGGAAAACGACACCGAGGTCGCCGCCGCCTATCTGACGGCAGAGATGGCCAAGGGCAAGAATCTCGGCCAGGCGCTGGAAGGCGCGGTGGATGATCTCGACGGCTTCTTCACCTTCGTCGTCGGGACGAAGTCCGGCTTCGGCGTCGTGCGCGATGCGATTGCCTGCAAGCCCGCCGTCATGGCCGAAACGGACCAGTATGTCGCCTTCGGTTCGGAATACCGGGCGCTCGTCAATCTGCCCGGCATCGAGAATGCCCGGGTCTGGGAGCCAGAGCCTGCAACCGTCTATTTCTGGGATCACCAGAAGGTCGCTTGACCGGCGCCTCATGCGTATTCTCCAAGGGTTATCGAAACATGCCTGTCATTGATCTTGCCACTACGCCGTTACGTGAACTCAACAGCGCCCTGCACAACATCCAGAACGGTTCGAACGATCTTTCCTTCGAAGTCGTCAATCCGCGCGGCAGCCATTCGGTTGCCGTCGGCATCGATGCGCCGGTCACGGTCGACGTGAAGGGGTCCGTCGGGTATTATTGCGCCGGGATGAACGACGGCGGGACCGTCACCGTTCACGGTTCGGCAGGTCCGGGTGTGGCGGAAAACATGATGTCTGGAACAGTCGTCATCGAGGGCGATGCCAGCCAGTATGCCGGCGCAACCGGCCGCGGCGGCCTCCTTGTCATCAAGGGCAATGCGGCGTCGCGCTGCGGCATCTCGATGAAGGGCATCGACATCGTCGTTCATGGCAATATAGGCCACATGTCCGCCTTCATGGGCCAGTCCGGTCACCTCGTGGTGCTCGGCGATGCCGGCGATGCGCTTGGGGATTCGCTCTACGAGGCGAAGCTCTTCGTGCGCGGTTCGGTCAAGAGCCTGGGTGCCGATTGCATCGAAAAGGAGCTGCGTCCCGAGCATCTGATGAAGCTGGCCGAACTTCTCGAAAAGGCGGGCGTGACAGAAGTGAGGCCCGAGGAATTTAAGCGTTACGGCTCCGCCCGCAAGCTCTACAATTTCAATATCGACAACGCCGACGCGTATTAAAGGCGAGGGACCATCATGAGCTATCACAACCCCTATACCCCGCCGCGCAAGTCCGCGACCTTCGACGATTACACGCTGGCGGAAATCCGCCGTGCTGCGGCGACCGGTATTTACGACATCCGTGGCGCCGGCACCAAACGGAAGGTGCCGCATTTCGATGACCTGCTGTTTCTCGGCGCATCGATCTCCCGCTATCCGCTCGAAGGTTACCGCGAGAAGTGCGACACGTCTGTCGTCCTCGGCGCGCGTTTTGCCAAAAAGCCCATTCACCTGAAGACGCCGATCACTATTGCCGGCATGAGCTTCGGCGCGCTCTCCGGCAATGCCAAGGAAGCGCTCGGACGCGGCGCGACGATTGCCGGAACCTCCACCACGACAGGCGACGGCGGGATGACCGATGAAGAGCGCGGCCATTCCCAGACGCTGGTCTACCAGTATCTGCCGTCGCGATACGGCATGAATCCCAAGGACCTGCGTCGCGCCGACGCGATCGAAGTGGTTGTCGGTCAGGGCGCAAAGCCCGGCGGCGGCGGCATGCTGCTCGGCCAGAAAATCTCCGATCGCGTCGCCAACATGCGCAACCTGCCGAAGGGCATCGATCAGCGCTCGGCCTGCCGCCATCCGGATTGGACAGGCCCGGACGACCTCGAAATCAAGATCCTGGAACTGCGCGAGATCACCGACTGGGAAAAGCCGATCTATGTGAAGGTCGGCGGTGCACGTCCCTATTACGACACAGCGCTTGCCGTGAAGGCCGGGGCCGACGTGGTGGTGCTCGATGGCATGCAGGGCGGAACCGCGGCGACGCAGGATGTCTTCATCGAGAATGTCGGCATGCCGACGCTCGCCTGCATCCGCCCCGCGGTGCAGGCGCTGCAGGATCTCGGCATGCATCGCAAGGTGCAACTGATCATCTCGGGCGGCATCCGTTCGGGCGCCGACGTGGCCAAGGCACTGGCGCTGGGTGCCGATGCCGTTGCCATCGGCACGGCAGCGCTCGTTGCGATCGGCGACAACGATCCGCACTGGGAAGAAGAATACCAGAAGCTCGGCACGACGGCCGGCGCTTATGACGACTGGCACGAAGGCAAGGACCCGGCTGGCATCACCACGCAGGACCCGGAACTGATGAAGCGGCTTGATCCGATCGCCGCCGGCCGCCGTCTCGCCAACTATCTGAAGGTTATGACGCTGGAAGCCCAGACCATCGCACGCGCCTGCGGCAAAAACCACCTGCACAACCTGGAACCGGAAGATCTTTGCGCCCTGACGATGGAGGCGGCCGCCATGGCCCAGATCCCGCTCGCCGGCACAAACTGGTATCCCGGCAAGGGAGGCTACTGATTTCTACTACCGGCCGGGCAAACGTCCCGGCCGTCTCGCATCCATAAGCGAAGTGTCTCGAAGAAATCCAAAGGGGAACGAGAATGACACTGGACCTTGCTGCTTTTGCCAAAGACAAAGGCATCAAATATTTCATGATCAGCTATACCGACCTGTTCGGCGGCCAACGCGCCAAGCTGGTCCCCGCAGAAGCCATCGCCGATATGCAGAAAGATGGCGCCGGCTTCGCGGGCTTCGCAACCTGGCTCGATCTGACGCCAGCCCATCCCGACCTGTTTGCGCTTCCCGATGCTTCCTCCGTCATCCAGCTACCCTGGAAGAAAGACGTCGCATGGGTTGCTGCCGACTGCGTCATGAACGATCAGCCTGTCGAACAGGCACCGCGCGTGGTGCTGAAAAGACTGGTCGCTGAAGCTGCGAAAGAAGGGCTCAGGGTGAAAACCGGCGTGGAGCCCGAGTTCTTTCTGATTTCTGCGGACGGCTCGGTGATTTCGGACCAGTTCGATACCGCCGAGAAGCCTTGCTACGATCAGCAGGCCGTGATGCGTCGGTATGATGTCATCGCCGAGATCTGCGACTACATGCTCGAGCTCGGCTGGAAGCCCTATCAGAACGACCACGAGGACGCGAACGGCCAGTTCGAGATGAACTGGGAATATGACGACGCGCTTCAGACCGCAGACAAGCACTCCTTCTTCAAGTTCATGGTCAAGTCGGTCGCCGAAAAACACGGCCTTCGCGCGACGTTCATGCCGAAGCCCTTCAAAGGCCTGACCGGAAACGGCTGCCATGCCCATATCTCGGTCTGGGACATCGATGGCAAGGTCAACGCCTTCGCCGACAAGGAAATGCCATTTGGGCTCTCCGCTCAGGGTAAAACCTTCCTCGGCGGCATCATGAAACATGCCTCTGCGCTTGCCGCGATCACCAATCCGACGGTCAATTCCTATAAGCGCATCAACGCGCCGCGCACCACATCGGGCGCGACCTGGGCGCCGAACACCGTCACCTGGACGGGCAACAACCGCACCCACATGGTGCGCGTGCCGGGACCGGGCCGCTTCGAGCTGCGCCTGCCTGATGGTGCTGTTAATCCGTACCTGCTGCAGGCGATCATCATCGCGGCCGGCCTCGACGGCATCCGCAGCCAAGCCGATCCCGGCCGGCACTACGATATCGACATGTATGCCGAGGGGTATCTGGTAAAGGACGCGCCGCGCCTGCCGCTCAATCTGCTCGACGCGCTGCGCGCCTATGATGCCGACGAGGGCTTGAAGCAGGCGATCGGGGCCGAGTTTTCCGCCGCCTATCTCAAGCTCAAGCATCAGGAATGGAATGCCTACTGCTCGCATTTCACCCAGTGGGAACGCGACAGCACGCTCGACATCTGAACGGACGGACGTTCTGCAGACACACTGATGCGCCGGAGCGGACAAGCTCCGGCGTGATCTGGCCTTTGCGCTTGGGATAGCGAAGAAAGTGACAGCATGAAGAACTTCGTACTCACCGTATCCTGCAAGTCGACGCGCGGCATCGTCGCGGCGATTTCGAGCTATCTGGCGGACAGGGGCTGCAACATCATCGACAGCTCGCAGTTCGACGATCTCGATACCGGCAAGTTCTTCATGCGCGTCAGCTTCATTTCGGAAGAGGGGCTTTCGGGCGCCGATATCGACGCCGGTTTCGCGACCGTCGCCGCGCCCTTCGCGATGGATTACGATTTTCACGACAACGAGAAGCGCATGAAGGTCCTCTTGATGGTGTCGCGCTTCGGCCATTGTCTCAACGACCTGCTCTATCGCTGGAAGATCGGAGCGTTGCCGATCGATATCGTCGGCGTCGTCTCCAACCATTTCGACTACCAGAAGGTCGTGGTCAACCATGACATTCCGTTTCACCATATTCCGGTCACCAAGGCCAACAAGGCGCAGGCCGAGGCCCATATCATGGAAGTGGCCGAGCAGACCGGCACGGAGCTGATCGTGCTCGCCCGTTACATGCAGATCCTGTCGGACGAGATGTGCCAGAAGATGTCCGGGAAGATCATCAACATCCATCATTCCTTCCTGCCGAGCTTCAAGGGCGCCAACCCTTACAAGCAGGCCTACGGCCGCGGCGTGAAGCTGATCGGGGCGACGGCGCATTACGTCACCGCCGATCTCGACGAAGGCCCGATCATCGAGCAGGATACGGCGCGCATTACCCATGCGCAGTCCCCCGACGACTATGTCTCGATCGGCCGCGACGTCGAAAGCCAGGTGCTGGCGCGCGCCATCCACGCCCATATCCATCACCGCACCTTCATCAACGGCAATCGCACCGTGGTCTTCCCGGCAAGCCCCGGCAGCTACGCGTCGGAGCGGATGGGCTGAGAGATGATTGGCGTCATCGCACCCATCGCGCCGCAGGACAGACGCCGTCAAAGTTTTCGGAAATGCATGCCGGGCGGGCTTGCCACGGCGCGAAAGACGAATATAGTCAGGAAATAAATATTCCGTAGAGGAAACAAAAGGGAACGGACAATGGCTTTATCATGGCGTTTCTCCGCCTTGGCGAATCGGCATCGCGCTCTGGGATCGAAGCTTGAGGACTGGAGCGGTATGGGCACCGCCTGGACCTACGACAAGGACATGTCGGAAGAGCATGTCGCCGTCCGCACCAAGGCCGGCATCATGGATGTCTCAGGCCTGAAGAAGGTGCACCTGGTCGGCCCGCACGCCATCGCCGTCCTCGACCACATCACCACCCGCGACCTGACGAAGATCTACCCCGGCCGCTCGGTCTATGCGACCATGCTGAACGAGCGCGGCCACTTCACCGACGATTGCATCGTCTATCGCACCGGCCCGAATTCCTGGATGCTCGTGCATGGTTCCGGCTCCGGCCACGAGGAACTCGTCAAGCAGGCGGCAGGCCGCAATTGCGCGGTGCTCTTCGACGACGACCTGCATGACCTGTCGCTGCAGGGTCCGATCGCGGTCGACTACCTCGCCAAATATGTGCCCGGGATCCGCGACCTCAAATATTTCCACCACATGCAGACGACACTGTTCGGCGCACCGGTGATGATCTCGCGCACCGGCTATACCGGCGAACGTGGCTACGAAATCTTCGTGCGCGGACAGGACGCCGTCATGGTCTGGGACCGGATCGTCGATGAAGGCAAGGAGATGGGCATCATCCCCTGCTGCTTCTCCGTTCTCGACATGCTGCGGGTCGAAAGCTACCTGCTCTTCTACCCCTACGACAATTCGCAGATGTATCCCTTCGCCGACCAGCCGCCCGGCGACAGCCTCTGGGAACTCGGCCTCGACTTCACCGTCAGCCCTGGCAAGACGGGCTTCCGTGGCGCCGAGGAACATGCGCGCCTCAAGGGTAAGGAACGCTTCAAGATCTTCGGCATGCTGATCGATGCCGACGGACCGGCCGATCTCGGCGACGAGGTCTTTGCCGACGGCAAAAAGGTCGGCGTCATCACTTGCCCGAGCTATTCGGCGCTGACGAAGAAATCCATGGCGATCGCCCGTCTCGACGTTGACAAGGCGGTGCATGGGACGAAACTCGAAGTCCGCGGCAAGACCGTGAAGGCAGGCGCCACCGCCCACACGCTTCCTTTCGACGATCCGGAGAAGAAGAAGAGGACCGCCGTAGGTTAAGGAGCACGCCAATGCTCGTTGCAGGCATCAAGAGCCGACCAGTCTACTCGGGCCTGACCATCCAGCCGCGCGCCCGGCGGCACATTTTCGCGCTCGAAGGGGAGGGCGCCAAGGCTCTCCTCGACCAGCAGCCGGCGCTTGACGAAACGGCGCTCTCTCGCAGCGAGATCCTCTATGTCGCCCGCGGCTCGCAAGGTACCGGCCTGGAGGAGGCGCTGCGCCGCCTCGGCGCCGACATGTTCTTCACGGCCCCAACGATCGCAACGCTGCTCGTCCGATTGAAGGGTTCGCTCGCCACCGCCCATATGGGCACGCGGCTTTATCTGTCGGGCACGGAAGGCTTCATCGGCCAGGCGATGCTGGTGGCGCTCGATTACGGCATGGACCATGCCTCCGTCATCACCGAGCATCGCGGCTCGCTGGCCCGGCGGGTGCAATGTGTCCATTGCAAGGGCATTACCGACGACGTCACCACCAGCCCCTTTGCCTGCAGCCATTGCGGGCTGCCGCTCCTGGTGCGCGACCACTATTCGCGCCGGCTCGCCGCCTTCCAGGGCGTCAATATCGATGCGGAAGAACCGGGCAGCGCGCCTGACCCCGAGGAGTTGTTCCTTTGAGCGGTGGTACTGAAATTCCTGTCCGCGTGACGCGGATCACGCCGATCGCTGAGCGCGTCAAGCGCTTCCGTTTCGAGCGCCTTGACGGCAAGCCGATGCCTTATTTCTCCGGCGGCGCCCACGTCATCGTCTTGATGAACGATGGCGGCCATATGCGCCGCAACGCCTATTCGCTGATGTCGCCGCCGCATGATTGCGCAGCCTATGAGATCAGCGTGCTGCATGTCGAGGATTCACGCGGCGGCTCCACCTTCATGCATGAGAAGCTCAGCGAAGGCGACGAGCTGAAGGTCAGTTATCCCGTCAACCTGTTCCAGCCGGACTGGCGCGGGCGCAAGCATCTTCTGATCGCCGGCGGCATCGGCATTACCCCCTTCATTGCGATGATGGAACAGTTTTCCCGCGAGGGCGCCAATTTCGAGCTGCATTATACCATCCGCACGCGCGACCGCGGTGCCTATTGGCAGCAACTCGTCGAGCGCTATGGCGGACATCGCATCAAGATCTATTGCGACGCCGAAGGCGGCGACGCCATCCCCCTGACGCGCCTGCTCGGCACCCAGCCGCTCGGCACGCATCTTTATGTCTGCGGCCCGTCCGGCATGATCGACGGCGTGCTGAAGGCGGGACTCGACGCCGGCTGGCCGGAGCAGAACCTGCATTCGGAACGGTTCCTGTCGTCTCTACCAGGCAAACCCTTCGCGATCGAGCTCCTGCGGTCCGGCAAGACCGTGAAGGTCGGCCATCACGAAAGCATGCTGGAGGCGATCGAGGCGGCGGGGGTCGACGCGCCCTTCCTCTGTCGCGGCGGCGCCTGTGGTCAATGTGAGACCGGGGTCGTCACCTGCGACGGCAAGCTGCTGCACCATGACGTCTATTTGACGAGTGAAGAAAAAGCATCCGGCCGCAAGGTGATGATCTGCGTTTCCCGCTTCGAGGGAAACACGCTGCATCTTGATCTCTAGCGGCATCGGAAGCGGAACAAGGAGACCGGGACATGGCAATCGTCTTCAAGCAGGAAACCTTCCGGAACGATTTCAGCTATCGGAACAGCCCCGAAAACATCCGGCGTTTCCCGTTTCCCTTCGACCGCGACGAATACATGTATTCGGTCAATATGGAGCCGCATGTGCACGGCCGGACGGGAACCGTCTACGAAAGCCTGATTGACGTCGACGAGCATTACGTCGCCGAGATGCACGACCGGGCGCTGGTCCTGAAGGAAGATCCGCTGCGCTATCAGGCGCTGCCGCACATGATGAGCGCCCAATGGGACACGCTCGAACTTTTGATGGAAGAGCAGGCGGCGGGTTACCCCGACCATTTCACGCTGATCCGCAACGGCGACCAGTGGCGCTGGATCAACCGCCCGCTCGGCATCGACGACAGCTTCACCTTCGGCGATGCTTCGACGCTGCCCTATGAGCCCTTCGAATATATCACCCGCCAGGCCCAGGGCGATTTCTGCATCGTCGACCAGCGCGACAGCAATCTCTGGATGGATGCCGGCATGGTGACGACTCAGGCCGACTGGTCACTCGATTTCGATATCGGCATGAACTTCATGGAATGGCACGGGCCGGTGCCGCTCGCCCACCAGATCGGCGTCTTCGACCGGGCGCTGAAATTCCTCTTGAACCTGCAGCAGGGCAAGCCGACACGGCGCTTCAACTGGACGATGACGATCAATCCGCGGCTCGACACCAGCCCCGAGAATTATCACAAATGGGGTCCTGACCGCACGACGGTGACGCCGGAGAATGTTGGCGAGAAGGTGCATCTGCGCGTCGAGCTGCAGAGCCTCTGGCGCCTGCCGCGATCGAACGCCATCCTCTTCGTCATCCGCTGCTACCTGATGAACATGGAAGAACTCGTCACCGTGCCGAAATGGGCGCGCCGCTTTCCGCGCGTGCTGAAGACGCTGCCCCTCGAGCTCATCGACTATAAGGGCCTCACCCGCTTCCGCGAGACGACGATCGACTGGCTTGCCAAATATGACGACGGGGCGCCGACCAGCCCCGGCATCTATCCGGACTGATGCGCAGCGATGTGCGAGATAAAGCGATATAATCAAGAGGGGAATGCTTCATGACAAGAGTAGCCGTCATCGGTGCCGGTCCTTCCGGGCTGGCGCAGCTGCGCGCCTTTCAATCGGCTGCCCAGAAGGGCGCCGAAATCCCGGAGATCGTCTGCTTCGAAAAGCAGTCGGACTGGGGCGGGCTCTGGAACTATACCTGGCGCACCGGCCTCGACGAATATGGCGAGCCGGTCCATGGCAGCATGTATCGTTACCTCTGGTCGAACGGCCCGAAGGAATGCCTCGAATTCGCCGATTATTCCTTCGAGGAGCATTTCGGCAAGCCGATCGCCTCCTATCCGCCGCGCGCCGTGCTCTGGGATTACATCAAGGGCCGCGTCGAGAAGGCGAACGTCCGCCACTGGGTGCGCTTCAGCACGCCGGTGCGCATGGTTCGCTTCGACGATCAAACGAAGAAATTCACGGTGACGGCGCATAACCGCATCGAGGACCGGATGTATGAAGAGGAATTCGACTATGTCGTCGTGGCATCAGGTCATTTCTCGACGCCGAACGTGCCCTATTTCGAGGGTGTGAAGACCTTCAATGGCCGCGTGCTGCATGCCCATGACTTCCGCGACGCGCTGGAGTTCAAGGGCAAGGATATCCTCATCGTCGGGCGCAGCTATTCGGCCGAAGACATCGGCTCGCAATGCTGGAAATACGGCGCAAAATCGGTGACGACCAGCTATCGCTCGAAGCCGATGGGCTTCAAATGGCCGGAGAATTTCGAGGAGCGGCCGCTGCTGGTGAAGCTCGAAAACCGCACGGCGCATTTCCTCGACGGCTCGACCAAGGATGTCGATGCGGTGATCCTCTGCACCGGATACCAGCACCACTTCCCCTTCCTGCCCGATGATCTCCGGCTGAAGACCGCCAACCGCCTTTGGGCCGACAGCCTCTACAAGGGGGTGATCTTCGACAAGAACCCGCAGCTTTTCTATATCGGCATGCAGGACCAGTTCTACACCTTCAACATGTTCGACGTGCAGGCCTGGTGGGCGCGCGACGTGATGATGGGTCGCATCACCCTGCCATCCGAAGAGGAGCTGAAGGCCAATTTCGACATGTGGCGCGCCCGCGAGGAAAGGCTCGAGGATGCCGAGCAGATGATCTGGTATCAGGGCGACTATGTGAAGGAACTGCTCGCCGAGACCGACTATCCCAGCTTCGACATCGAGGCGACCAACCAGACCTTCATGGAGTGGGAACATCACAAGGCCCACAACATCATGGGCTTCCGCGACCATGCCTACCGATCGCTGATGACCGGCAATATGTCGCCGACGCACCACACGCCCTGGGTCGAGGCGCTCGACGATTCCATGGAGGAATATCTGCGCAACTGATGAGGCGGGCCTGCATTGCCGGAGGAGGGTGTGCGGGCACTCTCCTCCGGCATATTGTGAGCCGCGCCTTTGAGCGAGACGACTGCAACTCTTCTCTTCGGATGTCGCCTTCATGGATTTTCAAACGAGCATTCTCGGGCGCATGAGCGGTTTTCTCTACCGCTGCCGTGCCGATGAAAACTACACGATGCTTGAGATGACCGACGGAATCGAGCGCATCTTCGGTTATCCCGTCGACGAAATCATCGGCAACCGCACGCGGACCTTCACCTCGATCATGTACGAGGAAGACGTGCCACTGATGGACGAGATCGTCGGGCGGGCGCTGGAGAGGCGCACAGACTGGACGATGGAATACCGCATGCGTCACGCCATGGGCCATCTCATCTGGGTGACCGAGACGGGCGGCGGCATCTGGGACGAGAAGGGCGAGCTTCTCTATCTCGAAGGCAGCATCATCAACATCGAATCACTCTACCAGCGAATCGATGACCAGACCGCCGACATGCGCGTCACCGCCTCGAAGACCAATGAGATCCTGCAATCGCTGCGCTATCTGAAGCTGCTGGCCGTCAATGCCGGCATCGAGGCCGCCCGCGCCGGCACGGCCGGGTCGGGCTTTGCAGTGCTTGCCGCCGAGATGCGCGCGCTCGCCAACTCCTCGGAAGAGGCCGCACGCGCCATTTCCAACGCACAACGCACGGCGAAAGGCTGAGCGTTACCCAAGCAGCGGCGGATTTGCGGCTCAAGTTCAAAGCCGCGTCATTAACCGTTCAGTGCTTCCAGAGATTGCGACGCTTTCCCAATGACTTGCGGCAATTCCGCGCTTAAAGAATCTCAGGTGATTGTCGGTGATATTAAGGTCGCGTTAACTTTTTGTTAACCATAGCAGCGGTAGACATGGTCAACGATTTCTTCACATAGATGACCAAAGTGCTAACAGACGCTCGCTCCATCCGCATCAAGGGCCGCTCATTCCTCGCGGTCATGCTGTCTCCGGATCTTCCGATCGATGATTGGTTGATCCGGCTGGACGATCTGGCCGCGCGTTCGGCCGGCTTCTTCCTCGGACGGCCTGTCGTGCTCGACCTGACGGACCTGCAAATCGACCGGCCGCAGCTGAAGGACCTGATCGCCGAACTTGCCAAGCGCAATGTCAGCATCATGGGCATCGAGGGCGCGCGGCCTTCGATCCTCGGATCCGGCATGCCGCCGGCACTCAAAGGCGGTCGTTCGGTTTCCGATATCGAGGTTCAGGCAAAGGAGCCCGCCGATCCGCCCGGCAAACCGGCCGTGGCGGAGACCCGCCCGGCCATGCAATCGATCGTCATCCGGGAGCCGGTGCGCTCGGGGCAATCGGTGATCTTTCCGGAAGGCGACGTCACCGTCATCGGTTCGGTCGCCTCGGGTGCCGAGGTCATCGCCGGCGGGTCCGTCCATATCTATGGCGCGTTGCGTGGCCGAGCCATGGCGGGATCCATCGGAAACGCATCGGCGCGGATCTTTTGCCGCAAGCTCGAGGCCGAGCTGGTTGCAATCGACGGTATCTACAAAATGGCGGAAGACATGGCCCCCAATCTTCGCGGACAGGCTGTTCAGCTCTGGCTCGAAGACGACGCGATCATGGCAGAAAAGCTGATCTGACGACAGCGCCGCGCGTCTCTTCGTGAGCCGCAAAGGACGCTTTAACACTTTGAATTACTGGGGCCACGGCAAAGGAGAGACAATGATGGGGAAAGTGATCGTCGTCACGTCAGGCAAGGGCGGGGTTGGCAAGACAACCTCGACCGCCGCATTGGGAGCGGCGCTGGCGCAACGCAATGAAAAAGTCGTCGTCGTCGATTTCGACGTCGGCCTGCGCAATCTCGACCTCGTCATGGGCGCCGAGCGCCGGGTCGTCTACGACCTGATCAATGTCATCCAGGGCGACGCCAAGCTTACCCAGGCGCTGATCCGCGACAAGCGGCTGGAAACGCTGTTCCTGCTGCCGGCCTCGCAGACGCGCGACAAGGACAATCTGACGGCCGAGGGCGTCGAGCGCGTCATCAACGACCTGAAGCGCTATTTCGACTGGATCATCTGCGACAGCCCCGCCGGGATCGAGCGCGGCGCAACGCTTGCCATGCGCCACGCCGATGTTGCCGTGGTCGTCACCAATCCCGAGGTCTCGTCGGTGCGCGATTCGGATCGCATCATCGGCCTGCTGGATGCCAAGACCGCCAAGGCCGAACGCGGCGAGCGGATGGAGAAGCACCTGCTGCTCACCCGCTATGACGCCAACCGCGCCGAACGCGGCGACATGCTCAAGGTCGACGACGTCCTGGAAATCCTGTCCATCCCGCTGCTCGGCATCATCCCCGAAAGCATGGATGTTCTGCGTGCATCCAACATCGGGGCGCCGGTCACGCTGGCAGACAGCCGCAGCGCGGCTGCGATGGCCTATTTCGATGCCGCTCGCCGGCTCGCCGGCGAAGTTGTGCCGATCGCCATCCCAGAGGAAAAGAGGAACATTTTCGGCAAGATCTTCGGACGGAGGGCAGCATGAATATTTTCCGTCTTTTCAACAAGCAGAGAACCGCACCGGCCGCCCGCGAACGGCTGCAGGTCCTTCTCGCCCATGAACGTTCCTCGGCGGGGTCGGACCTGGTCTCCCTGCTGCGCGAGGAAATCCTTGCGGTGATCGCAAAGCATGTGCAACTCGACCACGACAAGGTGCAGGTGACGATCGATCGCAACGAATACGTCTCGACCCTTGAGATCGACGTCGAAATCCCGCTGAACGCAGCCGTGCAGGCCGCTTGAAAGAGAGCGCTGCCTGTTACGACAACAGGCGGCGCTGACGATCAGGACTTCCTGGCTTTGCGATTGGCGTAACGCAGGTCGCGTTCGGCCTTTCGGGCCGCTTCGTCGGCAATCACGCGGGCGATCCGGTCTTTGTCAGCCGCTTCGCGCGCGTCGGCATCGGCGCGTGCTGCGGCCTCGGCGGCAGCCTGACGTTCGGCCTCGGCGGCCTGAGCCCGCTCCAGCTCCTCGAGCTTGATCCGTTCCCGCTGAGCGCGACGTTCTTCCCTGGCCGCGGCAATAGCTTGACGCTCCGCCTGCTTTGCCAGCCTTGTCGGTTCGGCTGAATCCTTGGCGCTACGATACGCATTGAGGAGAGCCGCCTTGGCTTCGGCAGCGGCGCTGCGGCGATCGGAAAGCTCGTTGTTTTTGGCGTTTTTCAAATCTGTTTCCTGACTGTTTGACTTCGACCTTACGGCGGCGCGCGCGTCTTCAGACGCGCAAAGGACGCTGCAATACATTGAACTGCGGCATCATTTTATCCTGAAATCGAATCCGATTTAAGGAATTATGCAGTAGGGTCAGATTTTCTTTTTTCGCTTCGCGCTGGGAGCAGTAACCCCTGTCAAGCGATCCTGCAATTCCTTGGCCTCACGCGCTTCGCGCAACCGCAGGGTTTTTTCCTCGCGGGCACGTACGGTCGAATCGATCTCTTCGACCGCGCGGCTTCGCGCCAGGAACTGCGATTGCGCGTTTCCGAAGGCAATCTCCGCCTGCTTGCGTGATTTGCTGTGTGACTCTGTCATATCAATCCTGGATTTATGAGCCCGCTTGGCGGAACGCAGCAAAAAGGCCAGGCAACTTGCCTGACCTTGATAGTATCATACTTTCGACTGTGCCGGTACATCCGCGGTCAAAGGAAAGCAGATTTCAGTTTAAGCGGCTTGGAGATTGCAAGCGGACATTTTGCCCGACTTGTTATCGCGCTCAAGCTCATAGCCGATCTTCTGGCCTTCGACGATTTCGCGCATTCCAGCGCGTTCGACGGCAGAGATGTGGACGAAGGCGTCAGCGCCGCCGTCATCAGGCTGAATGAAGCCGAAGCCCTTGGTGGAATTGAACCATTTAACTGTGCCAGTGGTCATAACAAACCCTTTCATAGCAATTGACGACCGCACGTGCGCAAGCACGGCGGATGATGATCTCGATTTTGAAGAGGGAAGTTCGTCCAGGGCACGTTGCCAGCGTGCGATAACAAAAGTCAAACAAGCAATATCGACCACCGAGATATAACCATCGAAGCCGGATATGTCAACTTTTAGTTTTTTTGAGCCGCCAAATCGCCATAAGATTGCATCTCGCCGGTCGTGCGCGTCGGCGGCAGTATCAACAACCGATCGCCTTTCCCGACCTCCAAAGCAGGCGTTACGAGCGCGGCCGCGTCTTCTGCGGATCGTAATGCGAAAGCGGCACGATCGTCGCCGGCAGGCGCTTCTGGTGGCCGTCGAGCTTGCCGATCTCGACCTGGGTGCCGGGGCTTGCATGCATCACGTCGATGCGGGCGAGCGCGATCGTCTTGCCGAGGACCGGCGAGCGCGTCGCGCTGGTGACGACGCCCACCTGGGCGCGAGCAATATGGATGCAATCCCCATGACCGATCGCTTCGTTGGCCTTGATATCGAGGCCGACGAGCAGATGGCGCGGATGCTCCTTGCGCCGGATCAGCGCCTCGCGGCCGATGAAATCGTCCTGCTTGGATATCAGCGGCACCGTGAAGCCGATCCCGGCCTCGAACGGGTCGGTCTGATCGGTGAATTCATGGTGAGCGAAGATCAGGCCCGCCTCGATGCGAACCATATCGAGCGCCTCCAGCCCCATCGGCTTCAACCCGTGCGGCTGCCCCGCCCCCCAGACCGCGTCGAACACCGTCAGCGCATCCTTCGGATGGCAGAAGATCTCGTAGCCGAGCTCGCCGGTGTAACCCGTGCGCGAGACGACGATTGGGGCACCCTCGAAGCCGCCGATGCGGCCGACGGTAAAGCGGAACCATTCGAGTTCGCCGATATCAGGCTGGCGCGGCGCCGTCCAGATGATCTCCTTCAGGATGTCGCGGCTCTTCGGCCCCTGCAGGGCGATATTGTGCATCTGATCGGTCGAGGAGCGGACCCAGGCCTTGAAGCCCTTTTTCTCTGCCTGCTGGCGCAGCCATATGCCGCTGAAATCATCGCCGCCGATCCAGCGGAAGTTCTTGTCGCCGAGCCGGAACAGGGTGCCATCGTCGATCATGCCGCCATTTTCGTAGCACATGGCGGAATAGACGACCTGGCCGGTCGACAGTTTGCGCACGTCGCGCGTCAGGCAATATTGCAGCAGCTCTTCGGCATCCGGCCCCGTCACCTCGAATTTCCGCAAGGGCGAGAGGTCGATCACGGCGGCGCGCTCGCGGCAGGCCCAGTATTCCTCGACCGGCCCTTCGCTGGAAAAGCGGTTCGGCAGCCAGTAGCCGCGATATTCGGTGTAGTCCCGCGTCAAGGCGGAGAGGCGGGGATGGAAGGCGGTTTCGCGCGTCAGTTCGGCGTCGGCATCTGGGGTCATGCGATAGGCCACCGCTCGTGAGAATTTCTCTTTTCCGGAAAAGGTGCGGACATGGATATCCGTCGGATCCCAGCCGTTCGCAGCGTCGATATCGTCAGGGCAGGACGAGGAGACGCATACGAGATCAGTCAGCGCCCGCATCAGCACATAATCGCCGGGACGCGACCAGGGCTCGTCGAGATAGAGCTGGTTGTTGTGGTCGATATTGGTGTTGTAGAAATAGTTCAGCGCTTCCCAGCCCTTGCGGCCGGCAATGCCGTAAGGCGCCAGCGCCGCGTTGAAATTGTCCGTGCAGTTGACGTGGCCGGGATAACCCATGTCGTCGTAATAGCGCGAGTTGCAGGCGGTCGCGAAAGCGTCATGGCGCCCGACCGTATCCTGGACGATTTCGACCAGCGGCTCGAAGTCGCGGTCGAAGGCCTTGGAGGGGAGACCCGGCATCGGATAGCTGCGGCCGAGCAGCGTGCGGGTGACGGTGGAATCAAGCGCGAGGTCGAGTCCCTTGTCGACCTTGCGGGCGGCGAAGGCCTGGAAATCGGTGCACTGGCGTCCATAGACGTCGATGATCTGGATGAACTCGCCGGCCCGCACGAAATAGGCTGCGGCGGTCGCCGCCCGGATGCGGATATCCTCGAGCGGATCGGCGGCCGGTTCCGGCAGGGCGGAGGCATAATCGCGGATCAGCAGGCTGCGCTGGATCCTGATCTCGATCGGCGTCGCCGTATCCTGCGCCTCCGGCGACATGGCGCTGCCGGGTGCCGCGACGATCAGCAGGCCCTTCATGGAAATCGTGAAATCCGCCCGGCTGCCCGGTGTCGATCCCGCCCCGAAAATGCAGAGCGCGCCGGCCGCTGCCAGATCGGCGCCGCGACGCTGAAGCGCTGCACGCGTGCGGCCAGCACTCTCATCCTCCGCTTGAAGAATGGCTTTCAAACCCTCGGCTGAATTGCTGAAAGCCGTTCCGATACCGGCCGCCAGGAAGCGCCCTTTCTCGTCGAGGAAGGAGATCTCGCAGACCTGTCCGCCCTCGCTGTCGATGACGCTGACCCGGTCGCCCGGCTCGACGCGCATAACGACCGATCCGCCGCCCTTTGCCCTGTAGCGCTCCGTTCCCTCCGGCAGGGTCGGAATGCCGGGATAATGCACGAGGCTCGCAGCCGCCGGCCGCAGGCCTGTCATAGCAGGATGAAGTTCTCGCATACTGCCCTCATGGGAGGATCGGGCGTCCTCGGACACCCACCCATGCAGGTTACAAAATGCCCCGGGAAAGTAAAGTGATGTTGACTAAAAAGAAAATATCTTCACTATGCATAAAGAGTTGAGACTCGGGAATCCGTCGGGAACACGGATCGCCAAAATCATCCGGGCGGGCTTGAGACTGTCAGGGGGACACGTTCAGGGAGACGTACAAAGATACGTCCGGAACAAATAGAATGGGGAATTTCACCGATGACAGACGTTGTGGAGGCCGGGATTGCATCCGGCACCGAAGGTAAGCTTGTACGCGCGCTCGACTGGAAGGGCGCATTCTGGGTGGCTGCGGGCGTGCCGCCGCTCGTTCTTTTCTCCATCGGCGGGATTGCGGGCACGACGGGCAAGCTCGCCTTCGTCGTCTGGATCATCTCGATGGTGATGGGTTTCCTGCAATCCTTCACCTATGCCGAGATCGCCGGCATGTTCGCCAATAAATCCGGCGGCGCTTCTGTCTATGGCGCCACCGCCTGGCTGCGTTATTCGAAATTCATCGCGCCGCTCTCCGTCTGGTGCAACTGGTTTGCCTGGTCGCCGGTGCTGTCGCTCGGCTGCGCCATCGCCGCCGGCTACATCCTCAATGCCTTCTACCCGATTCCGGCAGCGGATTCGCAAATGGTCCTCGACTGGATCTCAGCGCATGCCGCTTCCATTACGGCCGATAGCCCCCGGGTCGCCGAATATATTGCAGCCCATGCTGGCACGACGCCGGATGACGCCGTCAAGGCATTGCTCGGCACCGACGGTGTCGCGGCGCTCACGCCGGCGATCCGCAGCTGGTCGCTCTTCAGCTTCAGCATTCCTTTCCTTGCCACCGCCAATATCAATGCCACCTTCTTCATCGGCGGCATCCTGATGCTGATCATCTTCGCCATCCAGCATCGTGGCATTTCGGAAACGGCAAGCGTGCAGAAGTGGCTGGCCATCATCGTGCTGGTGCCGCTGCTCATCATCGGCCTTTATCCGATCGTCAGCGGCCAGATCCTTGCCACCAACGTCACCGGTCTCGTGCCGCCGACAGCCGCCTATTCCGCTGCCGACGGCACCTGGAGCAACGGCGGCTGGACCCTCTTCCTCGGTGGCCTCTATATCGCCGCCTGGTCGACCTACGGCTTCGAGACGGCCGTCTGCTACACCCGCGAACTCAAGAACCCGAAGACCGACACCTTCAAAGCGATCTTCTATTCCGGCCTTGCCTGCTGCCTGTTCTTCTTCCTCGTGCCCTTCGCCTTCCAGGGCGTTCTCGGCCATGCAGGCATGCTGGCCCCCGGCATCGTCGATGGCACCGGGGTTGCCGAAGCGCTCGGCGGCCTGATCGGCGCCGGCCGGATCGTCACCCAACTGCTCGTCGTGTTGATGATCATGGCGCTCTTCCTCGCCATCATGACGGCGATGGCCGGCTCCTCGCGCACGCTCTACCAGGGCTCGAAGGACGGCTGGCTGCCGAAATATCTCGACCACGTCAACGAGCACGGCGCCCCGACGCGGGCGATGTGGACCGATTTCGCCTTCAATCTCTTCCTGCTGGCGATCGCATCCGATGTCGGCGGCTACTTCTTCGTGCTCGCCGTCTCGAATGTCGGCTACATCATCTTCAACTTCCTGAATCTTAATTCCGGCTGGATCCACCGGATGGATTCCGGCCATATCGAACGCCCCTGGAAAGCGCCCACCTGGCTGATCGGCCTCAACACCGTGCTTGCCTTCGTCAACGCGCTCTTCCTCGGCGCCGGCGCCAAGGTCTGGGGTTATTCCAATGCGCTCTGGGTCGGTTTCATCTTCGCCGCCCTGATCCTGCCGGTCTTCGCCTATCGCCACTATGTGCGCGACGGCGGCAAATTCCCGGCCGGCGCGATGGAGGATCTTGGCCTCGTCGGCCAGGATCTCGGCGTCAAGAAAGCCGGCATCCTGCCCTATCTGGCACTCGCTGGCGGCCTGGCGATCGTCCTGATCGCCAACGTCATCTTCCAGCTTCCGGCCTAAAATCGCCTCCCAAGCAGATAGGCCGCCAAGCCGCCATGGAAACATGGCGGCTTTTTCATTGGTGGTTGCAGGCCGGGCGAGACGACTCAGCCGGCTGCAGACGGAAGGCTTCAGCGGCCGCCCTCGATCTTGCGGTGACGCTGGTTGATGCCGCCCTTGCCATAGGGATAGTCAAGTGGCTGAGGCGCGCTCACATCGTTCAATTTTGCCATCTCGTCGTCGGAAAGCTTGACCTTCATGGCGCCGAGATTGTCGGCGAGCTGTTCCGGCGTGCGGGCGCCGAGGATCACGGACGTGATCGCCGGCTGCGCCGCCGTCCAGGCGAGCGCCACCTGCGCCATGCTGACGCCATGCGCCTTGGCGATCTCCTCGACGACGCCGATGATCGCCCAGGTTCGCTCCAGCGCATTGCGCGGCGCATAGGATTCGCCGCCGCGATTGGGGTTTTCACCGAGGCGGGTGGCACCCGTCGGCATCTCGTCGCGCTTGTATTTGCCGGTCAGCCAGCCGCCGCCGAGCGGCGACCACGGCAACAGGCCCATGCCGGCATCCTGGCAGGCCGCGACGATCTCGAGTTCGATGTCGCGCACCAGCAGGTTATATTGCGGCTGCAGCGTCACTGGGCGGGTATAACCGCGCGCCTTGGCGATCTCCGAGGCCTTGGCGATGTGCCAGCCGACATAATTGGAGAAGCCGTAGTAGCCGATCTTGCCCGATGAAACCGCATCATCGAGGAAACGCAGCGTCTCCTCGATCGGCGTCAGCGCGTCCCAGGCATGCATCTGGTAAAGGTCGATCTGCTCGAGGTCGAGGCGGCGGAGCGAATCGTCGAGCGCCTGGCTAAGATGCCGGCGCGACAGGCCGATATCGTTTGGGCCGTTGCCCATCGGAAAGCGCCCCTTGGTGGCGACGATCGCCTGGCGGGCCTCGGTCGGACGCGCCTTCAGCCAGCGTCCGATGATCTCTTCCGACTTGCCGGCGCTATAGACATCGGCGGTATCGATGAAATTGCCGCCCCAGGCGAAATAATCGTCGAGCAGCTTGTGCGAGGCGGCCTCATCGGCCTCCGCGCCGAAGGTCATGGTGCCGAGGCAATAGGCGGTGACGACGGTCCCGCTGGGACCGAACTTGCGATAATCCATTTCTTCCTCCTCATGCGGATACCCGCAGCCGACGTGCAAACGTCGGGGTAGAAGCCGGGGCTCCTGCAATCAATGACAATGACAATATTGTGCTTGAGGCGGCCGCTTGCCGCCGGATGACGTATAGCGCCCTGGGCTTGGAGCACAGGGGCGAGGGCAGCATAACCAATCCCGCCCGCGCGACCAAGTGAGAAAAAATATTCCTGCCTGCCGCGGCAGCCGGCGAAGGCACGGACTTCACGAAAACGAGTCGGCGATCCGATCGGCTGCGGCGACGCCGGTCTCGTAGGCGCCGTGCGCAGTTGAATAACGCGACTTCGAACAGGCCTCGCCGGCAAAGAAGATCCGCTCGTCATGCGGCGCGGCGAGACGGCCGCGTTGATCGGAGGCGCCGGGCTCGGCGTAGGAATAGGAGCCGCCGATATGGGGCGCTGCTGCCCAGGCCGACATCGCGGCGACCGACAGCTCCTTGCGGATGTCAGCACCGAAATGTGCCGCCAGTTCGTCTCCTGCGAAGGAGAAGGCAGCCTCTCTGCCTTGCCCCTCCAGATCATGCGCGAGGTCGCCGGCGAAATAGGCCTCGACGACGGGCGCGCCGAACGGCCGGAGCTGATAGGTGCCGGTCGCGCCGCGACGGGTAGAGCCCAACATATGCGTGTCCGCCGGCAGCGCCTCCTGATTTGCGAGCCTCAGGAAGAGCTTGTCGGCGAGCCCGAGCGGCAAACGGGCCGCTGCCTCGATCTTGTCAGGCAAAGGCGGGTCGAAGGCGATCTTGCCGGCGGCAAGCACATTCGTCGAAACCGTCACCAGCACCGCGCGGGCACTGAGCACGCCCTGGTTCGTCTCGATGCCGATACGACCGGCATGACGATGGTCGATGCGGGTTACCTGAGTGCCGAGCCTTGCCCGAACCGGCTTGCCGTAAAGCGAGACCAGCGTTCCATAGCCCTCGCGCACCCGCCAGTCAGGGCCAGGGCCAGGATCATATCTGTTGTAATCGAAGACCGACGACCGCTCCAGTTCGGCGCCGGTGATATAGGTGCCGACCGCCCGGATTTGGCCGTTCCAGGGATTGCCCGGCTCGAGCATATCGGCCATGGCCGCATCATTCCCCGAGTGGCTTTCAAGTCGCTCGAAATAGGCGCCGATCTCCTGCCTAGCGGCACGCGCCTCCGCGTCATCCCGCGGAAGCTGCCGTCCGCCATCATTCCAGGGTGCCGGCGTGCGGTCGACCGTCAGTCCGACCTCGCCGGCGATCGCAGTCCAGGCATTGGTCCGCGCGCCATGCAGCCAGCCGCAGCCGAGATCAAGCCCGATATCGGCAGCTTCAGGCAGGCTGACCGTCCAGGCGCGACCGCCGAGACGATCGCCGGCTTCAAGGAGGAGGATGGAAAGATCGGGGCGGATTGCCCGCAGGCGACGGGCGGCGGCAATGCCGGCGGCACCGGCGCCGATGATGACGACATCCTCGTCGGCACCTTTGCTGTTGTCACCAGGCATGCATTCTCCTTCGGTCGCTCGCCGCCTATTCGCTACCGGCCGTTCCCGCCCGATCACGCTCGATTGAAAGATGCACCTGCAGCCTGTCTCGTATGAATATCCGCGTCAGCGGCGATCCGCCAGCGACATGACAGACTGTTGCAATGTTGAGCCGGTTCATGGGTGGGATCAATCAGCCACCGTGAAGGTCCCATGCCACGTTTCGATCGACGACGCTTTCTTCTTGCCTGGCTACGCGCGCCGCTGCGCATCGCCTCGATCACACCATCAGGCCCCCGCCTTGCGGGCCTGATGACCAAAGAAATTTCTACGTTAACCGGGCCGGTTCTCGAACTCGGCCCAGGCACCGGCGTTTTCACCGCGGCCCTTTTGGAACGCGGCATTGCAGAGCGCGATCTGACTCTGATCGAATACGAACGGGATTTCGCCACGCTGCTTCAAGATCGCTTTCCCGACGCCAGGGTGCTGCATCTGGACGTGCGGGAGATGTGGAAGACGGCGCTTTCCAGAAGCTTTTTCGGTGGTGTCGTCAGCGGGCTTCCGCTTCTTGCCATGCGGCCGGACGATGTGCAGGCGCTGCTCGATGGCTGCTTTTCCAACCTCAGACCGCATGGTGCCTTCTATCAATTCACCTACGGGCCGAAATGCCCTGTGCCCGTCGAAGTCCTCGACTCCCTCGGTCTTGCCTCAAAGAGGATCGGCTGGACGTTGCGCAATATCCCGCCAGCCGCGGTCTACCGCATCAGTCGCCGGTACCAGCCAATGGCCCTGATCGAGCAGCGCCGTGCATAATGAGAGATAGTATCCTTGTTCGAGGCGGCAATCCGGCGTTCGATGCGCTACTGCTGCTGCAGGCGTGGCTGAGGTGATATGGTCTCTTCCTGTGGATCGACGGCCCCGTTAGGAATGTGAGATGCGCATATTACTGATCGAGGATGAACCTCAAATGGCCGTGGCGCTCCGGGGCGCCCTGACCAGGCACGACATGGTGATGGATCATGTTTCGACCCTACGCGACGCCGAACTGGTGATCGGCGACGGTGCCTACGATGCCGTCCTTCTGGATCGGCAACTGCCTGACGGCGATGGCCTGGAACTCATTCCGAAGATCCGCAAGAAGGGGCTGACGCTGCCGATCATCGTCATCACCGCCAAGGGAGAGGTCCCAGACAGGATCACCGGCCTTGAGACCGGCGCCGACGATTACCTTGCCAAACCCTTCGTCTTCGACGAGCTTCTGGCGCGGCTGCGTGCCGTGATGCGCCGCTCCGAAACCTTGCGCCCGGCACTGATCTCGATCGGCCGTCTTTCGTTCGATCCGACCTATTGCGACATCATCGTCTCCGGCCTGCGTCTGGAAATGCCGCGCCGGGAGGCGCTGGTGCTCGAATGCCTCATGCGTCGTGCCGGTCGCATGGTGCCGCGACCGGCCTTGATGGAAGCGGTCTTCGGCTTTGACGACGAGATCCAGTCGAACGCGCTCGATTCCCACATATCGCGATTGCGGCGCAAGCTGGCGGCATCGCAAGCAGGCGTGGTCATCAACGTTATCCGGGGCGTGGGTTATCTCCTGCGGGAAGCATCATGAGCAAACGATGCTCCTATTCGCTGCGCAAGCGCCTGTTCTGGCGCCTTCTTGCCGTGCAATCGGTGGTGCTCATCCTGGTGATGATCGTGCTGATTTCGGTTGGCAAGATATCCGAATACAGGTCGACGGAGGGCACGATCGAGGTCCTGCGCCAGGCCGTCTTCCGCCAACCCACCGGAGAGTTGAGCCTGAGGGAGACCGAGGATCTGCGAGAGCTGCGCAAGGACGCGCCCGATCTGTGGTACACTGTCCGTGACATGCAGGGGCATGTTTTGACCGAGGGCCGAATTCCGGAAGAATATGCCACAATCGGCAACACGCTCGATCATGTCGGCGAGGCCGAGTTCGGCATGAATCTCGGCGACCACGACCCTCCGGCTGCCCGGATGAAGTGGATCGCGACGGATTGGGGACAGGTGCAGTTTCTGACGGGCACCGACGGCCCCATCTCGTCCACCTTCATCCTGCTCAAGCTTTCGCTGGTCCTTGCGAAGATTGTTATTCCGATCGTGGCGGTGATGGCGCTGGGTGCGTTGATCGCGACGCCGCTCGTCGTGCGACGATCGCTGGTCGGGATCGACCAGGCCGCGCTCCAGGCCGATACGATCGATATCGACCAGCGTGGCGGCCGGCTGTCGGAACACGATATTCCCGAAGAGATCGCGCCGCTGGTACACGCCGTCAACCGCGCGCTCGGACGTCTCGACGAGGGTTACGAGCGGCAGGAACGGTTTCTGACCGATGCCGCGCATGAGCTGCGCACGCCGATCGCCATTCTGAATACGAGAATTGGAGCCCTGCCGCACAGTTCGATCAAGACAGACCTCCTGGAAGATGCAGCGAGGCTCGCCGTTCTCACCGAGCAGATGCTCGATCTTCAGCGGCTGAAACAGGGCAAGGTCCAGTTCACCAAGATCGATCTCGGCCAGTTGGCGAGAAAGGTCATGATCGAGATGGCGCCGCTGGCCTTTGCCGCCGGCTACACGGTACAATTCGATGTCGACGGCGCCGGCGAGATCGAGGGCGATCCTCTGGCGCTGCAGCGCGCCCTGATGAACATCCTGCAGAACGCGATCAACCATGGCGGCAGGAAAGGCACCATCTCGCTGACATCAGGCTGCAACTGGATCGAAGTTAGGGACGAGGGACCGGGCATCCCCGCCGATATGCGCGATCGCATATTCGAGCCGTTCTTCAAGCGCCATCACGACGGACGCGGTGCCGGCCTCGGCCTCAATCTCGTTCGCGACATCCTGCGCATGCACGGCGGTGAAGTGACGATCGACAACCACAGTCCCGGGGCGGTCTGCCGGCTGAGCTTCCCGACAGACAAAACGGCACATGTTGATACTCCACCACATCTGGCGACTGCATAATTCAAGGTGCTACAGCGGCGCCTCTCGAAAAGGCGCGGTGCTGTCCGTGCGATGGATTAAATCGCCTCTTCATGACATATAGATTCGATGAGCGTGCACAGAGATTCGCAACTCGACATGTTTGCCAAGCCAGCGCCCGCGACGGCCAAGGCACGCGGTCCATCGCACCGGCGGCCATCGCAGCCGGTCGTCCATTCCGATGAAGACATGGCGCGGGCGCTCGAAGAGAGCGGCAACTATCGCATCTTGAGAAAGCTGGTCGCCCGGCCGATTGCGTCAGTCAGACAGCCGGGGTTTTCGCGCCTCGGTGTCGTTCTCGATACGGAGACCACGGGTCTCAACCATCGCAGCGACGAGATCATCGAAATCGGCGCCGTCGCCTTTACCTTCGACGATGACGGCGCGATCGGCGATATCGTCGGCATTTATGGCGGCCTGCAACAGCCGTCCCGGCCGATCCCGCCCGAGATCACCCGGCTGACGGGGATTACCGACGCGATGGTCGAAGGACAGCTTATCAATATCCAATCGCTGCGAACGCTGATCGAGCCGGCGGATCTGATCATTGCCCACAATGCCGGTTTCGACCGGCCGTTCTGCGAGGCCTTCTCGAAGATTTTCACTGGCAAGGCCTGGGCATGCTCGGTTTCGGAGATCGACTGGAGCGCCCGCGGCTTCGAGGGTACGAAGCTCGGCTATCTCGTCGGCCAAGCCGGGTATTTCCACGAAGGCCATCGCGCCGTGGACGACTGCCACGCACTGCTGGAAATCCTCGATCGAGAGCAGCGCGGCGGTGAAAGCCCGTTCACCGAGCTTTACCGCGCCAGCCAGCGCTCACGCATCCGTATCTTTGCCGAACACAGCCCGTTCGAGATGAAGGATCATCTGAAGGGGAGGGGTTACCGCTGGTCGGACGGCAGCGACGGCCGCCTGAAATCCTGGTGGATCGAAGTCGGCGAAGAGGATCTCGACGATGAGCTATCCTATCTGCGCTCGGATATTTACCGCTGGGCCGAGGCGGAGCCGCCGATCGTGCGGCTGACGGCCTTCGATCGTTTCAAACTCTGACCGCGAAGCGGTTCGGATCCTGATGCTGCAAGATATGGCGACCCATGCAATCGCCGCATAGGTGCAGTGATGCATTGGCGCTGCAATAATCAGATGTCCCGTACTATATAGAGCTCATCGAAGCGAACGAAGCGCCAAGGACTGGCAGCTAAGCTTCGAAAGCCCACGAAAGGGGATCATCATGAACGTAGCACGCTCTTTCAATAACTGGCGCAAGTACCGTCAGACGGTCGCTGAACTGGGTCGTATGTCCGCACGCGAACTGGACGACCTCGGCATCGGCCGCGGCGACATCCGCAACGTCGCCCGCGCAGCCATCGCCCGCTAACGGCAGCTTAGACCAAGCATCTTCAAAGACTATGCCAGCGCCTGCTTCCTCCCGAGCGGGCGCTTTGCTTTTGTGCTTCCAGCGAATGGACAAGGGTAATCGAGCCTCCCGCTTTTCGCATAACGCATAGCTGCCCTGCAAAGAAATGCCTATCAACTGAGCAAGAAATAAGTATGATTATTTCTATCGAAGCGATGCACCTCCTCCCGCGTCCCTTCGATGTACAGGCGCCCCATCCTCCTCCTCCCAGGGTCGTCTGTGGAATGACAGCACTCCTCCTCCCAGCTGTCGTTCGGTTTTTTACGAAAGCCTGCCGCACCTCCTCCCGCGGCAGGCTTTTTCGTTTTGGCCCAGGAAAATGTCGGACCGCGCCGAAGCGTCCGCTTGCGATCATCGCTTGGATGATGACCTCATCATCTCCTTAAAATTCTCCTATCCATCCCCGAATTCGTTTCGTGCTCTTGAGGGCCTTACCTCTCTCGAGCGCGCACGGACAAACATGTTGACATCAAACTTGTCGTACAACTATGTAACCAGCTGGATACCGCCGCGGCGGAACCGGCCGGACAAGACCGGCTCCCGCGACAGCGACGACCCGTGGCGACAATGAAGCGGAAGGAAAATTGACATGCAGATCGACGTGAGGCACGCCTCCCATCCCGAGGCCGTGCGCAATTTCGACACGGAGACGCTGCGGCGTCATTTTCTGGTGGAAACCGTCTTCGCGAGCGGCGAGATCCAGCTCACATATTCGCATTACGACCGGATGGTCATCGGCGGCGCGACGCCGCTCGGCCCCGGGCTGACGCTGACGGTGCCGACAGCGATCGGACAGGAAACCTTCCTTGCCGAACGTGAACTCGGCGCCCTGAACATCGGCGGTGCCGGCCGCATCATCGTCGACGGCACGAACTACGATCTTGCCAAATATGATTGCCTCTATGTCGGCAAGGGTGCCAAGGACATCAGCTTCGAGAGCGCGGATGCTGCCAATCCGGCGAAATTCTATCTGGTCTCGACGCCAGCGCATCAAACGCACCCGACCGTGTTGCTCACCCGCGAAAAGGCCCGTCACCTGACGCCGGGCGAAGCCGCGACGGCCAATAAGCGGTCGATCTACCAGTTCATCCATCCTGAGGTCTGCCAGTCGTGCCAACTCACGCTGGGCTTCACCATGATCGAGCCGGGCAGTGTCTGGAACACAATGCCTGCCCATACGCATGATCGGCGCATGGAAGCCTATCTCTATTTCGATCTGGAAGCCGAGCAGCGTGTGTTCCACTTCATGGGCGAGCCGCAGCAGACCCGGCATATGCTTGTCGCCAACGAACAGGCGGTCATCTCGCCGCCCTGGTCGATTCATTCGGGCGCTGGCACCAAGAACTACAGCTTCATCTGGGCGATGGCCGGCGACAATAAGAGCTTCACCGACATGGACCATATCGCCATTGCAGATCTGAGGTGAGCATCGTGGCAAATCCCTTCGACCTCTCCGGCCGGGTTGCCGTCGTCACCGGCGCCAATACAGGGCTCGGCCAGGCCATCGCGGCAGCGTTGGCGCAGGCCGGTGCGTCGATCGTCGCGGTCGGGCGCTCCTCGATGGACGAAACCGAGGCGCTGGTGCAGGAAGCGGGAAGCCGCTTCCATGTCGTCAAGGCCGATCTTGCCAGCATCGAACCGGTCAAGGGGATTGTCACTGAGACCATCCAGACCTTCGGCGGCCTCGACATCCTCGTCAACAATGCCGGCATCATCCGCCGCGCCGACGCGCTCGATTTCACCGAGGAAGACTGGGACGCGGTGA
The DNA here is from genome assembly GCF_001679785.1 of Rhizobium leguminosarum. NCBI lineage: Bacteria > Pseudomonadati > Pseudomonadota > Alphaproteobacteria > Hyphomicrobiales > Rhizobiaceae > Rhizobium > Rhizobium leguminosarum. Next base: position 523,390 of record NZ_CP016289.1, read on the forward strand.
TCGACGTCAATCTGAAGACTGCCTTCTTCCTGTCTCAGGCGGCCGGCCGCCATATGGTCGACAAGGGCAGGGGCAAGATCATCAACATCGCCTCGCTGCTCTCCTTCCAGGGCGGCATCCGGATTCCATCTTATACCGCCTCGAAAAGCGGCCTCGCCGGACTGACCAAGCTGCTGGCCTGCGAATGGGCCGGCAAGGGCGTCAACGTCAACGCCATCGCCCCCGGCTACTTCGTGACCAACAACACCACGGCGCTGCGCGAAGATGCCGACCGCAATGCCGCCATCCTTGCCCGGATCCCGGCCGGGCGCTGGGGAACGCCGTCCGAACTCGGTGGTGCGGCCGTCTTCCTGGCATCGTCGGCCTCCGACTATGTTCACGGAACGGTGCTGCCCGTCGATGGCGGTTGGCTGGCGCGGTAATCGGTTTCGGCGCAGCCGCCCCGACACCAGGATCGAAACAGGATGACGGACAAGGACAACGCGGTCTTCAATACCATTCAGCAGGCGCCGAACCTGCGCAGCAACCTTGCCGACATGTTGACGGCGCAAATCGAGTCCGGCGACCTGAAGCCCGGCCAGCGCCTGCCGACCGAACAGGCGATCATGACGGCGACCGGCGTCAGCCGGACGATCGTTCGCGAAGCGCTCGCCGCGCTGCGCGCGAAGGGGCTGATCACCACGCGGCAAGGCCTTGGGGCTTTTGTCTCGAACGATCCGACGCCCAGATCCTTCTCCATCATTCCGAACGACCTGCAGTCGATCGACGAGGTTCTGCGCGTGCTGGAGCTGCGCATGGGGGTCGAATACGAAGCCGCCGGTCTTGCCGCGTTGCGGCGCACGCAGGAGGATATCGAGCGTATGCAGGATCGTCTCGACGCCCTCGACAAGGCGCTCGAGGAGGGTGGATACGGCGCGCAAGAGGACTACGCCTTCCACAGATCCATTCTGGTCGCGACGCAGAACTCCTATTACGGCCGCCTCTTCGACACGTTCGGCAACATCATGGTGCCGCGGCAATGGGCGCGCTTGGACAAGATGACATCAGCCGAGCGCAAGCGTCATGCGGCGCGCATGCGTAGGGAACACCATGCCATATTCGCGGCGATCCGCGACCGCGACGAGCCCGCCGCGCGCCGCGCCATCCGAAGCCACCTGTCGAAGAGCGCCGCGCGCTTCGAAGAGTTGCGTGACGCTACCGCATAATGCCGCAGTGCATGAGGCGCGCCCGCGTCACACCTCAGGCTTCGGCTTCATCAGCCGGCGCCAGGCGGCGTGGTCGGTTTGCAGATTGGCAGAGGCGTGGATCGCGGGAAGAAGCGGTTTGCGTTTGCGGCGGCCGAAGCGCCGTTTGAAGCCGAGGATATTTTCGACGAAGCTCCTGGTGTAGAGCCCGGGGCCGCTTGAATAGATCCGCCATCCGCCGTCGACGGCGATCTCTCCCGCCTTGACGCGTTCCCATTCGGCCGCTGCCTGATAACGGTCATGGAAAGCCGCATCGCTGCTGCTGAAATAGGTGTTGCGCTGGCGCAGCGACGCATGCGGCAGCGCAGATGTGACGGAAATCGGGTTGACGACAGCGATCGCCCTCCAGAGCTCTTCCGCTTCGGCATCGAGTGCCAGCGTTTCGCAGTAACGCAGATGCGCATGCACATACATCAGCCCGATCTCGCGGCCGAAGAAGGAGGAGGATTCGGCCCGTCGAAACAGCGTCTCGGGTCCGCCGGCATAGGTCGCGGGCTTCTCCATCAGTCGTACGCCGTCGGGAAAGAGCAGATGATTTTCGATCAGCTTCATATGACCCTGTCTCTGAGCCGGCGTGAAGAGGCCGCCGAGCATTGCTTGCGTCATCGAGATCAGCGAGTAATGCAGGCCGGTGCGCCGGTCGCTCGGGTGCAGCAGCAACTCGACGCCGTCATGGCTGGGATCGAAGATGCCATAGCCGGCAACGACGCCGTCACGCACGAGATAGCGGTTGAAATCCCGGCGCATCGCCGTTGCGATCTTCCTCAAGCCTTTGGCCCTGCCGCCATGGCCGAGGCGGCGCAGGATCGCCGAATAACGGACGATCTGCTCGTAGAGCAGGGCAACGGTCCAGCTGCTGACCATCCAGTCGCGCAGATGCGGATCGGCCGGCTGCAGGGAATCGTTCCAGTCTCCCTCGCCATAGCGGATCAGATGCGTTCCGGGAATGAAAGCTTCGCGAACGGTATCAAGCAGCTTCTCGACATGGATCGCGATGGTGTCGAGCTCCGGCGCCCGGGCCATTGTCTTTTCGTCGCGCCAGGAGACTTTCTCGTCGAGGATGGCGAGATCGCCCGTCGCTTCGATATAGTCGCAGAGCGCCTTTAGCGGCCAGACGACGATGTCGCCGTGACTATCGCCCGCCCGAATGTTGGCATAGGGCTCCAGCATGAACCATTGCGGCCAGTCGCCTTTTTCCAGGTATTGTTCGCTGAAGACGGTTTTCAGCACCTCCTTGGCTTCGCGGTCATGCTCATAGGCGAGCAGGAATTCGATCGGCCCCTGGCATGCGTCGCGTGTGCCCCAGGCCGCACCGGTATATTGCTCGAGGCCGTGCGGTACGCTCAGATGCACGATCGCATCATGCGCGAGCCAGGGCAGGAGGGTCGTCTGCGCGGCAAGGTCGGGAGAAGTGCTGGCGATCGTCAGGCCGCGCACGGCGTTCCGCCAGAATTTCGATGCCGGCGCAAGCATGGCTTCGTCGGTGACGCCGGCCTCATAACGTTGCGCCAGTCGCTCGGCTTCCGCCGCATCGGCCATCGAGCCGACGACGGCGAAAGAGAGCGCCTGGGTGATCAGGGATCGGAGCGCCACGAAAGCACCGTTGCGTGTTATCCCATCGCTGTAGAGCAGTTCGTCGCCGCCGATTTCCTCGATCGCGTCGGGCGTCGAACTGACCAGCCAATAGGCGGCATCGGGATAGCGCTCGCCCCAGAGCCAGGCCGGGTCCGGCCGGAAAAGCATGCGTTTGCCCGACGGATCGAATTCGATCTGCCCGCCCGCGTCATATTCGCGCTCGCCAAGCACGACATGGCCGAATACCAGGAAGCGGCACGGCTCGCCCTCGACGGAGACAGTCCACTGCATCGCCGCATCCTCGCCGGAGGCGACCGCCGACACGATGATCGTGCGTTCGAGGAGACGATAGATCCAGCGGCAATCGCTGAGCCCCATTTCGAAAGCCGACGGCACCGCCAGAAGCTGCCAGCCGGCGCCGACATCCGCCATGATGCGCAGCCCGCTGGCGCGGGTCAGATTGTAGGGGTCGCGGGAGACGGAAAAGAGCTTGTGAAAGGACGTATTGCCGATCGTCAGCTGGGCCGCGAAAATGCCCTGCATCCAGCAGGTCGCGGCAAGCGTCGTATCGTCGAGCAGCATATTCTCACCGCTTCTGACGATCGCGCCGTGACGGCGCGCCACAATCAGCTCCTTGTCGCGCAGGACCACATGACGGTTCAGAACGCCATCGGAGACGAAAAACGAAAGAAGCTTTCCGTCGACCCGCTCTTCCAGGCTCCGCTCCGGATAGAGTCGGCCGATCGCCTTTTTGTCCAGCGCCTCGGCCTTCAGCAAGGCAGCATCCTGGAGCAGGCTGCGGACCGGCGCGACCTCCTCGATATCGGCAGGCGCACTGTCTGTCGCCGCTAGCTCGTCAAGCCGTGAAAGGTCGGCATCGTTCGACGCCTCGGGATGATCGGCGGCGAACACGGCAAAGAAGGTCGTGGTCGCGCCGGTCGCCGGCACGGAAAGCGATTTTGACTGAATGGCGGGGCATGCCGTCTCCTGCTGTCGCCGTTTGCTCGGCAGGCTGGTGCCGAAAGGCCCGACCAGCAGGTCGCCGAGGCGGTCGCTCGCCTGCACCAGCTGGATCGCATCGGTGGCATAGGCAGCCGCGCCATCGAGGCAGCCCTGCGCGAGCCAGGGGTTGCGGGCGCCCGACTGCTTGAGATTTTGCCGGTTCATCACGACAGGGCCGAAGGTCTCGTGATCGGCGATATGATGATCGACATATTGCGAGGCATAGGCTTCGCTGTTCATCAGGAAACCGCGATCGCCGAGACCGACGTCCTGGATCAGCACCAGATCGACCGGCAGCGTTCCATCCTTCAGATGCCGGATGGAGGCACGCCAGAACCAGGCCGCTTCGGAGGGATGGAGCTCGAGGCGGACATTGTAGCCGATATCGCCTCTCTTGCCGCTCCAGGAGAGGCTCGTCGCATCGTGCCCGAAGCTGCCATCGGCGCGAGGCCCGACAAGCTCGACGACGTCAGGTGCCGCACCGCCGATGCGCAGATAAAGGCGGCCGATGCCGCCGGCGAGCGGCGAGCCCTGAATCTGGTTGATCTGCACCGATCCCTTGTCGTCGGCATATTCGATGGCAAACAGGGTGCCGTTCGGCAGGGCCGATATCGACAGGCCGGAACCGTTGCTGATCGTGAAGAGGCCAAGCTCGTCGCGTCGCGGCATTTGAAAACTGCGGTCAAGGTCCATGGCCATTGAGATCTCGTCGATTGGCTTCAAAGGGGAATTGGAGGATGACGCAAAATGGTTGAGAGAAATCTTACCACTATCGCCGGTTCTCGATCAGGGCCTTGAAAGCCAGGCCAGTCGATATCACTTGATGTTCCAATTCGATAGTTGCACCGATAGGTCATTGCCAAGGCTTCAAAGGAAGTGTGGTCGCCGTGACGATGATGCCGCCGGGTTGCTCAATGGCGCCATACCGGCGGAAACGGAGTTCCCTATCGTTTAAGTTCAAGGCAAACTGGGACGGAAAGTGCTGATTCCGTCTGTGCGTGCTTCTTGACGCAACTCGCAGCTCCTATTCAACGAGGTGACTATTGACGCAGTTCTTCGAAACCACCCAAGGGATCATGGCAATGGGAGCGTTCATCGGGGCTGGCGGTTTAGCCGCTGGCTCGTTGCTTCCCATCGTCATTCGACTTGCGAAGTCTAGGATCAACCGGCGCCCGAAAGCCGAGGTTAGAAACCTAGCGATGCTGACGGTGCTGGCCCTAGATGATTTTGTCGGAGCCAGCTATGCGGCCGTTCACGACATGCCCGAATTCAATCCTATGGATGAAGGCCAGTTCGCGTTTCACGTTCCCGATCCAACACTTGCACTTCCGCATGACGCAAACTGGGGGCTTTTCAATACCGAGCTTTCAGAAGAAATTTTGTGGTTGTCGAACCGAGTGAAGACCCTTTCTTATGCGTTGGATAGTCTCGACCTTTCCAGGCCCGGATACGATGGCTTCTTCGAACGACGCCAAGAAGGTTATGCTGGTCTGGCGGCTGAAGCGATGGACATTATTGAGCGTATGCTTGAAGAGTTTGACCTCACCCTGCCTGCCAAGCCAGATTATTATCGCCAGCGGGAAGGTCTCGTTTCAGCTATCCAAAAGGCTGGAGAAAATAACTCGCGGCTCCCAAAGGCTCGCACTCTCGCGCACCCGAGTGGGTCAAATGTGCTGCAACTGTTCCCAAAGGCGAACGACGACGCCGAGTAGAATCAAACGAAATCGTCGAACCCGATGAAAGGCATTGCGTCCTCACGCATGGCCTCTTCTCCATAGGATGGCTCGTTTCATCGCGGCCTAGTCCGGCGCCGAATCGGCGCCTTCTAAAAAGTTCAAGACCCAGGCCGCGGTAGCAGCGTTCAAGATCCATCCTCCACGGCTCCTTCGGCTGGATGGTCCGCCGTTGCATAGCTGCATTGCACAAAAAATGTTTTCCAACTGGTCAAAAAAAGAGCATAGTGATTGTAGCTGATGCAACACGACGGCTTTCCTCCCAGTTCCGTCGTTTCAGCTGTTCCCCTCTGGAGGTTTATACCTTCACAACTAATGGGCCACGGTTTTCCGTCGGCCCACTTTTTTTGTCTGCGAAAATCACGCGTTGCCGCCGGGTTTGATCGACCGGCATCCCAGTTCCCAGCCGCTGGCTTCGGTCCTATAACCGTAATTCAGTCATCAATAGAGTTTGTTTGAGACCGGAGCGATATGCGAGCTACGTCGTGGCGACGCGGACGTAAAAGTGGCTGACGAAGCCGGGCAGGGAACACTGCTTTAGGAGTTCTTCGGCTCCAGGGAAGCGACACAATGGTGAGGGTTTGATGGCAGAACGAATGTCTGAACGCGCCAAGGGTGACATCGACGCCATTTTGGAACGGCTCTATCGGGTTTCCCCGGAGCTGGATAGAATTGCCGCCGATTGCGAGAGAGCTTTGCGGCTCAATGCTGAAGCAAGAGGCGATTACCTTTCGCCACGAACCATGCAGGCGTTTGCCGAAATGCGCGATGCCGTGAGCGCGCTGTACGGCTCGGCGCAGAATGCGATGAAGGAAGCCGATAGGTTCTTCAAGCCGAAATCGTAAGTTAGACTTCGCTACGGTGCGGCAGCCTATTTCATCGATGCCGAGACGCGCAGTGCTCAGCTAGCCTAGAAGCCGTTTGACCGATGCGTTGGGCTTCCATCTCAGGATCGCGGGGGTAGGGTTCTGACCTTGTCGCAGAATAAAAGACTGACAGCTGGTGGCGCTATTGCAGTCTCGTCTCCAGGTTTTCAACAACTTAGCTCTCTTTAGAGCGGTTTCGTCAACCCTGGTTTTCACGTAGACGTTGGCCGCCTGGCAAAGGGCACCGAGAGCAGGGCGCAGCCGGTCAGGACGGCAATCACCATCCAGGCTTCGTTGATCGCCTGGACGCTTGCCGCGGTCTGGACCAACGGATCGAGCAGCGCCGTGGTATCCGCGTCGAAGCTGCCACTATGCCCCGATATGGCCTGAAGAGGTGCGCCGACGAATGTCGCAGCCTCGACGTCGCCGGCTTGAAGGCGGGTCCAGAGGACTTGTCCCAGCGGCTCCGAGCGCGTGTAGATGATGGTGTCGATGAGAGCGATGCCGATCGCCCCGCCGAGATTGCGCATCAGGTTGAAAAGTCCGCTTGCGTCGGGAATGCGGTCCGGCGGCAGGGTGCCGAGCGCCAGCCGCGTCGGCGGCAGCAGGCAGAACATGATGGCGACGCCGCGCACGACCTGCGGCCAGAACATCGCGTCATAATCCGAACGAGGATCCTGAAAAGCGCTCATCCCGACACCGATCGCAAAGAGCGCGAAACCGGCCGCCGACAGCAATCGCGCGTCCATCCGCTTCTCCAGCGCGACCGCGATCGGCGCCGTGATCAATTGCGCGACGCCGGTGACGAGCATCGTCATGCCGATTTGGAGGGCGTCGTGTCCCCTGATGAAAGCGAGAAAGACCGGCATGAGATAGACCGAGCCGAAGAGGCCAATGCCGAGCACGAAGCTCAGAACCGAACCGACGAGAAAGTTTCGATCGCCGAAATTGCCGAGATCGACAATCGGCCTGTCTCTGCGCAGCGTTCGCCATATGAACGCGCCTCCCGATGCAAGGCAGACCGTTAGCAGACTTAAAACATAGGCCGAAATCCAGCCGCTCGTCGGCGCCTCTTTCAGGCTGAGTTCCAGGCTCGTCAGCGCGGTTGCCATCAGCAGAAGCGACGGACCGTCGAGATGCCTGAGTTCGGACGGATCGGTCGCCTGCCTCGGCAAGGACCGTGCCGCCAGGATTGCCGAGGCAATGCCTGGAAGGATGTTGATCAGGAACAACCAGTGCCAGGAATAGGTTTGCGTCAGCCATCCGCCGACGATCGGCCCAACGGTCGGGGCCAACACCGCGAGAACGCCGGCGATCGTCGTCGCAAGCGCCTGGCGCTCGTTCGGGAAGAGAACGAACACGGCTGAAAACACCGAAGGGATCAGGGTTCCGCCGGAAAAGCCCTGAAGCACCCGCCAGGCTACCAGCTCACCGAAGCTTCCGCTCATCGCACAGCCGGCGGAGGCCGCGACGAACAGGCTAATGGCGGTAACGAACAGCCATCGCATCGTCAGAAGCCGCGTCAAGAAGCCGGTGAGCGGGATGGCCACTACTTCGGCGATGAGATAGGCCGTCTGTATCCAGCTCATCTGATCCGGATCGATATCCAGCGCCGACTGGATGGTCGGCAGCGATGTCGCCACCACCTGGACGTCGAGGATCGCCATGAACATGCCGACGCACATCGCCATGAAGCCGAGCCAGACGATGGCGGGTGTTTCATCAGGGCGGGCAGATTCAAGTCGTTCCGACATGCGATGATCCCGCGCGCTGCATCCTCCGCCCGGGATGCGAAGACTAAGGCTGATCCTGTTTAAGATCGAGACGGTCAACGGTATGCCGCAATCAAAGACGTGGAGCGCAATTCCGCCGATGCCGACACCATAGTTCGGATGAGGACGGAAGCGATAGGGATCTGCCAACACAAATACGTCACCAACGCGACCAGCCGTCCCACGCCCGACGAGGTCTTCCTGCAGTTCGGTGCGCGTCGCTGAGAGCTGCTCCGGAGCGCCGCAGAAATTTCAAATCGGCAATTGACGTGCTGGCTGGAAACTGACTATCAATCTTAAATCAATTTGATTGACTTCAAGAACGACGGGATCGCGTGGGTGAGGTTGCTTTGATCAACTATGCCCCCGCGCCTTCCATCGGAGCCGGCTTTGCGGCAGCAATCGTTCCGTTCTCGGTAGTGCGCCGGAATGCTTATGATCCGATCATCCAGAGGAAAGAGTGACCATGTCCACACCGCGACCAAAAGCCCTGCGGCTTGAAACCCTTTGGAACCCGCCTGCAGACGGCAAGGAATTTTCCTACGTCCTACGCCTCAAAAACCAGGGCTCCGAGCCGCTTTCGAATTTTTCGCTGTGCGTGAGCGGCCCGGGTCGTGTCGATCCTGCCGGGCGCGTCGAAGGCGCCACGGTTTCACACCGGCTCTCGAATTTCACCGAATTCCAGCCGCCGGCCAATTTCGTTCTCGGTGCCGGAGAGACGTGGACGATCTCTGTCTACGCGCTGAGCTGGCAGTTCCGCCACTGGACGGACGGTGCGACGAGCGGTTATCTCGCCCTTTCCGACGGCAGCACGATCGTGCTCACCATAGAGCCGACACGATCTTCGGTCAGCAACGCCCCATTGAAGCGTGGCGCCGAGATCTATCCGGTGCCCGTCAATGCGCCTGTTCAGGTGTCGATCATCCCCTGGCCGAACCATGTGGCGGTCGCCTCGCGCCGTCCGCTGCCGGCCGGTTTTGCGCCGCAGGCGCGGAGCGTTGAAGGGGAGGCGGCAACACGAAACTTCGCAGCGCTGGTCGAGCATCTCTTCGCCGTCGAAGGCATCGTGCGGAGCGAGGCGGAAGGCGCGGTTCCGGTTGCCCTGAAGGATGCCGCCGGCTTCGGGCCAGAGGCCTATCGGCTGAGCTTCGAGGGTGAGACGATCACCATCGAGGCCAGCAGCCAAACCGGCTTCCTCTACGGCCTCGTCACGCTCGGCCAGATCTGGCGCGGTGCAAGGCTGCATCCCGAGGTCTTCCAGTTTCCGGCCTCCGGCGAGATCGTCGATGAGCCGTCGATGGGCTGGCGCGGCCTGCATCTCGACGTCGCCCGCCAGTTCTACGGTGCGGCCGAGGTCAAGAAGCTGCTGGCGGTGCTTGCCTGGAACAAGCTCAACCGCTTCCACTGGCACCTTTCCGACGACGAAGCCTGGCGCGTCGAGATCGACGCCTATCCTGATTTGACCGCGGTCGGCGCCTGGCGCGGCCACGGCCTAGCCGTTCCGCCGCTGCTCGGTTCGAGCCCGGCCCGCACCGGCGGTTATTACACCAAGGCTGCCATCCGCGAGATCGTCGCCCATGCCAAGAGCTTCGGCGTGGAGGTCGTGCCGGAGATCGATGTCCCCGGCCATTGCTACGCCATGCTGCAGGCGATACCGGAGCTGCGCGATCCGGCCGAGGTCGGCAGTTATTATTCGGTTCAGGGCTTTCCCGACAATTGCATCAATCCGGCCCGCGAGAAGACCTATGAGATCATCGAGACGATCCTCTTAGAACTCATCGAGCTCTTTCCGTTCAAGACCATCCATCTCGGCGCCGACGAAGTTCCGCTTGGCGCGTGGTCCGGTTCGCCGGAAGCGCTCGAACGCCTGCGTAGTGTGGCGGGCAACGAGGTTGCCGATGCGCATGCCAAGCGGCTGAACGTGGTGACCAATACCCATGGCGCCGACGACATCCACGGCTCGGGTGCCGCCATCCTGCAGGCGGAGTTCCTGAACCGCGTCCAGCGCTTCCTTGCGAGCAAGGGCTGCATCACCGGCGGCTGGGAAGAGGCGGCCCACGGCGATGTCATCGACAAATCGAAGAGCTATCTCTGCAGCTGGCGCAATGTCGAGGTCTCGGCCCAACTCGCCGAGCGCGGCTATGAAATCGTCGTCTGCCCCGGACAGGTCTATTACCTCGACATGGCGCTCAGGCCCGACTGGGATGAGCCCGGCGCCAGCTGGGCGGGGACTTCAGACGCGGAGAAGCTCTACAATTTCGATCCCATCGGCGGCTGGACGGCCGCGCAGAAACAGAAACTCCTCGGCATCCAGGCCTGCATCTGGTCCGAGCCGATGACGGATCGCGCCGTATTCGACCGCCTCGTCTTTCCGCGCCTTTCCGCACTTGCCGAAACGGGCTGGACGAAGCCGTCATCCAAGTCGTGGGAGCGCTTCAGGGCGCTCGCCGGACTGATGCCGCTGCTCTACGGGCTACAGCAGTCGTAGCGCCAGGATTGGGTCGCGGGTTTTGATGTGAAGATTATCCTTGCCATTGCCGGAGGCGGTGATGGCAAGGATACTGACATCGCTTTCAAGGGGAGTTGTCAGGTGCCGCGGGCAGCTCGCAGTCGGGTGCGGCGATACGAATAGGACGGGTTCCAATCTCCGCGCCGGTCGCGCGGTCGATTGTGAGGGGATCGATCTCCGTTCCGGTCTCAGCGTCGAAGAAACGGGTGACTGCACCGCCGCTGCGATGCTTGCGGCCCCAGGCGCCGATCGCAAACAGCACCGGCAGAAAGTCGCGGCCGGCTTCCGTCAGCAGATATTCGTCGCGCGGCGGACGCTCGGAATAACGACGCTTTTCCAGCAATCCTTCCTCGGTCAGCGATGACAGCCGCCCCGTCAGCATTGTCGGGACGATGCCGAGGCTTTTGCGAAATTCATCGAAGCGGGTCAGCCCCGCATGGGCGTCGCGCATGATCAACATGCTCCACGCATCGCCGACGAGTGCCAGGCTGCGAGCGATCAGGCAGGGCTGGTTCGAAAGATTCTTCATGTCGATATCTTTTTAGTAGTGACTTGCTATCGATTTGATAGTAACAGAATGCGCATGGATATTCCACGACAAAAACGAAGGCAGACGTCGATGAGCAAAAGAGAACGCGGCATTGCCCTGGTCACAGGGGCTTCTTCCGGCATCGGGCTGGTAACGGCGCAGGCCTTGCTACGCGACGGTTACCAGGTGTTCGGCACCAGCCGAAAGCCGATGGCCGACACCGCCGACGGCATCACCATGCTGGTCTGCGACGTCATCGACGATCAATCGGTGCAGAGCGTCGTCGACGAGGTTCTGAAGCGCACGGGACGGATCGATCTGCTGGTCAACAATGCCGGGATCGGCCTGCTCGGTGGTGCAGAGGAGTCGACGACGGCGCAGGCCAAAGCCGTATTCGACGTCAACGTCTTCGGCACGATGCGCATGACCAATGCGGTGCTGCCGGTAATGCGGCGGCAGCGCGGCGGCCGGATCGTCAACCTGAGCTCGATCCTCGGGCTGATCCCGGCGCCCTTCAACGCGCTCTACGCCGCGACCAAACACGCGATCGAAGGTTACTCGGAATCCCTCGACCATGAAGTGCGCACGCAGGGCATCCGCGTCGTCCTCGTCGAACCGGGCGTCACCCGCACCTCCTTCGAGGAGAACATCACGCGCCCCGACCGGCCGCTTGCCTTCTATGATGCGGTGCGGGCCGACGCGGAGAAGCTGATGCGCGAGATCGTCTCGAAGGGCGATGCGCCCGAGGTGGTCGCCGCAACCGTCATCCGGGCCGCCAATGCGGCCTCGCCCAAGAGACGTTACACAGCCGGAAAAGCAGCAGGACAGGTGCGTTTCATCCGCCGCTTCCTGCCCGAGTCCTTCGTCGACAAGAGCCTCCGGAAATTCAACAAACTTCCCGGTTGAGCCTGCGCCGACGTTATCGGTCAGAGATCAAGGCTGCCGTCCCGCTCCGCCCACAGCGAACAAACGTTTACCGAGCGAAGGGTTTCACTGTCGTTGCCGGTAGGCAGAGGGTGTGACGCCGGTGCCCAACTTGAATGCCCGTGTCATGTGGCTCTGGCTGCTGAAGCCGCAGGCCGAAGCGATCTGCGCTATTGGGTCCATGCCTGATAACATCGATTTGGCGCGCTCGATACGCCGGTGAGCCACCCAGCCATGTGGGGACACACCATAGCTTGCCCGGAACATCCGCTGAAAATGAAAGGCGCTGAGCTGCCCGATCGCCGCCAGATCCTGCAAGCGGATTGTCTCACCGAGATGGGCCTCGATATACTCCAGACTCCGGCGCCGCACATGAGGAGCGAGCCCGCCGCTGATCGCGCAGGGACGCATCCCTCCATAACGCGGATCAACGAAGAAATCGTTGATCGCCTGCGTCATCGCTTCCTCAGCCAGCAGATAACCGCCCGTCACGATCGCTTTCGTCATCTGTCGAAGCGTGTGCGCCAAGACGGGTGCATCTGCGAAGGTTAATTCGGGAAGAGCCATGAGCCGCGCATCGCGGTCAAACGTCTCGGCAAACATCCGGCGCATCTGGTCGTCGGGAACATACAGATGGACGAATTGGGAGAAGTCGGTGATTTCCCATTCGGAAGAGTGCTCCTGCGGCATGATGCACAGCACTCCCGGACGGCCGCGAGCGGCGGGGCTGCCATCCAGACGACGCGTTCCGGCGCCGCCCCTGAGATAAAGACTGAACGTATGACCGTTCGGCCGCTGATAGCTCATCCTGTCGTGTGCATTGCTCCAGATGGCAGCTGATCGCCCGAACCCCAGATCGATGGACTGTGACATCCGCGCAGTGGGAGATGCGGATAGAAACCTGAAAACCGAGGGGTGACTATATTTCACCAATTCTTCCCCACACCTGATCATGCCGCGCGAACAATACCGGCGGACGACCCGCATGGCGAGCCGGAAGTCCGGGCAAATCGATTTCATAGCAAGAATCTGCAAGAGGCCTGCTCACGGTTCGCCTATTGGTCGGGAAAACGAGGATCACTCCATGGCAAATGCCGCTCTTTTCATCGCGACCGTCCTGATATGGGGCACGACCTGGATCGCCATTGCGATGCAGGTCGGTCCCGTGCCGGTCTTGGTCTCGGTCTTTTACAGATTTGCGGTTGCAGCCGTGATCCTCGTCGCCATCCTGGTTGTCATGCGGCAGCTCAAGCTGCCTGCCTTGCGCGATCAACCTTTCATCCTTGCGCAAGCGCTCTGCCTGTTTAGCCTCAATTTCATCTGTTTCTACAACGCCGCCGCCTCTATCCCATCCGGGCTGATCTCGGTGATCTTCTCGCTCGCAACGATCTACAATGCCGTCAATGCACGTCTCTTCTTCGGCGACCGCATTACAGGCCGCACGCTTCTCGCAGCCGCCCTCGGAGCAACCGGCCTTCTCCTCCTTTTCGGACAGGACGTCGTCGTCGATTTCAATATGGGCACGTTGAAAGGAATCGGGCTCGCAGCGCTTGGTACGCTGTTCTTCTCGCTGGGCAATATGGCATCGCGTCGAAACAGCGCGGTCGGAATCTCACCGCTGACCGCCAATGCCTGGGGCATGACCTATGGCACGATCGTCCTCCTCTTCCTGATTGCCGTGACGCAAACGCCGATCGTGGCACCGCCCAACATCACCTATCTTGCCGCCATGCTCTATCTCGCGGCAATCGGATCGGTGATCGGCTTCACCACCTACCTCATGCTGGTGTCCCGCATCGGCTCCTCGCGCGCTGCCTATGCCACCGTCCTGTTCCCGATCGTCGCCCTGTCCTTGTCGACGGTCTTCGAGGGCTACCACTGGAGCGGTCTGGGCTTGATCGGCCTCGCGCTGACGCTTCTCGGCAACGTGGTCATCTTTGCGCGACCTCTAGCCCGTCGCCCGCCGCAGTCAGATACGAGGCTGCCCGCAGGCGGATGAGAGGCCGGCCTCGGCAATCTCCCGGGCGGAGGTAGCTAGCCGAGCGGCTTTTGCAGGACGTCGAAGCGCGGATTGGTTTCGGAAAAGATCGGCAGGGCGGCGGCGCCGAGGATTGCCGTATCCTTGCCGGTCATGCCGATCATCACCCGGGGTACCGTCCGCTTTTGATTGGGGTCGATCGGGGTATGCAGCGGCTCCAGCCGCTCTGCAAGCCGAAGCATCAGCGATGTCGAGATACTGCCGCCGAGCACGATGGTCTGCGGATCGAAGGCCAGTTCCAGAAAATCGACGGTCTGCCGCAGCGGCTGGACGGCCTGATCCAGCCAGGCATCGAGACCTTCGCCGCCCTTGGCGATCCGTGCGTCGAGATCGTCAGGCGACAGCTCCTCGGCATTGGCAATGCCCATGAATTCATAGGCGACGGCCGGTGACACGTAGCGATCCAGACAGCCGCGCTTGCCGCAGCTGCAGAGCTTGCCATGCGGTTCGACGATGATATGGCCGATCTCGCCGGCATTGTTGCGGCTGCCCTTGTAGAGGTGGCCGTCGAGGAACATTCCGGCGCCGATGCCGCCGCCGCCTGCGAGAAACAGATAGACGAAGCTGCCGAAACCGCGGGCAACGCCATGAAGACGCTCGCCGATCGCGGCTGCCGTCGCATCGTTCTCGACGAGCACCGGCACCTTGACCCGCTGTTCGAGCTCATGCCCGACAGGAAAATCCTGCCAGCCGGGCAGGTTCTGCGGGCTGAGCGACGTGGTGCCGCCATCGGCATAGCGGCCGGGCAGGGCCATCCCGACGCCGAGCAGCCTGTTCCGGTCGAATGTGAAGGCCTGCTGGAGATCCTCGACGATGGACTGGAGAGCCGGCATGGCCCTTTGCGGATCCGGATGTTCGACGTGGCGCTCGATGCGCGCGCAGACGGCGCCGGAGAGATCCGTCAGAACCCCGCTTGCGCGCTGGCGGCCAAGTTCGAGACCTATCGAATAGGCGCCGCGCGGATTGATGGTGTAAGGGATGATCGGCTGGCCACGCGCCAGCTTCTGCGCCTCGGACGGAACGAGAAGGTGCGATCGCTCCAGTTCCTCGACGATATTGGAGACGGTCTGGGCAGTCAGCGCCGTCATCCGGGCGATCGCTGCGCGCGACAAGGGACCATTCGTGCGGACAGCCTCGATCACCACACGCCGGTTGTGAGACTTGGCCTGCTCGAGATTCGTGCCGGAGATCGCCTTCATGTCGCCTTCAAAGGAAATGGTGCGTCACCCTTGTCACAAGACGAACACCGATGAAAGCCACATTCTTCGTCACGTCCCATTTGCTAATGCTGTCGACTAGCGGGCTTTGCCTCTATGCAGGAGGCCGATGATCGCTATCCCCGCCAATCCGGTGACGGCGCTGAGGATCGCGGTTCCCGAATAACCAGTCACAAAGGTGCCGGCGGCAAAGATCAGCGCGCCGATCCCGGCACTGGCAAAGATATTGACGGAGATCAGTGCGCTGCCGAGGCCCGGCCGGTCGGCGATCAGATCCTGCAGATAGGTGATCGGAATGCTGATGATCGCCGACGCTCCGATGCCGGCAAGCAAGGTGAGCGCATAGAGGTGCCACGGCTCAGAGGCAAAGCCGAGCAGGCTGAGGAACACGGCATAGATGATGGTACCGGCAGCAAGCGCCGTCATCTGGCCGGCCTTCCGCGCGATCCGCGACCAGACGATGATGAAGACGACCTCCAGCAATGCGACGATGCCGACGAGAATGCCGACGTCACTCAGCCTGCCATGCGCAGCACCAGTGGCGATCAATGGCAGAAGGGCGTCATTGAGATGCAGTGTGCTGGTGATCAGCGCCACCCCGCAAATATGCGCCGAGATGCGCGGCGAAACCACCTGGCGAAGCGCGCCGAGATAACTGAGATGATGAACTGCTGCCATCTCCGTTCCCGCCCGCTTCGGCAGGGCGAAAACGATGATCCCCTGGCAGAGCAGACAGGAGATGCTGGCAAAGAGGTAGGCCGGCAGCATGCTCGATGCGCCAGACAGCAGCAGGCCGGTTATCCCTGGGATCAGCACCCAGGATAGCGAGATCATGGCGCGCACGCCGGAGTTGGCCGTCACCATGTCGCTTCGGTTCATGCCGTGCATCGCCGCGCGCGCATTGGCAAACAGCAGCGAGTTCAGCGCCCCGTAGATCGGCAGCGGCAGCAACCCGCTGATGACGAATATGGCCGCAGTCGGAAACGCGTAGACCATGCCGTAGCCGACGATGCCAAACAGGCAGGCGCCGATCATCGTCGACCGGTACTCGCCAAGCCGGTCGGCGAGATTGCCGAGCAGGATGCTGATGACGACGTTCACCGCTGCCGAGACGAAACTCAGGAAGGAATAGAGACCGTCGCTCAAGCCCAATTCGCGGATACCCACGACCGAACGATAGGGGGCGGTCATCGCCCCCGCCATTCCGAAGGTGAAAATGGCGATCATGCTTGCTCGGATCGCCGGATTACGGAAGACGTCGGGAAAAAGTCGGCTCATGCGGTCATCGATCAGAAGTAAGCCGGCTTCACAACCCGCTCCTCTCGTCTTCCTCTGGAGCAATTCCAGGGAAAGTGCGAAGCGGTTTTTCGTCCGGAATTGCGTAAAACAAAAAGTTAGAGCGGTTCTGCGCTTCCATGAAAAAGTTGAACCGCTCTAGGTTTCAGTAATGTTCCGATTGCGAGAAGGTTCGCGCGAGTTCGGCCTGGCCGGCCGTGAGGCCGCAATCGACAGGCAGGCAGACGCCTGATATCGCTGCGGCCAGGGGACCGGCAAGGAAGGCCACGGCATTGGCAACATCTTTCGGATCGACAACGCGCTGCAGCGGATACCAGCGGCGTGCTTCCTCGAAAACATTCGGATTGGCTGCCGCGCGTGCCTCCCAGGCCTGCGTCTTCACCGTGCCGGGTGCGACGGCGTTGGACCGGATGCCGAACTTGCCGTATTCCACGGCAACCAGCCGGGTGAAATGCAGAAGGCCTGCCTTGGCGACGCTATAGGCCGGGTGCCCGAAGACATGCATGCCGTTGACCGAGGCGATGTTGACGACGGAACCCTTCGAGGCCTTCAGCATGGGTTCGAATGCGCGGAAACATAAGAATGCCGCTTCGAGATTAAGCGCATTGTCCGCCCGCCAGATCTCGGGCGTCGTGTCGTGCAGGCTGGTCGCGCGGGCAGCACCCGCATTGTTGACCAGGGTTCGAACCACGCCGACGTCGGCGGCGCGTCTTGCCAATTCCGCAATGCTCGTCTCGCTGGTTACATCGCATTCGACGGCGACGAAGCGATTGCCCGGTCCGAGTTTCGCGGCCACGGCAGCCGCAGCCTCCGCATCGATGTCGGCGAGCAACACGACGTCGTGGTCATCGGCGAGCCGTGCGGCGATCGCTGCGCCGATATCGCCGGCAGCGCCGGTAACGATGGCTATCGACTGCGTCATTTTCCGTCGCTCCCGTTCATGAACCTCAATCTCCAAGCAATTGCCGGTCGTCGCCGTCACGGTGAATGACAAGCTGCTGCTTGATACGCCGAAGCGTGGTCGTCGCCTTCGGCTGAACGGCATAGGCGACCAGGCTCGACAGGATATCGATCGTCGCGATGTAGGCGATCCGCGTCGAGGTCGGGCGATAGATATTGTGGCCCTCGGGAAGATCGATCGGCACGACGATTTCGGCGGCCTTGGCAACCGGGCTGTCCGTCTGGGTGAGCGCGATCGTCTTCACCTTGGTCTGGCGGGCAAGCTCGAAGGCCCGCACCAGCTCCATATTGCGCCCTGAGAAGGACGAGCCGATCAACACGTCACCGGGCCTTGCCGCGGCAGCCATCATCAGCTGCATGCTGTGGTCGGAACTTGCCGTGATGCGAAGCCCGAGACGGAAGAGCCGGTTCTGCAGTTCGTCGGCGATCATCGACGAATTGCCGCCCGACCCGAACGCATAGATCATATCGGCCTTGGCGATATGCGAAACGGCGGCTTCGATCGCGGCAAGATCGAGCGACCGATGCAGGAGAAAGAGCGCGTTCTGGGCCTTGGTGATGATATCCTGGACGACATCGGCCGGATCGGTGCTTTTCGATTCCGGTTTCAGATAACGAACGCCGATATGGGCGGTGCGGGCAAGCTGCACCTTGAAGTCGGAAAAGCTCTCGCAACCGAGCCGCCGGCAAAAGCGGGTAACGGTTGGCGGCGATACCTCGGCCCGTTCCGCGAGCTCGATGATCGAGGCATTCACGGCAAACTCGAAGTCGTTGACGATAATCTCCGCGATGCGGCTCTCGGAGGGAGAGAGCCGACCCTTGTCTTCCTGCAGCGTTGAAAAGATATCCAAGCCCGTCCCCCCGATGGTTCTCTATCCATCCTTCTTCTTATAGGCCACGCAGTCGATCTCAACCTTGCAATCAACCATCATCGACGATTGCACACAGGCGCGTGCCGGCGGGTGTTCGCCGAAGTACTCCTGATAGATTTTATTGAAGGTCCAGAAATCGCGCGGATCATCGAGCCAGACGCCGACGCGCACGACGTCCTCGACGCCATATCCGGCCTCATCGAGGATCGCCAGGACATTGGCAATCGTCTTGTGGGTCTGAGCAATGATGTTGCCGTCGATGATTTCGCCATCTTCCATCGCAACCTGGCCGGAAACATACAGCCATCCGTCGGCTTCGACCGCACGTGCGAAAGGCAGCGCCTTGCCGCCGGCGCCCGTTTGAACAGTGCCATAGCGCTTGATCGGCATGCTGGAGTCCTTGCAAATTATTTTCTTGATAAGTTGACAAGTGACCATAGAAAGCAGAATTTGACCAGAGAAAAACACCATTTATGAAAAGAATTTCAATCCGGGGCTGATATGCGCGATCCTTTCCAGAATCCTTTCCCGTCAGACGGCGCCCGGCATGCCATCTGGGAAATGCTCGTCCCGCGCGATATCGATGCGTTTCTGGCGGCCGATTGGTCGATGGTGGAACATGACTTCGTCGAAGAGGGCTTTATCGGTATCGATGCCCAGAAGCAGGTCAGCCCCGACAGGTGGCGTCTGGCATTTCCGACGCTGTCGGCCTATCGCCAGGAATGGCTGAGGCAGGCAAAGGATTTCGCCGAGCAGAGTTTCGCAGAAGACGCGCGCACGGCGATCTTCACCACGACGACGCTTGAGGATATCGAAATCGAGGGCGAAATGGCCCTCGTTCGCAAGAAATTCGACGGCGGCATTACCAAGAGCGACGATACCCGGGACGTCCTGCAATGGCAGACGCTCTATTACTGCAGGCTTCACCAAGGGCGCTGGAAAATCTCAGGTTTCACCGGCTACCTGCCGAACCCGATGGGGTAAAGCAGAGCCGACAACACGAAGGCGACTTACTTGCGCATTTTCACGGCGGCACTGGCGACCGAGACCAACACCTTTTCCCCGATCTGCGTGGATCGCCGCGCATTCGAAGCCTCGCTTTATGCGCCCCCCGGTCAACATCCAGAAACGCCGACGCTGTGCACTGCGCCGATCACCGTCGGAAGGCGCGTCACCCGAGAAAAGGGTTGGGAACTGATTGAGGGAACCGCCACCTGGGCCGACCCCGCAGGCCTCGTCAACCGGGCGACCTACGAGGAACTGCGTGACGAAATCCTCGAGCAGCTCCGCGCGGCAATGCCGGTCGACGCCGTTGTCATGGGCCTGCACGGCGCCATGGTGGCCGCCGGATACGAGGATACCGAAGGCGATCTTCTCTCGCGCATCCGCGAGATCGTCGGGCCCGATGTCCTCATCTGCGCCGAACTCGATCCGCACAGCCATCTCACGGCAAAACGTGTCGCCGCTCTCAATTTCGCTGTCTATTTCAAGGAGTTTCCGCACACGGACTTCGTCGACCGTGCCGAGGATCTCTGGCGCATCGCGGTCGAAACGCTCGAAGGGCGGATCAAGCCTGATATGTCGGTGTTCGACTGCCGAATGATCGACGTCTTCCCGACATCGCGCGAGCCCATGCGTTCCTTCGTCGACAAGATCATGCAGATCGAGAAGGATGATCCGGATGTCCTGTCGATCTCGGTGATCCACGGCTTCATGGTAGGCGACGTTCCCGAAATGGGAACGAAGCTGCTTGTCGTGACGGACAATAGACCGGCAAAGGGCGCGGCTTTGGCGCGCGAACTCGGTCTCGAACTGTTTTCGAAGCGCGGCACCTTCATGGTCCCGCAGATCGACGAGAAGGAAGCCGTCTCACGCGCGATGACTGCCACCGCATGGCCTGTTGTCATCGCCGATGTCTGGGATAATCCCGGTGGCGGCACCGCAGGAGATGCGACGGTCATCCTCGGAGAGCTGATCGCCCGCGGCGTCACGAGTGCCGCGATCGGCACCATCTGGGATCCGGTGGCCGTCCAGATCTGTTTTGCGGCGGGCGAGGGGGCGGAAATTCCGCTGCGCTTCGGCGCCAAGTCGGCGCCCGGCACCGGCAATCCCGTCGACGGTACCGTCAAGGTCGTCAAGCTGGTGAAGAATGCCGAGATGCAGTTCGGCGAGAGCCTCGCACCTTTCGGCGACGCCGCACATATCGTGCTTGACGGCATCGACATCATCCTCAATTCGACACGCGCTCAAAGCTTCGATCCGAGCCTTTTTTCGTCGATGGGCATCGACCCCGCAAGGCAGAAGATCCTGGTGATCAAATCCACCAACCACTTCTTCGCGTCCTTCTCGAAGATCGCGGCCGAGATCCTTTACTGCTCTGCCGGAACGCCCTATCCCAATAATCCGGCGACGACACCATACCGGCGGGCACCGAAGACCATATGGCCGATCGTCGCCGATCCACACGGACCAGAACGCGGAGCCGCCTAGATGCATGACAACAGGTTTGCCGTCATCGCCAAGGCAGGTGACAGGATCGCCGATCTCTCGACGCCGCGTCCTGTGATCGACGAAGACAGGCTGGCGGCAAACATAGACCGCGTTCAATCCTATATGGATCAGCACGGGCTGAACTTCCGCCCGCATATCAAGACGCACAAGATCCCGGCTCTCGCCGTCGTGCAGGTTGCCGCGGGCGCCAAGGGCATCAATTGCCAGAAGGTGACGGAAGCCGAAGTCTTTGCCGAAGCCGGCTTCGAGGATATCCTCATCACCTTCAATATCCTCGGACCGCAGAAGATCGAGCGGCTGGCCAAGTTGAACGAGAGAATTTCGGCCCTCAAGGTCGTCGCCGACAGCGAAGTGACGGTCGACGGGCTCGCGGCGCATTTCTCCGGCCACAAGCCGCTGAACGTGCTGGTCGAATGCGATACCGGCGGCGGCCGCTGCGGCGTGCAGACACCGGGTGAGGCGGCCTCGCTCGCCAGGCGCATCGCCGCTGCCGATGGCCTCACCTTCGGCGGCATCGTGACCTATCCGAAGCCGCAATCGGCCGCCGCCGTGGAAGCCTTCATCGCCGAAACGCTGAAACAGCTGAAAACGGAAGGCATAACCTGCCCGATCGTCAGCAATGGCGGAACGCCAAGCCTCTTCGAGGCGCATCTCGTCACCTCAGCCACGGAACACCGCGCCGGCACCTATATCTATAATGATCGCCAGATGGTGCGCATGGGCCATTGCACCGAGGACGATTGCGCGATGCACGTGCTGGCGACCGTCGTGTCACGGCCAAACGCCGATCGCGCCGTCATCGATGCCGGGTCGAAGGCGTTGACCTCGGATCTTCAGGGTTTTAGCGATTACGGCCTGATCGTCGGTTATCCCGAGGCGCGGATCAGCAGCCTCTCGGAAGAACACGGCGTGATCGACCTGTCGAATTGTGCCGGCCCCCGGCCGCAAATCGGCCAGAAGCTCTTCATCATCCCGAACCACACCTGCGTGGTCTCCAACCTGTTCGATACGATGGTCTTCCATCGGGGCGGCATCGTCACCCGCGTCGAAGAAGTCGCCGCCCGCGGCCTCGTTTGGTAGGAGCCGCTTCCGATTGAGGGCGAAATGGCCCTGATCGCCGAAGGCCATTTATTCTGGACTGCAGTGGTTACCCCCACCTAAAGACGTTCACTCCCAAGCGGGCCGACGCCAGTTGCATCTCTGAGGTAAAATGTCCATGTCCGAAGGCCAGAATGGACCGAAGCGAATCCGGAACCGCTGAGCCAGCAGCAACCTGTATCGCTCTCACGCCATCCGGGTTACGATGCGTAGCTGAGAACCGGCGCGGTCGCTGCGTCGGACCACCTACGTCAGGAGGGCCATGTGAAATCGCCAACAGTGAGAGTTATGGCCGCGGCCGAGGAAGTTTTGGCGGTCGAAACGGTCATGTTGGCGTTTGCAGCGGATCCTATGGCGCGATGGACCTGGCCGCATGCACACCAGTACCTTGCGGCCATGCCGCGAATGATCCGGGCGTTCGGGAGCAGCGCATTCTCTAACGGAAGCGCCTTTTGCACCGACGGCTACGCCGGGACGGCGCTGTGGCTATCGCCCGGGGTGCATTCCGACGAGGAAGGGCTTGGTGCGGTGCTCGAGAGCACGGTTGCGCCCGCTCTTGCCCCCGAAACCGCGGCCATATTCGAGCAGATGGCCACGTACCACCCAACGGAACCACATTGGTACCTGCCCCTGATCGGCGTCGACCCGGCGCATCAAGGCAAAGGTCACGGTGACGTCTTGATGGCGTACGCACTCGCACGGTGCGATCGCGATCACGCGCCAGCCTATTTGGAATCCTCGAACCCGCGCAACATTCCGTTCTACCGACGCTACGGCTTCGAACCGCTCGGCGCGATCCAGGTCGGTTCGTCGCCGACGCTCGTCCCGATGCTGCGGCGGCCGCGTTGAGCTACTAACCCAAAGTCTGCGTTCGGAGTGTGTCTGCGCCGGCAAACAAACGTGCTCACGTGTTCAGTGCGCTGCTGTTCCGAGCGCTGCGGCTAGTACGTCGGCCAGGCCGCGCCCGGCGCTGCCGTCCTCATCAAGGCGCGGATTGTAGATGGTGATCTCGATACCGACTGCCTTGCCACTCGCCAAGGCAACCCGAAGCGCGGTTTCTAGCTCGTCCCACGATAACCCGCCCGGCACGCGGAAATCGACAGCCGGCATGATGCCGTCATCGAGGCAATCGGCGTCGAGATGGATGAAGAAGCCGTCCAATTCCTCTCGCGTCAGGTGGTCGACCGCTTCGCGCGCGGCGGCCTCGATGCCCATCGCGCGCACGGCGGGAAGGTCAATCGCCTTGAGCTCTTTGGGAAGCGGCTGGCTTCCGTACTCCTCCTGATCGTTATGATCGCGATATGCGAACGCGACGGCGTCTTCGGGACGGACCAAAGGACCGCGACCTTCAATGTCGGTCAGGAGCGACGGGCCGTGGCCGGTGACCAAGGCAAGATCCATCGAGGCGCCCTCACCATTGGGTTCCGCCTCGGGCTGAAAGAAATCGGCGTTGCCGTCGATGAAGAACAGGCCGTAGCGGCCGCGCCGTCGAAACGCGAGCATCGAGCCCATCAGGATCGTGCAATCGCCGCCGAGTACAACCGGAAATCTGCCCGCGTCAAGCACCGCTTCCACCGCGTCGGCGAGCTTGGGCGACCACGCCGCGATTGCCCTGGCATTCAGGATACCGGTCTCGGGATCGGGCATAGGGTCCTTCGGAGGCACCGCCAGCCGCTCGGCGCGGTGCGCATGGATGCGCTCCGCAAGTCCGAGGCCCAAGAGCTGGCCAGGCAAGCGCTCCACACCGTCGGTCGCCAAGCCCAGCGTAGAGGGGGCTTCGAGAATTGCATAGGGAAGGGTCGGCATGCGCGGCTCCGTTAGCGAGTCATTTTGCGGAGTAGGTCACGGCCTCGATCTTGTGACCGTCCGGATCGCGGACGAACGCTCCATAATAGTTCGCATCATAACTCGGCCGCAGGCCCGGAGCGCCATCGTCGCTGCCGCCATATTTTAGTGCTGCTGCGTAAAATTGATTGACCATCGAACGGTCCTCGACAGCAAAGGCGATATGAGTGCCATTGCCCACGGTCGCTGGTTTTCCATCAATCGGAACCTGGACGCTGAAATGAAACGTACCACTGCCGTAACCAAGTCCACCCTCGTCCTCGGCCATCGGCACAATTCCGACGATGGGTAAAACGGCGTCGTAGAAGCGCTTCGAACGCGCAACATCATTCGTCCCAACCGAGACATGGTGGATCACGACTACCTCCGCTAGCCTTGTCCCCTAACGGCAGCTTTTGGTCATTGTTCCCTCAAACCGTTGTTTGCAATCGCCTCGCGTGTCATTTCCTCCCCGGAACCGATCCCTGGCAGGACAAACCACTGAAACGGAGCCAGTCGGTTCAAGCCGCCGTCGGGTTGATCACGTTCATATCGATTTCGGTCAGCTCAACGCGCCGCTCGAAAGCTATGCCCGCCTCGTCGAAGAGGTGGCAATCTGCGGCATTGATGCCGGTCGCGACAGGCGCGTCCGCACGGATGCCAACGCTGCCCGGCAGCATGGCGCAGAAATTCTCGGACTCTCCGTTGAGCGAGGCGTAGGCGACCGTATTTGCCCCGAGGCGCTCGATGACTGTCGGGGTCACGGTAAAGACGATATCGCCGCCGCCAAGCTGGATATGCTCCGGCCGGATGCCGAGCGTCAAAGCCTTGCCGGCCATGCCGTCACGCGGCGTCACGGGCAGAACGGCTGTCTGGCCTTGATATTCCACCTCGACGCCATTGGCGCTGACGCCCTTGCAGGTCACGGGAAGAAAATTCATTTTCGGATTGCCGATGAAGCCGGCGACGAACTGGTTTGCGGGCTTGTGATAAAGCTCCAGCGGCGCGCCCGTCTGGGAGATGTCACCGGAATCCAGCACGACGATGCGATCGGCCATGGTCATCGCCTCGACCTGGTCGTGCGTCACATAGATCATCGTCGCCTTCAACTGCCTGTGCAGCTTGGCAAGCTCGATACGCATGTCGGCGCGAAGTGCTGCGTCGAGGTTGGAAAGCGGCTCGTCGAACAGGAATATCTTCGGTTCGCGCACGATGGCGCGGCCGATCGCGACGCGCTGGCGCTGGCCGCCGGACAGCATGCCGGGTTTCTGCTGCAGCCGCTGTTCGAGGTGAAGGATGCGCGCCGCGTTCTCCACCTTGGCCTTGAGCTTTTCCTCTTCCATCCTTTCGACCCGAAGCGGAAAGGCGATGTTCTCGAAGACCGTCATGTGCGGATAAAGCGCGTAGGACTGGAACACCATGGCGATGCCGCGCTTGACCGGCGGCAGGTCGTTGACCCTGACGCCATTAATGACGATGTCGCCGGCGGTCGTCGCGTCGAGACCTGCGATCATGCGCAAGAGCGTGGACTTGCCGCAGCCCGACGGTCCGACGAAAACGACGAACTCGCCGTTCCGCACCTCGAGCTGCACGCCCTTCAGAACTTCGTAGTCGCCATAGAATTTCTGAACTTTGTTGAGAAGGAGCTGTCCCAAAAATCTGTCTCCACCGGCGGCCTTGGTCGCGCGTTCATCGTCAGGGAAGGGATCGCGGATATCATACCCCGCGATCCCAGAGAGCCCGAGGGGCTTATTTGAAGGCTTCGATTTCGCCCGCAGCCTTCTTGAGCGCGGCCTCCGGCTCGGCCTTACCCGTCACGACGGATTGGATCATCTCGATCATCGAGTTCTGGAAGCCTTTATAGTCGGTGAAGAGCGGCTCCGGGCCGCCGTAGCTGATGCCTTCGATCAAAGGCTTCCAGTGCGGATCCTTGGCGACAAATTCATCGACCTTGGGCGACGGACGCAGCGGTGTGAGGCCGGCGCCGCCCTGCAGTTCATATTCGGACTGCACATCCGGCGAGGTGATGAACTTGGCGAATTCCATCGCCTTGTCCTCGACACCCGAACCCTTGAAGATCGCCAGGCTGTCGGTGATCAGCAGCGTGCCGGGCCCCTTGGCGTCGGGGCCGAGCGGCAGCGTCGTGATACCCCAGCTGATTTTCGTCGCCTTCAAGCGGTCGGCGGCACCCGAGCCGGCCTGGATCATGGCAACCTTACCGTCGAGGAAGATCGCGCGGACTTCGTTCTGCTCATAGGCCGTCGGGCCTTCTTCGGAGTAGGGGACGATATCCTTGTAGGCCTTCAGCGCGGCGAGAATCTGCGGGCTGTCGAGCGTGACCTTGCCATCGGCATCGATCACCGAGCCGTTGTTGGTGTAAACCCAATGCATGAACTGGTGCATCGTGTTGTCGAAGGTCTTGGCGGAGAGACCGAAGCCCGGAATGCCGGTCTTTTCCTTGATGGTCTTTGCCATCTCGATTTCTTCAGCCCAGGTCTTCGGCGGCGTCTCGGGATCGAGGCCTGCCTGCTTGAAAAGATCCTTGTTCCAGTAAAGCGCCTTGGTGGAAAAAGCGATCGGAACGCCCCACTGCGTGCCCTCGAAGGTCACGGTGTTGACGATGTTCGGATAGTAGGTCTTCTTCTCCTCGTCCGTCATCGGCACCGGAACGATCAGGTCGTTCTGCGCGAATTCCTTCAGCGTGCGCGAGCCGACATAGGCCATCGCCACCGGCGTGCCGGCGGCAGCAAGCGTCGTTGCCTTGTCCTGGCACTGCGCCCAGCCGACGACCTCGGGGGCGACCTTCCAGCCTGTGTTCTTTTCTTCCCATTGCTTGATGTATTTAGTGTGGACCGGGTCGATCGTGTCGCCGCAATAGATCCAGCTGATTTCCTTGTCGGCCGCCTGGGCAGTGACGGCGGTCAGTGCCGTCGAACCGAGCAGGGCGAGCGCCATAAGGCCTGTCTTGATTGATATGCTCACGTCGTGACTCCCATTCTTGTGTTAGCTGTTCACTCGTTTTTTGGTCTTATTGTTTCACCGCACCGGCGGTCAGCCCGCCGACAAGGTAGCGCTGAAGGAAGAAGATGACGACCATCGCCGGCGCGATACCGACGAAGGAAGCCGCCATCAGTTCGTTCCAGATGACCTCCTGCTTGCCGAAGTAAGCAAAGAGCCCCACCGGCAAGGGCATGTATTCGGTCTTCGAGTTGAACGTCAGCGCGAAGATGAATTGCTGGGCATAGGCGCCGATGAAGGTGGTGATGGCGACGACGATAATCCCCGGCATCGCAATGGGCAGGATGACCCGGCGCAGCGTGTAGAAATGGCTGGCGCCATCCATGTAGGCCGCTTCGTTGAGTTCCTGCGGAATACGGATCATGTAGGTGCGCAGCAGCCAGATCGCCGAGGGGATCAGGAAGGCGACGCCCGGCACGATCATGGCGAGATAGGTGTTGAGCACGCCGATGCTGCGCATCAACCGAAAGAGCGGGATCAACAGCACGGCGCCGGAGAACATGTTCACCGTCAGGAAGGCGCCGAGCAGGATGCCCATGCCCCTGAATTCGAATTTCGCGAAGGCATAGGCCGCCGGAATGACGAGGCAGAGCACAATCAGCGTGACGATGATCGAGATGAAGAACGAGTTGAAGATATAGCGCCCGAAGCCCGGCACGCTGATCCACATCGTCCGGTAGGCTTCGAAGGAGCCGTTCTCCGGCCAGAAGCGATAGGGCGAGGAGAAGAGCTGGCTGAGCGGCTTCAGCGAAACCAGGAAACCTTCGACGAAGGGCGACAGAACGAAGAAAAGAAACAGCGCAATGCCGCAATAGATCAGGATGATTTCCCACCAGCGGTAACGGTCGATCATGGCTGCATTGCTCATGCGCGTTTCTCCGGATTGAGGCGGCGGGTGACGCGGAAATAGGCGAAGCAGAAGAGCGACAGGAAGATGCAGATCAAAACGGCGCGCGCTGCACCTTCACCGTATTTCTTCGAGCCGATCGCGGTCTGATAGGTATCGATGATCATCGTCGTCGTCTCGCCGCTCGGTCCGCCCTGCGTCAGGATCCAGATGATGTCGAACGAGTTGAAGGTGGCGATCAGCGAGAGCATCGACATGGTGATGATCGCCGGCACCATCAGCGGCAGCGTGATGCGGCGGAAGCGGTACCAGCGGCCGGCGCCGTCGGTCCAGGCGGCCTCGTAGAGATCCTTCGGAATGGATTGGATCGCCGCCAGGAAGTAGATCGTCACCAGCGGCACGCCGATCCATACGTCGGTGATGATCGTTGCCCAGAAGGCGGTGCTTCCGTAGGCGAGGAAGGCGACCGGTCCGTCGACGAGACCGAAGCGCTGCAACAGGCCCGATATCATCCCGAACTGGCCATTATACATCCAGCCCCACATGAAGATGCCGATCGCCATCGGCACGATCCACGGCGGCATGGTCAAAAGCCGGAACAAGGAGCGGCCGGGAACCGCGGCATTCAGCATGCATGCGCCGAACGTGCCGATCACCATTTTCAGGGCAACGGAGAAGAAGGTCCAGACGAAGGTGCGGATGATCACTTCCGCAAACCGTTCATTGAAGATCTTCTCGTAATTGGCCCAGCCGACCCAGTTGGTGGTCTTCCTGAGGGACGCGTCGGTGAAGGAGAGAATGAAGGTATCGACCAGCGGATAGGCGACGATCGCCAGAACATAGAGCACAGCCGGAAGAAGAAGAATGCAAGCGAAGATGAAGGTGCTTCTTTGAACACTCATCTTGCCGCCCTCCTCAAGCCGCTCTCGCGTGAAGGGCTTCGTCGAAGCGGTCCCAGACGGGTCTGAGATCGACGACCGTTTTCTTCATCCTCGCTTCGTCCATCGCCAAGGCGAGGATGCCGGCCTCGAGCGCGTTCAGGGTGGAAACAGGAAGTTCGAGCCCGGTGCGCACGCTTTCAAGCAGGTCGCTCGCCATCTGTTCATCGGCGCCGTAGTGCTGGGAGAGCTCGGTGGCGGCATATTTGTTTTCGACCACCTTATTGCCGGTCAGCTGTTCGTGAACGTCGAGATAGCCGCGAACGAAATCGCCTTCGGCCATGCCGCGCGATCCCATGATGGCGAAACGGCGGAACTGGTCGGGCACGTTGAGATTGGTGTGGAAGTTCATGCCGACGCCATTGGCATATTCGACGATCGCCACCTGATAGTCGATGATGTCGGCATCGCTGTCGAAGACCTTGTCCGAGCCCATCCATCCGCTCGGCTTGCGGTGGAAAAGCTCGAGGTCGTTGATGCCCTCGCGCGCCGGGTCGTTTGCCGGGATGAAGCTCTTGCGGCCGCCGAAACTTGCGACGCGCTCCGGCCGCGCGCCGACGACACCATTATAGAGATCGAGGTCGTGGCAGCATTTCTCCAGCATGAAGCTGCCGGAATAGCGCTCATAGCGGCGCCAGTCGCGCATGAAGAAGGCGCCGTGATAGGGCTCGATATGTTCGGACGCCTCGATCGACACGATCTGGCCAAGCTTGCCCTCCGCCTGGATGGCGCGGAGATCCTTGTAAAGAGGAGAATAGCGCAGCACGAGACCGACCATCAGTCGCTCATGGCCGAATTTTGCCATCAGATGGGCAAGCTCGATGCTTTCGGCGATCGTCGTGACGATCGGCTTTTCGCAGAAGACCTTGAGACCGGCTTGAAGCCCGAGCCTGATATGATCGAGATGCAGGTGATTGGGGGAGCCGATCATCAGCAGATCGAGTTTTTCGGAGGCGAGGAGCTCTTCCGGCGAACCATAGGCCTTGCCGACTGAAATTCCCTTTTCCGTCAATCCGGGAAGTCCGGCGGGTTCCGGATCCACATAGCCGACAATGTCGAAGCTGCTATCGATTGCCTTGAAAACATAGCCGAGATAGCCGAGCCGGAATCCTAGCCCGATGATTCCCACTTTCATGCCGATCAGGTTCCCATTTAGTAATTTATTTTCTTTAAGTTGGGACAAAAATCGGAAGGCGTCAATAGAAAACGGGCATCGAAGCGCAAGCATGAAATTAATTTTCATAGATCGCTAGCCGGCGGGCGATGGCTCGCTGCAGCCGACCGGATGCCGATTGCTAGAGGGAATGGGGCGCATCTCTTAAGGCGAGGCGGGCGGCGAATTCAGCGACTGTGGTGCAGCCGATGATCGCCCCGGCAAGCTCACGCCGAACTCGCGAAATGTTGAAAAGAGCCGCGAGTTTACGTGTGTAGGATGACGCGACAACCTGTAGGCAAGGAGGAGCCATCATGACTCGTATGACAGCCAAGGATTTCCCCCAGGAACTTCTCGAACTCTACGATTACTACGCGCATGGGAGAATTACCAAGCGCGAGTTTCTCGACCGGGCCGGCAAATTCGCTGTCGGCGGGCTTACGGCAGCCGCCATTCTTTCATCGCTGAGCCCCGACTATGCGCTGGCGACCCAGGTCGAGTTCACCGATCCCGATATATCAGCCGAATACATCACCTATCCCTCGCCAAAGGGAAATGGCGATGTCCGCGGCTATCTCGTCCGCCCCAAAAACGCGACCGGCAAAGTCGCCGCCGTGGTGGTCGTTCACGAGAACAGAGGTCTGAACCCCTATATCGAAGATGTGGCGCGGCGCGTGGCAAAGGCGGGTTTCATCGCTCTTGCGCCGGATGGCCTGACCTCGGTCGGAGGCTATCCTGGCAACGACGAAAAGGGGCGGGAACTCCAGCAGAAAGTCGACCCAGAAAAGCTGATGAACGACTTCTTCGCGGCGGTCGAATTTTTGATGAACAACGATCTCACCACAGGCAAGGTCGGCATCACCGGCTTCTGCTATGGCGGCGGCGTCGCCAACGCTGCGGCTGTGGCCTATCCGGAGCTTGCCGCAGCCGTGCCGTTCTACGGCAGGCAGCCGCGCCCCGAAGACGTGCCGAAGATCAAGGCGCCATTGCTTATCCACTATGCCGGTCTGGACAAGGGGATCAACGAAGGCTGGCCGGCCTATGAAGCTGCCCTGAAGTCATCGGGAAAAACATTCGAGGCCTATATCTATCCCGACGTCAATCACGGCTTTCACAATGATTCCACGCCCCGCTACGACGAAGCGGCTGCCAAGCTCGCCTGGCAGCGGACGGTCGACTGGTTTACGAAATACCTCGCCTGAGAAGGCCGGATTTGAACGAGCTGCGGCGGGGAGCCATTCCCCGCCGCTTTTCCGTCCCGCGGCTTGTCAAGGCGACTGACAGTCCGCGATCAGGCTCCAGAAGTGATCGTCGCCGGACAGGTTTTCAGAATCGGCAAGCCTGCGAAGCTGCAGGAAAGAGGCGTCGGATACATTCCGATTTCCCCAGCGCAAGCAGTCCATGAATTTGACTTCGCGTTCATGAACGCTCATCGGCGCTTCGAGCGATCCCTTCGCATGCAAGCGTAACTTCTTCAAAATGCGCCCGGCGCGCATCGTGACCGTGACGACATGCGGGAGGCGCTCCACGCCTTTTTCCTCATCAGCTGAATAGGACTGCATTTCGACGCGCGGCATGAACTCCCGAATTTCCGCTCGCCCAATCTCCCGCCGTGTAAAATCCGAAAGGCTAAGGGAGCCTTTGAGGAAAGCTGTCGCCAGACAATATTGCATTGAGAAGCGTGCCTGCATCTCGTCGGCGGGCTCGGGATAAGCGAGGTTGCGAGCAGCGGATATGCCGACTTTCGTCTCGATCCTGGCAATGTCGTCCGCCAAAAGCCCATGCTCCTGCTTCAGTTCCAGAAGCGCATCGATGGCGCGATGGGTGGAGGCGCAGCAGGGATGGCGCTTGGTCACCACGCCCCGGCTTTCGATGATATGCTCCTCGTCGAATGTCAGGTCTTCCCAGCCCTTGGCATCATCGCCCCCGAAAAGATCGAGGAAGCCTTGCGGCCGCTCGAGGATATCCGGCCGCCCGCTCATGCCCGCCAGCGCCATGCGCGCCGCGTCCACGGCATTGCGCGCGGCAATGCCGGCATGAAGCGGTTTGGCGGTCGTGCCGAATTGCCCTTTCGGGCCGCAGGCGAAGCTCGTCGCCAGGCTCATCGCCGCGATTAGGCTTTCTTCGTCGGCGCCGAGAAGCCGAGCCACGCCAGCCGCAGCCCCGATGCCGCCGACCGTCGCCGTTGCGTGCCAGCCTCTGTTGTAGTGAGAGGGATTGACGCCGAAGCCGACCGCCGCCTGCGCTTCCAGCCCGGCCAGGTAGGCCTCGAGAAACCGTCTTCCGCTCGTCGCCTTGCCGCTCGTCAGAACCGCCAGCAGCGCAGGCACCAGCACTGCGGAAGCATGAGCTCTCGCCGGATGGAAATTGTCATCGAAATCGAGCGCATGAGCCGCCGTTGCGTTGATGAGTGCGGCGAAAGAGGGCGAGGCGGAGCCGCCGGTGACGAGCCGAGCTGCGCCGCCTTCGGCGATTTCCCCGTCGAAGGCGCGGGTGAGCGCGGCAACGCTTTCATCGCCCCTGCCTGCAATCATACAGCCGATGGTGTCCACCGCAGCATCTCTTGCCCGGTCCATGGCGAGGTCTGAGAACGTCGTTCGCGACAGGAGCTGTTCCGCGATCTTCCGGAGAATGGTGGCCATTGACGAAAGTCTTTCCGTGAGTTTGGTTCTCAGCGGAAAATGTTCAACTTTCCGCAGGTCCGCAATCTTATGCGGTTTGCGGGTAGGGCTATCGATGTTGGAGATAGAATGGCGCGAGACACGAGTGCGGCGATCAGCCTGAAGCATATCGAGGCCTATGACGCCATCGCCGCGACGGGCTCGACGATTGCCGCTTCCGTCGAGCTTGGGATCTCGCAATCGAACGCCAGTCGTTTGTTGCAGCAACTGGAAGACTATCTCGGCGTCCGGCTTTTCGACCGGGAAAAGAACCGGCTTCAACCGACCCGCGAGGGGCTGCAGCTCGGCCCGGAAATCCGTGCCATTTCCGACCGGCTACGCGCCTTGAAAACGGCGGCGATGGAGCTCGAGAGCGGTCGATCGCGCGAGATCATGCTGCGGCTCGCCTTTCCCTCCAGTCTTTCCTCGACGCGCATTCCAAAGCTCGTGAAGAACTTTCTCGCATCGAACGGTCCGATGCGCGTCGAAGTCGCATCCGGCAGCTATCTGGCAATTGAACGGATGGTGGCCGACGGCGAGGCCGATCTCGGCTTCGCGCGTCTGCCGCTGATGAGCCCGGGCTTGAAACAGGAGAAGATCCTGTCGTCGCGGGTCATTTGCGCCCTACACAACGATCATCCCATGGCTGGCAGCCGCCAATTGTCGGTCGGCGACCTGAAGGGGCAGGATCTGATCATGCTGAACAGGGAGCGACCGGTTCGCCACGAGCTTGAGGCGTTGTTCTACAAGGCCGGCATCCGCCAACGCCCCCTGCTCGAAGCGCATTCGGTGGCGAGTGCCTGCGCGCTGGCCGCCCAGGGGCTCGGCATTGCGCTGGTCGGCGAGATCATCGCCCACGAATATGCGACGCTGCCGCTGCAGTTCATTCCGCTCGAACCGGAACTGCCGATTGCCTACGCGCTGATCAGCGGAGAGAAATTTCCGATGCCCAAGGCCGCCAGCCTCTTCCTTCAAAGCATTTCGGACTGGGCATGATGACGGTGCCTGAATCGTCCCGGGGGGTCGCAAACGCATGAATATCAAGCAACTGGAAGTCCTGCGCACGCTTCTGGCGACGGGGTCGACGATTGCCACGGCAAAGACGATGGGCCTCAGTCAGTCCGGCGTCAGCCGCCTTCTCCAGCAACTCGAGGCGGACCTCTCGATGTCGCTTTTCGTGCGCGACAAAGGCCGTCTCATCCCCACCCCCGAGGCCCTGCTTCTCGCTCGCGATGCCGAGAACATCTTGCTCGCGGTCGATCGGATGTCGGGCCACGCGGAGGACTTAAGAAGCGGCGCCGCCGGCCCGGAGATCGTCCGCGTCGGCCTGCCGAGCAGCATGTGGGAGCATTTCGCGCCGGCAATGCTGGCCGATTACATCAGCGATTTCCCCGGTGTGCGGATCGAAACCTTCTTCGAGACGACGACAGCGATCAACAAGCTCGTCGAGCAGAGGGTGATCGATTTCGGCTTTCTGCGCATGGAGGGCGAGAGCGGACCGGGCATCGAGGTCGAGCGGGTCGCCACCGGCGAAAGCGTCTGCGTCGTTCCGAAGGATCATCCTCTTGCGAAACTGGAGGAAATCACGGTCAGGAATTTGCGCGACGTGCCCCTCATTCTGATCGGCCGCCAACGGCCGAACCGCATGGCGCTCGACCAGACCTTCCGGCGGGCCGGCGTCAAGCAGATCGTCAAGATCGAGACGCATACCAACAGCTCCGCCTGTTCCTACGTCGCCCATGGCCTTGGGGTCACGATCATCAGCAGTTTTTATGCGAATCTCTATCGCCATCTGCCGGTGGTTCACCGTCCTTTCGTGCCGCGCGCGACCCAGGAATTCGGATTGGCGAGAGCGGTCGGGACGCCACTCTCGATTGCCGCCCACGCTCTGAGTGATGCCTTGAAGCGACAGATCAAGCTTTCACAAAAAGACATTTGAAATCAAATTTTTAGCCGGAACTCCTACTCGAGCTTAGCCGTTTTGGTTGCGGTCGTATTCCGCATAGACTTATGACAGAATCGCATAATATTGCGGATATTTCTTCATTCGATCATAGTCTGCGGCAACGAAACCGATGGCGCCGGGCACTGTCCGTCGCCAATCGCGGGGAACAAAAATGCTGAAATTCGTTCTGAACCGCCTGCTGATGGCATTGCCGACGATCGTCCTCGTTTCGGTGACCGTCTTCACGCTGATCCGCTTCATACCCGGCGATCCGGCGGCACTGATGCTGGGTGATATGGCCGAGCCGGCCCAGATCGCGGCAATGCGCTCGGAACTTGGCCTCGACAAATCGCTGCCGCAACAGTTCCTGATCTGGAGCGCCAATGTCGTGCAGGGTGACTTCGGCCGCTCGATCGTCAATGACGAGCCGGTTCTGCCGCTTGTCGCATCACGCTTTCTGGTCAGTGCCGAAATCGTCGTCGTCGCCGTCCTTCTGGCGAGCCTCATCGCCGTGCCGGCGGGTGTCATCGCCGCCTGGCGGCAGAACAGTCTGACGGACCTGGCGCTGGTCGGCACGGCCACGATCCTGCTGTCGATCCCGACATTCTGGCTCGGCCTCCTGCTTCTGCTTTTCTTCGGCTTGAAACTCGGCTGGTTACCGGTCCTCGGCTATGTCTCGATCGGCAGCAACGTGACCGGCGGCCTGCTCTACCTCGTGCTGCCGATCATGACCCTGGTCATTCACGAAATGGGTGTGTTGATCCGTATGGCACGCGCCTCGACGCTGGAAGTGCTGCGTCTCGACTATATCACCCACGCCCGGGCCAAGGGGCTGTCCGAGAGCGCCGTCCTCTGGCGGCACGCCTTCAAGAATGCCTTCGGCCCGACCTGGACAGTCATCGGTCTGATCCTCGGCAATCTCCTCGGCGGCATTGCCGTCATCGAGACGGTCTTCACCATTCCGGGGCTCGGGCGACTGATGGTCGACAGTATTTTTGCTCGCGACTACCCCGTGATCCAGGGTTGCCTGCTGTTCGTCTCGCTTTCTTATGTGCTGGTCAATTTGGTCATCGACCTGCTCTATCCCTTGTTCGATCCGCGGGTAGTCGCCGAATGAAAAACGTTACGTTCAACGGCTTCATCGGCAGCATTCTGATTGCCGCATTGCTGATCTCGGCTGCGATCGGCCTTTTCTGGACCCCCTATGATCCGATGAAGCTCGGCTTCACGGCACGGCTGGCGGCACCCAGCAGCGCCCACTGGCTCGGAACCGACGAATTCGGCCGCGACGTGCTCAGCCGCCTGATCGTCGGCGCCCGGGCGAGCGTCTGGATCGGCACCTTGACGGTCACATTCGCGACGGTCTGCGGCACGCTGATCGGTCTCGTCAGCGGTTACGCCCGCGGTTGGATCGATGCCGTCATCATGGCCGTCAACAATGCGCTTCTCGCATTTCCAGGCATCCTTCTGGCGCTGGGATTGCTCGCCGTCTTCGGCGCCAATCAATATGGCATCATCTTCGCGCTGGGCATTGCCTATTCTCCATCCATGGCCCGCGTTGTCCGGGGCGCCGTCCTGTCGCTGCGCGAGCGGGAATTCATCGAGGCCTCCAAGGTGATGGGCAATGGCGAGCTCTACACCATGTTCCGCCATATTCTTCCCAATTGCATCGCGCCGATCACCGTGCTGGCGACCTCGATGTTCGGTTGGGCGATCCTTTCGGAAAGCGCGCTCAGCTTTCTCGGTCTCGGCGTCCCGCCACCGGCGCCGACCTGGGGCAACATGCTGGCCGCCGGCCGACCATTCATCGAGCAGGCGGTCTGGCTGGGTCTCTTCCCGGGCCTGGCGATCGCCCTGACGCTCCTCGGCATCAATCTTCTGGGCGACGCTCTTCGGGACAAGCTTGATCCGCGGATGAGGGGGCTGAAATGACCAATAGAACGCTTTTGAATGTCCGCAACCTGTCGCTTCAGGTCACCGGGACCGGTGTGCAGGTCGTCAAGGAGGTCAGCTTCGACATCGCGCCGGGCGAGATCTTCGGCATCGTCGGGGAAAGCGGATCGGGCAAGACGCTGGCAACACGCGCCCTGATCTCGCTGCTGCCGGCACCCATCAAGGTGATCGGCGGCTCCGTTGCCTACAAGGGACGCGACGTGCTTTCCATGAACGGCGCGCAATTGCGCCAATTGCGTGGTGCGGAAATCGGTGTCGTCTTCCAGGAGCCGATGACCTCGCTCAATCCCTCGATGACCGTCGGCCGCCAACTCGAAGAAGGGTTGCAGCTGCATACGAAACTTTCGAAGGAAGAACGGCGCAGCCGGATCCTCGACATGCTGAACCGGGTCGGGATCCGCGATCCCGCCGGGGCGCTCACGTCCTATCCGCATGAATTCTCGGGCGGCATGCGCCAGCGCATCATGCTGGCATCGGTCATGCTCTTGAAACCGGCGCTCTTGATCGCCGACGAGCCGACGACGGCGCTCGATGCCGTGATCCAGCGCGATGTCATGGAATTGATGGTGGAACTGACTCAGGCGGAAGGCACCGCCGTGCTGCTGATCAGTCACGACCTGCCGATGGTTGCCCGCTATACGAACCGCATCGTCGTCATGGAAAGGGGCGTGATCGTCGAAGAAGGACGCACCGCCGATCTGCTCCACGCACCGCAGCGTGCCTATACGAAGAAACTGCTTTCCTCCCTGCCGTTCCGCGGAGAGACGCGGACGATCGACAAGACCAGGGCGCCGATGGTCTCGGCGCGGGATATCGTCGTCGACTATCCGGGCCGGCGGTCGCTGATGAAGAAAGAAACGCCGAAACGGGCGCTGCATGGCGTCAGCATCGATATCCACGAGGGCGAAGTCGTGGCGCTGGTCGGCGGTTCGGGTTCCGGCAAGACCACGCTCGGCCGCACCATTGCCGGACTGGTCCGCGAGAGCGAAGGCGATATCCGGTTCAAGGGACGCAGCCGCGCCGCCGACTGGATGGACTATCGGCTGAATTGCCAGATGGTGTTTCAAGATCCTTATTCCTCGCTCGATCCGCGCATGACCATCCTCGCGCTCGTGGAAGAAGCGCTGCGGCTCGTTCCCGATCTCGACGCCATGGCTAAGCGCAAGCGCGCCCTGGAGGCGCTGGAGGAAGTCGGCCTCGGGGCCGACTATGCCGGACGCTACCCGCATGAGCTTTCGGGCGGCCAGCGGCAGCGCGTGGCGATTGCCCGCGCCATTGCGCGCCGGCCGAAATTCCTGATCGCCGACGAACCGGTATCGGCGCTTGACGTGACGGTCCGGGCGCAGGTGCTCGAACTCCTGTCCGATCTGCAAAAACGCTACGGCTTTTCCTGCCTGTTCATCAGCCACGATCTCGGCGTGGTCGAACAGGTGGCCGATCGCGTCGTCGTCATGCAGGACGGCCGGATCATCGAGGAGGGCGACCGCGATACGGTTTTCGACAGCCCGAAGGAGGCCTATACGCAAAGGCTTCTCTCGGCCATCCCCGCTCTGGACCACAATGCTCAGGGCGGCGTGATCCTCAAATGGCGCCTGGAGAACTGACATGACGACGATGATTGAATCCGCAAAGCTCGCGCAGCGATTGAACGCGATCTGCGATGCCCAGCCTTTCGTGACGCGCTTCATGGTGCGTGCGCTTGGCAGCGGCGAAACGATCGTCAGGGGCGCGGACGAGGAAACCCCTTCCGCCAGCACCCGAAAGACCTCGATCATGATGGCGGCCCTGAAGGCCGCGCATGAAGGCCGCCTGGACCTGGACGAACGGATCACCTACGAAAAACGTTTCGCCGAGGAAGTGGCGAGCGGGATGTTCCGCTATCTGACGCCTGGTATCGTCATATCGCTGCGCGATGCCATCACCGGCATGATGGTGCTGAGCGACAATGTCTGCACCAAGATGGTCTTCGAAAGGCTGACGCTCGAAGAGGTCGACAGCTATTGCAAGTCGATCGGCATGACGGGCACCAACCATCGCTTCCTCATCCCTCCCTTGGCGCTGTCGCCCGATCATTCATTGAAAGCCGTCACCACGACGACGGCGCGGGATCAGGTCTATCTGCTACAGACCATCCTGGATGCCCAGGATTCGCGGGAAGCCGCGGACCGGCTCGGTTGCTCGCAGGCGCTTTGCGCCTATGCGCTTCAAACCCTGAAGAACCAGATCCTGCGCTATGCCATTCCCTCCCGGCTGCCCTTCGGTGTGCTCGTCGCCCACAAGGGCGGCACCGGAAAGCGCGGCCGCATGAATGCCGGTATCGTCTATCGCGACGGGTCCCCTTTCTACATCATCGCCGCCTTTACCGACGACGTGCCGCAGGAAATGCCGGACGGCACCCCCGGCTACACGGTCGCGCTTGAAACCATCGGCAGGCTTTCACGCGCCTGCTGGGATGAATTCCAATCCTAACGATCATAAAAAGAGGGTAGAACAATGCACAAACTTCTTCTTGCAGGCACCATGTTGATGGCGATGACCGGCGTGGTCGACGCCCGCGACATCGTCGTGGCTCAAAGTTCCGATCTGCGCAGCGCCAATCCAAGCGTCAATCGCGACGGCAATACCGATGGCGTCATCCTGCATATCGTCGAAGGGCTCGTCGGCTATGCCAACAACGGCGAGGTCAAGCCGCTGCTGGCAAAGAGCTTCGAAGTCTCGGCGGACGGGCTGAGCTATAGCTTCAAACTGCGTGACGACGTCAAATTTCATAACGGTAAGACATTGACCGCCGATGACGTCGAGTGGAACTGGAACCGCTATCTCAAGCCCGAAACGAAATGGACCTGCCTTCCCGATTTCGACGGCAGCGGCAGCGTGCATGTTACGGGGGTCAAGGCAGTCGATGCTTCGACCGTCACCATCACGCTGGAAAAGCCATCCGCGGTCTTCCTTGGCCTGATGTCGCGCCCCGAATGCGGCTACACCGGGATCATTTCGCCGGAATCGGTCGGCACGGACGGAAGCTTCGTCAAGCCGATCGGCACCGGTCCCTTCAAATGGGATGAATGGAAGAAGGGCGAGTATATCCATCTCGCCAAATTCGACGATTATGTCTCGCCAGAGAACGACGGCAAGCCCGACGGCATGGTCGGCTCCAAACGCCCTCTCGTCGATGGCATCAAGTTCATGGTCATTCCCGATGCTTCGACCGTAAAGGCCGGCCTTCAGTCCGGCGTGCTCGATACCGCGGAGATTTCGCCGGATCTCATTCCCGAATTCAAGACGAGCGATACGATGCAGTTAATCGTGGCGCGCAACAACGGCAAAAATCTCTTCTACATCCAGACGCGCGACGAGGTTCTGAGCAATCCCGGCGTGCGCCGCGCCATGGCGATGGCACTCGATCTCGACCAGCTCGTCGAGGCCGCCTCCAATGGCACCGGCGCAGCCAACGGTTCGATGGTTTCGCAAGACTCGCTCTATTTCGACGATGTCCAGAAGGAGCGTCTGCCCTACGACATCGAGGCCGCGAAGAAAGAGCTTGCGACGGCCGGCTACAAGGGCGAGCCGATTACCATCATCGCCAACAAGCGCAGCAACGTGCCAAGCTTCCCGGCTGCGGTGATGGCGCAGGCCATGATGCAGCAGGCAGGTCTCAATGTGCAGATCGAGGTGCTCGACTATGCGACGCAGGTCGATCGCCGCCGGTCCGGCAACTATCAGATCATCTCGCAATCGGTCGCACCGCGGCTCGATCCGGCGCTGATGTACGGCTTCTATGTCGGCAACAAGGACAAGAATGCGTCGTTGATGTGGGATGATCCGAAGGCCGTCGAACTGATGAAGGCCGCCTATGCGGAACCCGACCAGACGAAGCGTCAGGCGATCTTCGATGAGTTTCACACGCTGATGCTCAAGCAAATGCCGGGCATCTTCCTCTATGACATGGTCGATGTCTGGGGTGCCACCAAGAAGCTGAAGGGCCAGCCCGTCTGGCAATCGAATGCCCGTCTTTGGGAAGTTTCGCTCGACAATTGAGCCTGAACTGCCGCGCCCGGTGGGTCGGGCGCCGCCATCCCCTTTCGACAGTCAACAGGAGATCCGGCAGGCAGTCCTGCCGGGTCCAGTGCAACACGTCTCTGTGGCGGCAGGGCAGGCAGCGAGGAATACCATGAATCTTGACGCGATCAGCTCCATTGCCGCGACGGTCGAAAAGATCAAGCCGGATTATATCGCCCTCAGCGACAGTATCTGGGACTTCGCGGAGTTGAAGTTCGAGGAGCGGCGCTCGTCCCAATTGCTGGCAAGGACACTCGAGGAAAACGGCTTTGCCGTGCGCCGCGGCGTGGCAAGCATGGAAACGGCCTTCATCGGCCAATTCGGCAGCGGCGAGCCGGTGATTGCTTTCCTCGGCGAATTCGATGCCCTGGCCGGAATGAGCCAGACCGCCGACGTCGCCGAGCCTCTTCCCGAGGCGGCGGGAGCAACCGGTCACGGCTGCGGGCACAATCTGCTTGGCGTCGGATCGCTGATGGCGGCGGTTGCGCTTGCCCGCCACCTCAAGGACAACAACCTGCCGGGAACGGTGCGCTATTACGGCTGCCCGGGAGAGGAGGGCGGTTCCGGCAAGACCTTCATGGTTCGCGCCGGCGCATTCGATGACGTCGATGCCGCCCTGACCTGGCATCCGGCTCCGTTCAATGGTGTTCGCTCGACGAACAATCTTGCCGTTCTTGAATATTACTATCGTTTCAGGGGTGTCGCGGCACATGCTGCCAACAGCGCTCATCTCGGCCGCTCGGCGCTCGATGCGGTCGAACTCATGAATGTCGGCGTCAATTTCCTGCGTGAACACATGCCGCAGGATTGCCGCGTTCACTACGCGATCACCGACACCGGCGGCAGAGCCGCCAATGTCGTGCAGGCCAGCGCCGAGGTTCTCTATCTGATCAGGGCGCCTGATATGCCGCAGGCGCTTGAGCTTGCCGGGCGCGTCGAGAAGGTTGCACGAGGTGCGGCGATGATGACCGAAACAGAGGTCGAGATCGTGTTCGACACCGCCTCGACGAACCTTCTTCCCAACATCACGCTTGAAACGGCGATGCACGAGAACATGGTCGCGCTCGGGCCGATAGCCTTCGACGAGGCCGACATCGCCTTCGCCAGGAAAATCCAGGATACCTTCACGCAGGAAGCGATCAGGAGCAGCATCCGCCTCTATCAGATCAAGGGCGATGTGTTCTCCAACGCCAAGGTCGATGGCTCGACGCCCTTGCATACCGGCCTGCGCGATTTCGAGGGAGAATCGCATTTCCGGGCCGGATCGACCGATGTCGGCGATGTCAGCTGGGTGACGCCAACCGCGCAATGCTGGGCGCCAGCCTGGGCGATCGGCACCAATCCCCATACCTGGCAGGTCGTTGCGCAGGGAAAGAGCCCGGCCGCGCACAAAGCCATGGCGCATGCGGCCAAGACGCTTGCGACCACGGGGCTCGCATTGATGTCGTCATCCGACCTCCTCGCAGCCGCGAAGGCCGAGTGGCGGGAAAAGACCAGCGGCAAAGCCTATGTGTGCCCGATACCCGACGATGTGATGCCTGCATCGGCTCACAGCCGGTAGTTCCCGTCTCCGTCTATTGTGACAGCGACCTGCATCCGCACCCGCTTGCAGTATCCCATGAAAAAGCACTAAGGGTATGGAAGTCGAAAACGCGGAACTGAGGCATTCACCGCTTTCGAACCTCCAACACGTCGGAAAAGGTAACGATGACAAGCTCCGAATGGCGGGTGGGAGTGCTGTTTTCCAGAAGCGGAATTAGCGAAATTACGGAAACCGAGCACTTTCTTGGCACCGCACTTGCGATCGAGGAAGTCAATGCGGCGGGGGGCGTGCTTGGCAAGCCCATCGTTCCGATCGCCTATGATCCGGGCGGGGATCAAACGGCCTATCGCAATCTGGCCCGGCGACTTCTGGCCGATGACGACGTCAACATCATTTTCGGTGCGTCGATGTCAGCCAGCCGAAAGGCGGTGCTGCCGATCGTCGAGCGGCACAACGGACTGCTGTTTTATCCGTCGATGTATGAAGGTTTCGAATATTCGGAAAATGTGGTCTATACCGGCGCCACCCTCAATCAGAATACTTTCGCGCTCGCAGAATACCTTCTCCGCCACCATGGACGCCGGATCCTATTCGTCGGCGCGGATTATATTTATCCGCGCGAATCCAATCGGGTCATGCGGGATGTGGTCGAGGCAAAGGGCGGCGAAGTCGTCAGCGAACGATATCTTCCTCTTCATGCCGACGAACAGACCTTGCGTTCGGTTATTTCCGATATCGTCCGTCTCAAGCCCGATGCCATCTTCTCGACGATCATCGGCCGGCCGGCGCAGCGTTTTTACCGCATGTATTCCGAGGCCGGGATCGATCGAACGCGGGTTCCGATTGCCAGTCTGACCATGGCCGAAAGCGAGATTCGCGAGATCGGAGCCGATGCCTGCACCGGCCATATTCTCTCGGCGACCTATTTCCAGACGGTCGAGAACGAGGCGAATGAGCGCTTCGTAGGGGCATTCAAAGCCCGCTTCGGCCAGGACTTCACCACGAGCGTCTGGTCGCAGCCGGCTTATGCGCAGGTTCACCTTTTCGCCCGCGCGCTTGCCCGGGCCGGCTCGCTCGAAACCCATCGCATTTCCGAAGAAATTCTCCTGGAAGATTTTCTTGCTCCGGAAGGCCGGATCAATTTCGACGCCGATACCCGCCACCTCTGGCTGCATCCCCGCATTGGCGTGGCGCGCGCCGATGGACTTTTCGACATTGCCTGGCAGGCGCCTGGCCCGATCCGGCCGGATCCGTACCTGACGGCGTCGCGGTTCGAAGACGTTTGGCTGGAGGCCTGAGATGGCGGGATCGAGCAGGATCGTTCAGGATCTGCGGCGCGCACGCGTTCTGGTCGTCCATCCTCGCGACGAGGACGGCGACGTGCTGATCGCCCACCTCAAGCGCCTTGGCTGTGAGGTTCGGGCCACCTGGCCGCTTCCGCCAGCCTTGCCTCCCGACGTAGACACCGTCTTTCTGCACGTCGAGGATGTGCATGTCGAGCACGCGCTGCAGATTATCGACCTCCAGCAGACGGCGATCATCGCCATCGTAACCTATGAGAGCCCGACCGCCCTCCAGGCGATCATCGATCTCAACGCTCACGGCGTGATCAGCAAACCGTTGCGGCCACTCGGCATCCTGACGCAATTTGCGCTTGCACGTTATCGGCATAGCTACGAAAAACGGCTCGCCGGCAAGGTGCAGAAACTCGAGGAAACCTTGAAAAGTCGCCGGCTGGTCGAAAAAGCCGTTTCA
The DNA here is from genome assembly GCF_001679785.1 of Rhizobium leguminosarum. Classification (NCBI taxonomy): domain Bacteria; kingdom Pseudomonadati; phylum Pseudomonadota; class Alphaproteobacteria; order Hyphomicrobiales; family Rhizobiaceae; genus Rhizobium; species Rhizobium leguminosarum. Next base: position 567,231 of record NZ_CP016289.1, read on the forward strand.
GCGCTGCGGGTGATGAATGGTCTCGACGAGGAGGCGGCCTATAAGCTCTTGCGCGATCAGGCGACGTCGAAGCGCGTTCCGATGGCGACGATCGCCGAATCCATCATTGCCGCGCAAGACACCATGAAAAGCCTCGGACTTACCATCGGCCCAAAAACGCAACCTTAAGTCGCCAACTCTTGCCCTCCTGAAAATGCCTGCCGAAGCGGCTTGACGGTCACATTCTTTCGTGCAAGCCTAAAGACAACGAGCAGGTTTGCTCGGCGGCAGGGCTGCCGCATTCACATCATGGCTATGTAGCCTCTGGTTCACGGATTGAATTCCGTGCCAGAGGTTTTTTGCGTTTGGAGACAAGATTGACCGTCAAGACCTCAGCCGCACGGACGGTAACCGTCGCAACCGTCCAATTCGAACCGATCGTCGGTGATCGCGCCGGTAATCTTGCGGCTATCGATCGGCTGGTGAGGTCGGCAAACACCAGGGGCGCGGAGATCGTCGTTCTGCCGGAACTCGCCGATAGCGGCTATAACTTCCGTGACGGCGACGAGGTTGCCACATTGGCCGGCCCGGTACCCGGCGGCGCGAGTGCCGAGACGCTCTGCCGCCTTGCCGAGGAGCTTGGCCTTTACATCGTCAGCGGCGTTGCCGAGCAGGATGGCGACCGGTTTTACAACAGCGCTCTTCTCTGTGGTCCCGAGGGATACATCGGCAAATACCGCAAGCTTCATCTGTGGAACAACGAAAACCGTCTGTTCAGAAAAGGCGATCTCGGACTGCCGGTATTCGACCTGCCCTTCGGCCGTATCGGCATCGCCATCTGCTACGACGGCTGGTTTCCGGAAACGTTTCGTCAGTTGGCGCTGGCCGGCGCCGAACTGGTCTGCGTCCCCACCAACTGGGTACCGATGGCCGGGGCGGAAAGCGTTCCCGAGCCGATGGCCAATATCCTCCACAAGGCGGCGGCCCACACCAACGGTCTCTACATCGCCTGCGCCGACCGGATCGGCATCGAGCGCGGCCAGTCCTTCATCGGCCGCAGCCTTATCGTCGGTCCGCAGGGCTGGCCGATATCCGGTCCGGCCAGCGCCGATCGCGAGGAAATCCTCCTTGCGCAAATCGATCTGTCGAGCGTGACGGAAACCCGCACGCTCAACAGCTTCAATCATCTGCTCGGCGATCGCCGAGCCGATGTCTACGGATAACATCGACCCACTCAAGAAAGGGGAACAAAATGCAAATGAAAACCATAATGCTGACGCTGGCATCTGCGGCATTCGCCACCGCAGCTTTCGCCGAGGATCCGATCAAGATCGGCGTGCCGGTCGGGCTGTCTGGCGCAAACAGCGTGGTCGCGCCGTCCGTCGTCCAAGCTGCGGAGCTTGCCGTCGAAGAAATCAATGGCAAAGGCGGCGTGCTCGGGCGGCCTCTGCAGCTTGAGATCGCCGACGACGCGTCAGGTGCGGCCGGCGCGCAAAAGGCCTTCGATTCCCTGGTTTTCCAGAAGGAGGTGAACGTCGTCATCTCCATGGAGACGAGTGCTGCGCGCAATGCCGGCTTGCCGATCATTTCCAAGGGTGACGTGCCATACATCTACACGTCGTTCTACGAAGGCAAATCCTGCAACGCCAATCTTTTCGTCGATGCCTGGGTTCCGGAACAGCAGGTGCCGCCTGTCGTCGACAATTTCATCACCAAACAGGGCGCAAAGAAGTTCTTCCTGATCGGCTCAGATTATGCCTTCGGACGCGGCATGCTGACCTTCGCCAAGGGCTATATCGAAAAAGCCGGCGCTCAGGTCGTCGGCGAGGAATATCTGCCGATGGATGGCAGCGACTGGACAGCGATCATCTCCAAGCTCCGCTCCTCCGGCGCCGATGCCATCATCACCTCGACGGCCGGCGGCGCACCGAACGTGACCTTGACCAAGCAGTTGCGCTCGTCTGGCGTCACCTTGCCTTACGGCAATCTCGCGGTCGACGAAGGCACCGCCAAGAGCATGGGCACGGATGCCAAGGACATCTTCCTCTCCGCTTCCTACGTCACCGGCATCGACAGCCCGGAAAACAAGGCTTTTCTTTCGGCCATGGACAAGAAGTTCGGCAAGGAACTGCGCACGCCGAACGATCTTTCCGTACCGCAATATGAAGCGATCTACCTTTACAAGGCAGCCGTCGAAAAGGCCGGCAGCACCGATACGGCGGACGTGCTCAAAGCCCTTCCTGACGTATCCTTCACCGGTCCGCGCGGCAAGATCTCCATGAACAAGCAGCACCACGCGCCGCTGACGATGTATCTTGGCCAGGTCAAGGACGATGGCAGCGTTGCAGTCGTCGATAGCTTCAAGGACGTCGATCCCGGCGATCAGTGCCCGAATCTCTGAAACCAGCGTGGCGGGGCAGGGCGCCCCGCCTCCAGCATCGGAGTTCTAGAAATGACGCTCTTTCTCGATATTGTCAGCACTGCGGCCATTCTCTTCATCGTTGCCGCCGGGCTGCTTGCGATCTTCGGCGTGCTGAAGATCATCAATTTCGCGCATGGCGCATGGCTGACCATCGGGGCTTACTGCGCCGTCGTCGTCAGCGGGTTTGGCCTCAATCCGTGGCTTGCCATTCCCTTCGCCTTCCTGGTCGGAGCGATCCTCGGCGGTGTTACCGAGCGGTTCATCGTGCGGCCTCTCTATCGCCGCCCGCTCGACGCCATTCTTGCAACCTGGGGCCTTGGCATCGTCATCGGCCAGCTGATCACGCTCTGGTTTGGCCGCGACGTGCAGTTCACGCCGGCGCTGCTGCCGGGCACCTTCGATCTCTTTGGCACCGGCTACTCGGCCTACCGTCTTTTCGCCATTGTCGCGGCTGTCGGTCTGGGGCTCGGCTTCACCTTGCTGCTCGATGGGACAAGGCTTGGTCTTTCCGCCCGGGCGGTCATCATGAACGAAACGCTGGCCCGCGGACTCGGTATCGATACCGAAAAGGTGCGGCTCGCAACCTTCATGATTGGCACCGGCCTTGCCGCCCTTGCAGGCGTGCTGCTCGCGCCGCTGACCAGCGTCGATCCCAATATGGGTGTCGCCTGGCTGACGGGCGCCTTCATGCTGGTAATGGTCGCAGGCTCTTCTTTCGGTGCGCTTGCTGCCGCCTGTCTCATCTTCGGGGCCGCTCAGGTGCTCGTCAGCATCTATTTCAGTCCAATCCTCGGCGGCATCACCGTAGCCGTCCTCTGCGCAATCACACTGCGCATACGTCCGAAGGGATTTGCCCGTGCGTGACAGACAAAAACTCCGGCTTGTCCTTCTTCTGACGCTGGCGCTCACAGCTCTCCTCTTGATCGTCTTCGGACCGATGTTTCTCGGCCGCTTCAGCCTCAACGTACTGACGCGTTCGATGATCTACGCCATGCTGGCGATCACCGTCGACTTGCTCTGGGGCTATACGGGTGTTCTCACCTTCGGGCAGGCGGCGTTCTTCGGCGTTGGCGCCTATGCCACCGCCATGGTTCTCACCCATATCGGCGCAAGCCCGGCGCTTTTCGTCGTCGCCCTTGTTGCCGCCGTGCTCGTTCCGCTCGTGCTTGGCCTCGCCGTCGGCTGGCTGTCGTTCTATCACGGCTCGACACCGCTCTATGCCACCGTGATCTCGCTCGTGGTGCCGATCGTCGTCACCCAGCTCGTCTTTTCGGGCGGCACCTGGACTGGTTCCTCGAGTGGCCTCGTCGGTTACGAAACGCTCCCGCTCGGGCTTCCCGGCTATTTCCGCCTGTCGGGCGCGTGCCTGCTGGCCTTGGCCGTTCTTGCCATCGTCTTCGTCCGGTCGGACGCCGGCCGTCTGCTCGTGGCAATCCGCGATAACGAAGCCCGCATCGCCTATCTGGGCATGAACCCCGCCCGGCTGAAGATCGTCCTGACCGGCGTTCTGGCTGGCGTATGCGGCCTGGCGGGCTTCCTCTTTGCCAATGCTTCCGGTGTCGTCGCACCTGAAAACACCGGCTTCGTATTCGGAACCGAACTCGTCGTCTGGACGGCGCTCGGTGGTCGGGGAACGATTATCGGACCGTTGTTCGGCGCAATCGGGATCGATTATCTGAGCGCCAGTCTTTCGGGCGATCTGCCCTTCCTGTGGCAACTGATCGTCGGTGGGCTCTTCGTCGCCATGATCATCCTTTTGCCGGGCGGCCTCGCCTCCCTGGTGACGCGATTCCTGAAGTCGGCAAACTCCAGCAGTACTCTGAAGTCCTTGCCGACGCGCATCGTCGCCAAGGATATTGCGTTGGCAGGTAAAAGCCTTTTGTCGATCCGCGGTCTCGGCAAGTCCTATGGCAGCTTCGCCGTCCTCAAGGGCATCGACCTTGAAATCGGCGCCGGCGAACTCGTCAGCCTGGTCGGCCCCAATGGCGCCGGCAAGACCACGCTGATGCGTTGTCTGTCGGACGGTACCCAGCAGATCGAAGGTCAAGTGGACATCATCGGTACGAATATTGCCGGTCGTGCACCCGAACGGATCGTCGCCCTCGGTGTCGGCCGCAAATTCCAGGTTGCCAGCATCTTCGACAGCATGACGGTCGGCGAATGCCTGAAGATGGCGCGTTTCAGCCGCGAGAGACCCAACCCGCTGCGATCGCTCGCCGAGATCATGCTGCCGGCCGCTGCGGCCGAGATCCTGGCGCTCACCGGCATGGCTGATATGCTGGACAAGCCGGTCTCGCTGCTGTCGCACGGTCAAAGGCAGGCTCTCGAACTGGCGATGGTCGTCGCTCTGGAACCACGCATCATTCTTCTCGACGAGCCGACTGCGGGTCTTACCAAGACCGAGCGCATGACCATCGGAACCATCCTCAAGAAACTGACGGACGAGATGGGTTTCGCCGCCATCCTGGTCGAACATGATCTGGATTTCGTGCGCGACATATCGAGCCGCATCGTGGTTCTCCACCAGGGCAAGCTCGTTCTCGACGGCACGGTGAATGACGTGGTCAATTCCGAAACGGTTCGCACCATCTACGCAGGAGGCGCCCATGGCTGATACGTTCAAACTCAAGCTCAGCGGCGTATCGAGCGGATATGGCGCGGTCGATGTGGTCAATGGCGTTTCGCTCGCCATCCGGCCGGGCGAGATCTTCGCCCTTATGGGCAAGAACGGCATGGGCAAGACGACGCTACTGAAGACGATCCTTGGCTTCCTGCGTGTCGGCAAAGGCAAGATCGAGGTGGACGGTGCTGCTATCACCGACAGGAAGCCCGCGGAGCTGATCGCTTCCGGCATCGGCTACGCCCCGCAGGAATTGCCGTTGTTTCAGGACCTCTCCATCCGCGACAATCTGCGCCTTGCGCTCAAAGGCGACCGGGATCTGGCATCCGCCCTGGAGCGGGTCTACGGTTATTTCCCATTTCTCAAGGACCGGCTGGCGCAGAAGGCCGGCACCCTGTCGGGCGGGGAGCAGAAAATGCTGATCCTCGCGCGGGCGCTGATGCTGCGGCCAAAACTGCTGCTGATCGACGAAATCTCCGAAGGCCTGCAGCCCTCCGTCGTCCAGAACATCGCCAAAGCATTGAGGGACGACCGCGAAAAGCGCGGCACGACCATTCTGCTCGTCGAACAGAACCTGGATTTCGCCCTTTCGGTGGCCGACCGCTGGGCCATTCTCAAACTCGGGGCGATCGAAGACGAAAGCCCAAATGGTCCAGATAGCCGCAGCCGTGTGCTGCAACATCTGAAGATCTAGGGAGCCAGGGCAAGTGCGGGACTCGTGGAATGCATTCATGCCCTATCCCGATGCGGATGTCGGGCACGCGGCCATCGGTCCGCTTTCCGGCCTTCGCCTGGCGGTCAAGGACCTTTTCGACGTTGCCGGCTATCCGACCGCTGCCGGCAATGCCGCGGTGCTCGCTGCCTCCGGCATCAAGACATCGACGGCGCCCCTGGTCCAGACGCTGCTTGATGCTGGCGCTTGTTTCGTCGGCAAAACCAATACGGATGAGCTCGCCTATTCCCTTATCGGCGGCAACATCCATTTCGGCATGCCGATCAATCCGCGCGATCCCAACCTCATCCCCGGCGGTTCGTCGTCGGGCTCAGCCGTTGCGGTTGCCGCTGGCCTCGCGGATATCGGCCTTGGAACAGATACGTCCGGCTCCATCCGTCTGCCCGCCGCCGTCAACGGCCTCACCGGCTGGCGGCCGACACATGGAAGCCTCGACGACAGGGCGCTGCGTCCGCTGGCGCCAAGCTTCGACGTGCCGGGCTTCATGACGAGAAGCCTGGAACCAATGGCCGTGGTGATGAGCGCCGTCGGCATGCCCGCGGCAAATGACCAACCGTCATCTATTCTCGTTCCCGAGGATATCTTCGCAACCATTGACGACGCGGTCGCCGACGAGATGATCGCCAGCCTTCGATCAGCGGGCATGCCTGTTCGCAGGACCAATGCTATCGCCTCGTTCAGCCTCGCCGATCTTGCTTTGGCGTTCATCACCATCCTGCAAAGGGAAGCCTGGGAAAGCAACAGAACACTCTTCGAGCGGAGCCCTGAAGCCATTGCGCCCGATATTGCGGCGCGTCTTCTGTCAGGATCTCGCCTGAACGACGAGGAGGTGCGCGAGGCGTGCAGGATCCGCAAACTTTTCTCCGCGGAGATCGACCGATTGCTCCACGAAAATGTGGTTGTCGCTCTTCCGACCTTGGCCATGAGCCCGCCAAGGCGCGATGCCGAACCGGGATGCTTCGCCGCATTTCGTTCCGCCTGCATCAAGCTTTTGTGTCTCTCGGGCCTTGGCGGCTGCCCGCAACTGGCTTTTCCCATTATCAATTGCGCGGGAAATGTTTCGCTTTCCTTGTTCGGCGCAAGGAGCGCCGACAGGATGCTTATGAATGTGGCCCGGCAATTAACGGCTGAGTGAAAGAGCAAATACGGCGGGGAGCCATTCCCCACCGTCCATCCGTCCCCTTGCGACCGGCCGATGAAATTGTTCGGTCAGCGATAGCACCGGAATGGCAGCGCAGCGCTTGGCTATTGCGAACCGCCGGCTTTGCGTCGTCCCCGACTGACCATCATTCCGCCGACGATAAGAACAATTCCGGTCGCGTTCGCCCAAAATGACGCGGGAACGTCGCGCGCATAATCAAGCACCACCCCTGTCACCATCTGGCCACCGATGATCAGCAGAGCCGAATTCACCGCGCCGATTCGAGCAATGACCCAACTGCCCACCGCCACGAAGATGACGCCGATGGGACCACCCAGATAGGCATACCAAGGCGCCTCGGCGGCGCCCGCAGGAAGCAGACCACCGACAAAGAGACCAAGGCAGGTGAGGGCGGCAAAGCCTATGGCATGGTTCCAGAAGGATGCGATCAGCGGCGTCGTCGATATGCTCAACCGTCCATTGAGCTGACGGCTGAGGCCGACGAGCACACCGCCCAGGCACGCCAGGAGAATGAACACCGTCATGCCGCACCTCGCCCGAACAATATAATGAGTGCGGCCCCCGTGACGACCAAGCCGAGTGCGACGATGTCTCGTCTATCTGGGCGCCGCTTTGGCAGACCGAACAGTCCCCAACTGTCGGCCGCGACGCTGAAGGCGACCTGGCCTGCCAAACCCAAAGCCAAGGTGCCGGAGAGCCCGAGCGGTGAATTGACCGCGGTCGAGGTCAGAATGACCGTTGCAGCGCCGGATATCCCGCCGAGATAAGCCCATAAAGGCGCGTTGGGGGCTTTTTCTACCATCGGCGTGCGCTGGCGGTGGACCACCAGGAGAAGAATGATGGCTGCGATGATGCCTGTGCCGTGTGCGGTCCAGGATGAGAACAGGGGATTGCCATAACGGGCCAACTCGCCGTTGAGGTGCACCATGAAAGTCAGGAGCCCGCCCGTGGCAAAAGCTCCGATGAAGTAGATGGGATGCGAGTTACGTGCTTCGGTGGTCATTGCAGATCCCGTCAAAGAATCGATTGCGCCCGATATTTTTCAAATTGCCACTACAGCGCCGCGTCTTTTTGGACGCGCAAAGGACGCTGCAGCACCCGCCTGGACGAATGCGTCGACCATGGTTCCTGATTAGGACGGTACGTCTCAGCGGATTTCCTGCCCGGCGTCAATCGTGGTCCGACAAACATCCTTTCCATTGACGCGCCCTTCCGGCAGATGGCTAATAGCCCTGTATCGTCACTGCCTTGCAAGCATGGAGGATGCGATGCTGATCAAGGGCGCACGAACGTTCGTGGTGCGGGATGCGGGAGGCTTCGTCGCACATGTCAATATGCCGGGCTGGTTGAAGCCGAAGCCGACCGATCACGGCCAGGGGCCTCTCGCCATGGTCGTTGAATCCATCCTCGATCCCGGCCGCCTGATCGCCATGCACGAGCACCGGAACGACGAGATCATTTCCTGGGTGCCCGAAGGCGTCATGCGTCACGACGACAGGGCCGCTGGCCGGTTGGTGATTGACCGCGATCATCTGATGGTGATGAATGCCGGGGTCAGCTTCTGGCACTCCGAAGAGACGCTGGCATCCGATCCGCCTCTGCGAATGCTGCAGATCCTCGTTCGCCCTTATGCGGTTGATCTCGAGCCGAAGATCCAGCACGGGCCGATGCCAGCTGCCGCGGCAAACGTCTGGCGACACCTGGTCGGGCCGGAAGGAGAGGGCGCCCCCTTCTATGTCCGCAGCGCGATCGACGTCTTCGATATCCGGTTAGATGCAGGCATACGGGTGGAATTCCCGCAGAAACACGGCCGAGAGCTCTATTTCTATGTCTTTAGCGGTTTCGTTGTCGTCGATACGCAGACCTTTGCAGAAGGGGAGCAGGGGCTGCAATTATCGGATGACAAGCTCGAAGTAGAGGCGCAGAGTGCAAGCACGTTGGTCGCGTTTCTGCTCGACCCGAACGCATCTATCACCAGGCAGGGAACTGTCGGCGACCACAAGAAGATCCCGCCGGCAATCATCATTCGCGCGTTCCTGCGATGGAGGAAATTTCGCCATATGTGGCGTCGTCATCTTTCGCATCGCCGCTCGAAGACCGAAAAGGCGATATGAATGGAACAAGGATGCCCCTAACGGGTTTCGAACCTTAGCGTTCAATAGGAGGAGCATTTCATGCCTACGGTTGCCGCCACACCCATCACCCCACCAGACCAGCACGTTGTAACAGCCCGCGAAGCCATCGAGCCGCTTTATGAGAAGCTCGAGCTTCAAACGGAATCGCTGGTCCTGTCTGCGGCGCTGGAAGCGGGATGGTCTTCGGATGAGGCAACCGAGGCGCTGGCGACGCTCAGACTGCAGGACGCACTTTCCACCCTTGGCCGAACGGGCTAACCGACAACCCTCCGAGAATAATCGATATCTCTGGCAACTCCGACAGATCGGGTTGCGCTGGCAGATAACGCATCAATGAATGCGCCAGCGGCCTTCATCGGACCAGTCTTCAGATCCAGCCTAAACCACGAACCTGGGCTTGAGCGTACCAAACTGTGGCGACAGGCATCTACCCATCGCTGCCGTTTTTCGTACCCGACCCGGGCAACACAGACAGGCGGCGGCGCAACTCATTTCTGAAAATTGCGCGTGCCTGCGCGATTTCGTGGAAGCCGATATGCGCAACAAAGCGCATGACCGTAGAAACGGAGACGCCGCAGTCGTCCGCGATTGAGGTCGTGCTACCAAAGGCCATGAGTTCCGGTTTGGCCAGGACCCTCTTTGCCACATTCTCGACGCGAAGAGAGAAGGTGACGTGGCGGGAAGCGATGGCCGACTTCAGCTCTTCGAAACTTGCCGGCGGGCTGCTCAGACTGCGTATATGCTGCGGCATTTCTTGGCACACTCCGTCTTTTGCGATCCGGCCTAGAGGCCGGAAAGCTGGATCGTCCTGCGCTCGGTAACCGACGTGATGCAGGCGAGCGCGACGGCAAGCGCATTGCGGGCGTCTTCACCGGTCGGGCCGGTGACGGTGCCTGTCCTGATGGCGTCGACGAAGGAGGCGAGCTGGGCCGTGTAACCGTGGACAAAGTGATCCGTGTCACGCCGCCAGGTATCGTTCGACACTCCGTTCTTGCCGTAGAGCGTCATTGAAGATCGGCGCACGTCGCCCATCATCACCATGCCGTCGGAGCCAAAGACCTCGCCGCGGATGTCGTAGCCGTACATGGCGCAGAAATTCGCCTCCGCGACCGCGATCGAGCCGTTGTCGAAACGGATCGTGACGACGGCGGTGTCGTGAAACCCCTTTCTGGCAAAATCGGGTACCACGAGCGCATCGGCAATCGCCGTCACCTCGATCGGTTTTGCTTTCGGGTTCAGCCACAGCAGCGTGTCGAAGTCGTGGATCAGCGTCTCGTAGAAGATCGTCCATAGCGGCGTCTTTTCCGGGTTGCCGCCGTAAGGCCCCGGGTCTCGCGTCAACGAGCGAAGAAGTTGGACGGAACCAACTTTGCCAGCGTCGATCGCCGCACGTCCTTCAAAGAAGGACTGGTCCCAACGTCGATTGAAACCAACCTGGAGTGGCACCTTCGCAGATTTTGTGACAGCGATCGCCTCGTCGGCTTCCTCGAGCGTCAGCGCCATCGGCTTTTCGCAGAAGACTGCTTTTCCGGCCCGCGCGGCTTCGACGACGACGCTCGTGTGGAAACGCGCCGGCGTGGCGATAATAACGCCATCGATCTCCGGATTGGCGAGAAGCTCTGAGACGCTGGTATAGGCTTTGGGTGCATCGAGCGTTGCGGCCAGCTTTTCGGCAGCGCCCGGCGCCGGATCGGCGACGGCGAGCAGATTGGCATCGACCAGACGCCGGGCGACGCTTTCGGCATGGAACGAACGGATGCGGCCGGCACCGATGAGAGCGAGATTGACGGGACGGTGGGCGGGCATGGAAAGCTCCTGAAAATGCTGTTGTCGGATCAGAGGGAAAACGCGTCGCGGAAACGGGAAAGCGCCAGCTCGTCATCGCCGGATGGCCAGGCTTCCATGCCGATCGTCCCGCGGTAGCCCATCTCGTTCAGTGCGCGTGCAATTCCCGGATAGTTGATTTCGCCGGTGCCCGGCTCCTTGCGGCCGGGAACGTCGGCGACCTGGATTTCACCGATATGTGGAAGAGCGGTGCGGCAAAGCTCGATCAAGTTCCCCTCACCGATCTGTGCGTGGTAAAGATCGAGGTTGAGCTTCAGCGACGGCCGGTTGACGGCCGCGACCAATGCAAGTGTGTCGGCGGCCTTGGCAAACGGCGTCTTTGGATGGTCAACAGCCTCGTTCAGGTTTTCGAGGACGAAGGTAACGCCTTCCTCCTCGCCGAGATCAGCGATGCGATTTAGCGTATCGGCCGCCTTCAGCCACATGGCGCCGGTGACGACCTCGGACTTGACGACGGGCAGGCCCTGTCCATCGAGCCCCGTCCCATGCAAGTTGAGGCGTGGGCAATTCAGCTCTTTTGCCACCGGGATCGACTGGCGCGCGGTGCGTAGCAACTCCTCCGCGCCGTCATCGTCTGCCAGCGTGCCGGTGATATAGCCCGTCATCGACGAGAAAGTGGCGCTGGACTTTGCGATCGCCTTGATATCGTGTTTCGTCCAGTCCCAGATTTCCGCCTGGAAGCCGAGTTCTGTGATCCGTTTCAGCCGATCAAGAACGGGCAGGGAGCGAAACACCATTTCAGCGCAGACTGCGAGCGTGAAAGGCGAGGTTTTTAGGATTGTGGTCATTTCTGTTTCCCAATGCTTGTATTGCTCAGATCGTCCCGCCGAGCTCGTGAGAAATCACTTGCAATTCCTTGCCGCCGGCCATGAGGTTCTGCAGTTCCTCGAGACAAATCTCGCTCTTGTCGAAGGTGCCGAGCGTCTTTCCACGATTGAGAACCGTGAAACGATTGCCAACTGCAAAGGCGTGGCGGACATTGTGTGTAATGAAGATCACACCAAGGCCCTTCTGCTGGACCTGATGGATGTACTTCAGCACCATGGAGGTCTGGGCGACACCCAATGCGGACGTCGGCTCATCGAGGATGAGCACCTTAGCTCCGAAATAAACGGCCCGGGCGATCGCCACACATTGCCGCTCGCCGCCGGAAAGGGTCCCGACCGCCTGGTTCGGGTCGCGGATATCGATGCCGATCTTGTGCATCTCCTCGCGAGTCACCTCGCTGCAATACTTGAAATCGACATGGCGAAACGGAGGAATGCCCTTTACGGGTTCGCGTCCCATGAAGAAGTTTCGCGTGATCGACATCAGCGGGATCATCGCCAGATCCTGATAGACGGTCGCGATGCCAGCATCGAGTGCATCGCGCGGACTGGTGAATGCGACCGGTTTGCCCTCAACCAGGAAATCACCGCCCGAGGGACGGACCACACCCGAGAGCGTCTTGATGAGTGTGGATTTCCCGGCCCCGTTGTCGCCAAGCAGGCAGAGCACCTCGCCCCGCGACACCTTCATCGAAACGCCCGAGAGAGCAATGACGGAGCCGTAGTGCTTGACGATATTTTTGACTTCAATGACGGGCGGAGCGGTTTCTGATTGGTTACCAGTCATGATCAGCGCTCCCCTGTCACTTTGCGTCGAATGAAATTGTTGAAGAGAACGGCCAGCAGCAGCATGGAGCCAAGGAACACCTGGAACCAGTCCGAGTCGAACTTCGTGTAGGTCAGGCCGATCGAGACGAGACCGAAGATGATGGCGCCAAAGAAGGCGCCGATCGCCGAACCATAACCACCGGTCAGCAGACATCCGCCAATCACGGCAGCGATGATCGCCTCGAATTCCTTCTGAAAGCCACGACGCGCGTCCGTCGAGCCGGCGTCCAACACTGTGATGATGGCCACAAGCGCGGCGGCGCAGGCCGTGAGCGCGAAGAGCCCCGTCTTCACGCGATCGACCGGTACGCCGGAGTTTCTTGCCGCATTGGGATCGCCGCCGGCGGCAAAAATCCAGTTTCCGCTGCGGGTGCGCAGAAGAACCCAGGTGGCGAGCCCGGCAATGGCGATGAACCAGACCACGGACACCGGCACGCCCGTGACTTTTGGAACGCCGTTGTCGAACTTCTCGATCAGGCCATGGGCTGCAAGCCAGCTGAAAAGATCCTGGAAGGCGACGCCTGAGAACAAGCGCTTCAAGGGGCCGTCGCCGACGACCTCACCGATGCCGCGAAGCTGCGTTGAGCCGCCTGTCGCCCATTTCAGGCCAACAAGGGTTAGACCCCGCAAAATAAAGAGGAAGGCAAGCGTGACGATGAACGACGGCAACCGTGTCCTGATCACGATCTGTCCGTTCACCGCGCCCATGGCGGCTGCAAGCAGCATCGTGATGATAATGGAAATCCAGAGCGGTTGGCCGAAATTGGTCAGGGCCGCACCGAAGATCAGGCCCGCGAACGCGACCATCGAGCCGATCGAAAGATCGAACTCGCCACCAATCATCAGCAGAGCTGCCGCAATGGCGAGAATTCCCAGCTGTGAGGCCGGGGCCAGGATCGTCATCACACCTGAAAGCGAAAACATCGAGCGGTCTGCGGTAAGAAAGAAGAACGTCACCACCAGGATGAGGCCAGCAACCGCACCGAGCTCGGGCCGACGCATCATATGTGTGAGAAAGCCCACCTGTTTGATGCGCTCGTCTGAGTTTGACGCATCTCCTATTTTTTGCTCGATCGGAGCCATGATACCTACCTCCCAATAGATGCAATTCGCCGAAGCGCCGAGGGCATTCCTCACGACGCACGTCGCCTGTCGAACACCCTCTTCGAAAGCGGAGGGTGTTCGACAATCAAGCCTTTCGGCAGTCGTGGATTAGCGAATGCCCTTTGCCGACAGTTCGACGACCTGGGCTGCCTTTTCCTTGGTGATCAGGTTAGGACCGGAAGGCACATTGCCGCCGGGGATCAGGCCGTATTTCGCATAGTTTGCGAGAAAGACGACAGGCAGATAACCTTGGAGGAACTGCTGCTGATCGATGGCGAAAGCGGCTTCACCGGATGCGACAGCCTTCAAGAAGTCCGCCGAAAGGTCGAAGGTCGCAACCTTGATCTTGCCGGTCATGCCGGCATCGGCAACGGCTGCCAGCGACGGCTCACCGGCCGTGCTTGCGCCAAGCGCCATAACGGTGTCGATGTCGGAATTCGAGCTGAGCGCCGCCTTCACCTTGGCCCGAACGTCGGCCGGATCGTTGGAGACGGGTAGGACCGTAACGGCACCCGCAAAACCATCGGAAAAGCCCTTGCAACGCTGATCGAGGGAGACGTTGCCGACTTCCTGGTTGACGCAGATGGCAACCTTGCCGCCCATTTCCTTGAGCTTTTCACCCGCTGCCTTGCCGGCGTTGTATTCGTCCTGGCCGACATGGAGAAGCGCTCCGAGTGACTTCGAGACATCGGAGCCGGAATTGATGGAAATGACCGGAATGCCGGCGGCGACAGCCTTTTGTATCGACGGGCCCAAGGCGGACGAATCCGGGATCGAGACGATCAGACCGGCTGGCTTCTGGTTGACGGCTGCGTCGATCAGCTGGCTCATGGCCACCATGTCGAAGGTTTCCGGTGCGCGATAATCGATGCTGACACCGGCATCCTTGGCACCGGCGCTCACTCCGTTCTTGACGACGGACCAGAAGGGGTCGTTGGCCTGGCCGTGCGTTACGGCGATGATGTTGATATCCTGTGCGATGGCAACGCCGGATGCAGCGCCAAGCGCTCCAACCACGGCAGCGCCCAGCACGATTTTACGAAGAAACGATTTCATAAAAACTCCTCCCAAAGGGTGTCCCGCACCTCCCAGCGCGAGAACCACCAAAAACGCCTCAGACGGCGGGTCCTCCAAAGTTGCTACCGGGTGCATATTTTTTGCTACCGGTAGCAAACGTGCATAGCTATAAGATTCTTGCCAAGAGAAATCAACCATTCATTTCGCATTCCGGCAGAAATGGAATAAACGTTTCGAAACGGAGAGGTTCGACTATGAAGCGAGCGACGGCGCAAAACGTGGCGATGGAGGCCGGCGTTTCAAAGTGGACGGTCATCCGCGCATTTACGCCGGGTGCATCGATCACGGAAGCAAGCAAAGCCAAAGTGCTGGAGGCGGCAGAGCGGCTCAATTATCGGCCGAACCTCTTGGCTAGAAGCCTTGCCACCAATTCCACACATCAGGTCGCGGTTCTCGTTGATGACTTCGCAAACCCGCACAAGCTTCCGTTTCTTGAAAAACTGACCGCCAGCCTGCAGGCGGAGGGGCTCGTGACCATGTTGATCAATATCAATCAACACTACAACCACGTGCACGCCATATTGAATGCCGACCAGCGGCAGGTTGATGCGATCGTGCTCTTTGGTACGGCGTTTCGGGACGAGATGTTGACAGATCATAAGCTGGGACGCGCTGGGCCTCCGATGTTTGTTCTCGCTCGAGATAGCCAGATCGAAGGTGTTCCTGCTATTTCCTGCGATGCGGTCGTGGCGATTGCCGAGATCGGCAGGCACCTATTGGAAAGGGGGTATCGGAGACCGGGATTTATGGCCGGGGCGCGTACATTGTCTACGGCGCTTGGCAGGCGGAGAAACTTTAAGGAGTTCTGGCGAACCGCTCTCGGCGTCAAGCTCGTCGAGATGTCTGCCGAGCGCTACAGCGCAGAAGCCGGCGCGCAGGCCGCCCGGGACTATCTGTCCAAAGTCGCGCCGGAAGACCGGATCGATGTTCTCATGTGCGAAAACGATGCTCTCGCGTTTGGAGCGATGGATGTTGCCCGAAGCGAGTTCGGGTTACGTGTTCCGGACGATCTCGCCATTGTGGGCTTCGACAACGCTGCCCCAGCAGCGTCACCGGCATACGGCCTTACAACCTACGAGCAACCCACCGACCAGATGGTCAAAGCGGCAATAGACATGATTCTGGAAAGAGCGCCGAGGGAGACGGTTAACTTCCACGGCAAACTCGTTGTGAGAGATTCGGCCTGATTGATCAAACAATAGGATAGACCAAAACGGATTCGGGCAAAATCCTGCAGGCGGAGAACCACATCGTTCAATCAAATATCTCGAGAAAGTAAGCGCTTTAACCCGTAGGCTCGCTAAATTAGTGCCCGTCCACAAACGGTAAACCACTGAAATTATTGGAGGAATTGCGATATTGCGGCGGGCAAAGCCCGGCGGTTTCAGGTATACTTTAGATCAAGCCATTGATTCTAAAGACAAACCCGCAACCGCCGGAGCCGACAATGCGCCAAGAACGCACCGTCCAAGCCAATATATTCGATCTTTTCGCCGAACACGAGATCGGCCGCGAGCTGAAAGCCATGTCGCAATGGCTGGATGAGCATCGTGATCTGCTCGGGCTGGTAGCGCAGGACCTGCGCCGCCACGGCGTCAAGGAGACCGGCCGCGAGGGCCTGCCGGCGGAGGCCGTGCTGCGTTGCGCCCTGCTCAAACAACACCGTCAGTTGAGTTATGAGGAGTTGGCCTTTCATCTGGAAGATTCCGCCTCGTTCCGGGCCTTTGCCCGGCTGCCGTGGGGGTGGAACCCGAAGAAGTCGGTCTTGCACAAGACGATCAGCGCGATCCGGGCCGGGACCTTTGAAGCGATCAATCGCGTGCTGTTGACGAGCGCCCGGCAGGACAAGGTGGAACGCGGCAAGGTCGTGCGCATCGACAGCACCGTCACTTCGGCGCTGATGCACGAACCGAGCGACAGTAGTCTTTTGTGGGACTGCGTGCGGGTGATGGTGCGGCTGTTGCAGCAGGCGGCTTCCTTGGGCAGCGCCATCTCATGGCACGATCACTGCCGCGCGGCGAAGAAGCGATCCCGGGCGATCCAATTTACCCGCGGTCGTCCGAAACGAGTTCAGCACTATCGCGCGCTGGTCAGGATCACGCGCACCACCTTGAGCTATCTCGAACAGGCGGCGGCGCAACTGCCCTTGGCGGCGGGCCCGGCGGTCGAACTCTGGCAGGCCCAACTCCGCCACTATAAGCCGCTGATCGAACGGATCATCGCCCAGACCGAGCGGCGGGTCCTGGCCGGCGAGGCGGTGCCGGCTGGCGACAAGCTGGTCAGTTTGTTCGAGCCGCATGCCGACATCATCGTCAAAGGCAGCCGCGACGTCGAGTATGGCCATAAGATCAATTTGACCACCGGCACAAGCGGGCTGATCCTCGACCTCGTCGTCGAAACCGGCAACCCGGCCGACAGCGAGCGCTTGCTGCCGATGCTGGAACGCCACATCGGCATCTGGGGCGAGGCGCCGCGTCAGGCGGCGGCCGACGGCGGCTATGCCAGCCGCGATAATTTGAGCCGAGCCAAAGCCTGGGGCATCTGCGACATGGCCTTCCACAAGAAGTGCGGCCTCAGGATCGAAGACATGGTCAAGAGCCGCTGGGTCTATCGCAAGCTGCGCAACTTCCGCGCCGGCATCGAGGCCGGCATCTCCTGCCTCAAACGCGCCTACGGCTTGGGGCGCTGCACCTGGCGTGGGCTCGACCACTTCAAGGCTTATGTCTGGTCCTCGGTGGTCGCATACAATCTCGCCCTCTTCGCCCGCCTCAGGCCGACCTGACATCCCATGTCGCCAGCCAAAACCGGACCGGCGTGACGCCGGCAGTTGCCAATGCGCGCATGTCCACCAGAAATCCTGGCCGCCGCAATTAGCACCCATGAGCCACACCGCATGGCTTCAAAGCGGCCACCAAGCGGAACCCAAGTGCGCTGCAAGCTCAAGAAAACCAGCGTTTATGGACGGAAACTAAATTAGAGACGCTGGCTATCTGATTAGCGGTGTCGTTGGTTCATTGCCTTTACGCCGGGGCATTGTTCTCCCGATTGGAGGCGATGACATCGGCGTGCTTTGGATTGGGGCCGAGTGCCGCGAATTGTTCGGGCAATTTATCCCGCGTTGCTGCGGCCTTTCCCTTGACAGCCCGAGCGAGCGCCTTGCGCGTCTCCTCGACGTTCCAGTCGCAGCAATAGACGGGCGTCGATGGCTGTTGGCGCCAGGACTCATCGAGAGACCCAGAATCGACGGGATCGAAACCAACCTCGTCCACGATGCCCATTACGATTCTTTTCTGAGCCTCATCGTCACCCGCAACGGCCGCTGCAATGCGATCGGGTGCACCGACCGGACGCCCGCCATCGGCAAGGGTCGCAGCCAGAATGTTGTTGAAGGCCTTGATAACGCCGCGGCCAATCTTGTTCGAAACCCAGACGCTTTCCGGCAATCCGTCGTCGATCGCGGCAATGTGCGGATCGCGCATGCCAGGATAGTAGTTGCCCGTATCTACGACCGGGACGTTGGCGGGAAGATTTGCGAATAGATCCTGCGGAAGCTCTGCAACGGCCGGGAATGGGATCGATAAGATGATCATATCAGCGCCATCCACCACGCCCTGTGCATCAACCGGGGTCGCGCCGATGTTAGCAGCGAATGCGTTGAGCTTTTCGGAGGGTTTTGAATTGGTGATCCTGACATCATGCCCTGCAGCGGCGAGCTTGCGTGCGAGGGTACCGCCGATATTGCCGGTGCCAAAGATGCCGATTTTCATATGTTATTCCTTCCGTATTTCTGTACTAATGGAAATAGGAGCAGATAGCTAAACAGGCAAGAACCCACCTTTTGGTGTGTTACTGCCGATTGAGGTATGTATGCGGACTGAACACGACTGGAACTGCCAGGATCCCGAGCAGCGAAAGGTATGGGCTGCGGCGACCAGTGAGGCGCTGCGGGTTCTCGAGGGCAAGTGGAAGACTGTCATCATCTGCCAACTCTTTGCAGCGCATGGTCCCCTCCGCTTTTCTGAGTTGGAACGGCGTGTCGACGGCGTGAACCAGAAAATGCTCATCCAGCAACTGAAGGAGCTTGAGAAAGACGGAATAATCATGCGAACCGTCTATCCGGAGGTGCCTCCCCGGGTAGAGTACAGCTTAAGCGGCCTTGGCGTCGCGCTGGGTCCGGCGATGGAAGCTCTGATTGACTGGGCATTACTGCGGCGCGCTGGCATACGTGGTGACTGAAACGGCGCTCTTTCTATCCAGTTTGGAACTGGCATCAGTCGTGGGTGCACGACTTCAATATCTCAATTCAAACCCGGTGCGACGTCGCGGATTGAAGTCCGCAGATATGGTGAGTACGCCGTAAGCGAGCGCTGCCAGTGCCACTATCTGGAACAGGGCATTCACACTCGCTCGGAACCAGATCACTGCCTACCGCCAAAGAAGGCTGCGAAAATCATTGGGTTCGGCGAGTACGGGAAGAAGCACGCGCTTTGCCCCTGGCTTGCAAAACAGAGTGCCATATCAAATTCGTTTGCCCCTGTGAGGGTGCCACGGGTCGCAAGTAAAGACTGTTCAAACTGGCGTTCGCTTCGATGCACTTTCGACTGTCATCCAGAATTTCTCAGCTAACTCCGTCATCCGGGTCCTGGATCGGATGAGTACGATCTTGACCGGCACCATCCACCGTTCGTCGCCGGCCACTGCCAGTTTCCCTTCTGGTTCCAGCTCAGAACTGGCAAGGCTGCGCGGTATCCAGGCCACGCCTTTTCCCTCAAGTGCCAGCGCTTTCAAGACCATTGCCAAATGCGATGTGAAGACGCGAACCAGATGCAATTCGCTCTCGACCGGCGAAAGGTTGGCCGCCAATATTCGACCCATTCCCGATTTCTCGTCAAACGATATATGAGGGACGGGAATCTCCGGTGTACCGGGCAATTTATGGATTGGCGCGCCCTCCTTACCTCTTTGAGCAACGGGGAGAAGAATGTCGCTGGCCAGTTCCACATGCTTGAAGTCGGCTTCATGCAGACGAATTTCGCTGTTCGGATGGAAGTGGCAGAGCAGAAACTGAGCTCTGCCTTCCGCCATCATCTTTTCGCACTCATTCATATTGTCGGAAAGAAGCCGGATCGGCACCGTTGCTACCGATGAGCCCAGACTTTGCACCCAACCAGGGAAAAAGGTGAAGGATAGAGCGTGCGTCGCCGCAAACGTTAGGGTCGCAGTGGCGGATCGTTCCTGGCTCAGGTCGTGGGTCGCCCTTTCGATCCTTTGAAGAATATCATTTGCGGCATCCAGCATGATTTCGCCAGCAGGCGTAATGATGATGCGGTGCGTCGATCGATCGACCAGAACGGATCCGCTCCACTCTTCAAAAGCCTTTATCCGACGACCAAAAGCGGGCTGCGTAATATTACGCATCTCCGCCGCTCTTGAAAAATTGAGGGTCTCGGCGAGAGCTCGCAAATCTAAAAGCCAGGCAGTATCCATCTCGTCCCCCCCACTTGCGGCATCAATTGAAGCCGAAACGGCATTGGACCGTCAATCGCTTGTTCGCGAATGTTGCGCTGAGGAACGCCGTTGTTGGAGACGACGGCAATGGAGGAAGAAATGAAGTCACTATCGATCATAGCTGCATTTACGCTGTCCGTCACCTCGGCTTTTGCGGCCGACTACCCGGAGCGCAACATATTCATGGTGGTTCCCTACGCAGCGGGCGGGCCAACCGATACCATTGCTCGACTGACCGCAGACGCCATGTCGAAGGCCATCGGCCAGCAGATTCTCGTGGAAAACGTCGCAGGCGCAGGTGGAACGATCGGTGCCCGACGTGTCGCGGACTCCGAGCCCGACGGTTACACGATCCTCGTCCACCATATCGGAATGGCGACGGCTCCCGCGCTTTACAGGCAGCTACCTGTTTAGTCCCGGCATTTGATGGATAGGATCGATGATGAATCGATCTGGCTCGGAAGTCCACCTTTTGCAGATGAACTCGTAGGGGGTGAGGCCCTTTAGTGTCTTGAGCCTGCGCCCAAAATTGTAGGCGTCGATGAAGTCGGCGAGATGCTTTTTCAGTTGTGCGTGATCGTCGTAGTGGAAGCGCTTGACAGTCGCTTCCTTGATCGTCCGGTTCATCCGCTCGACCTGCCCATTGGTCCATGGGTGCTTAACCTTTGTCAGGCGATGCTCGATCTCGTATTCCTCACAGACTCGGTCGAAGATGTGCTGGAAGGCATTTTGGTCACAGGCCCGGTTGGTGAACTGGATGCCATTATCGGTCAGGATAGTATGGATGGTGTAGGGCACCGCCGCGATCAGGTTGCGCAGGAACTGGGCGGCATTCATCTTGCCAGCTTTGGCATAGAGCTCAGCGAAGGCGAACTTGGACGTGCGATCAATCGCCACGAAGAGATAGAGCTTGCCCTCAGCCGTCTGCACCTCGGCAATATCGACGTGGAAGTAGCCGATCGGGTAGCTTTTGAACTTTTTCTTCGGTTCTTTGTCGCCTTTCACTTCCGGCAGGCGTGAAATGCCGTGGCGCTGCAGACACCTGTGCAGGGACGAACGTGTCAGATGCGGGATCGTCGGTTGAAGGGCATAGAGGCAGTCATCAAGAGGCAGCAATGTATGCCTGCGAAAGGCGACGATGACGGCTTCTTCTTCAAGGGAGAGGATTGTCGAATGCGGGTCCTTCGGGCCTGTCGGAAGATCGGCCAATGATGTCCGTCTCTTCCATTTGGCTATTGTCTTCTGATTGACCCCATACCGCTTTGAAAGCGCTCTCAGGCTCTCTTCACTATTTTGTATTGCTCGACGGATTGCCTCTGTCGTTGTGGCGCTCCCGTGTAGAACCTGGCCCATAGTGCCTCCCTCCATTCTAAGGAAAATAATGCACCATCAAATGCCGGGACTAAACAGCTACCCTACAAGCCAACGGAAGCTTTTGAGCCGATCGGCCTCGTCAGCGACGCTCCGATGACGGTCATCGCGCGCAACGAATTTCCCCCCGTGACATTTCAGGAACTCATTGCATACATCAAGCAGAACGGCACCAAAGTAACCTATGCCCATGCCGGGATCGGAGCAGCATCGCATCTCTGTGGCACGTTGTTCATGGCAACGATCGGAACGCAGATGACGACAGTTCCCTACAAAGGAAATGGCCCGATCATGACGGATTTGATCGGTGGCCAGATCGATATGACCTGTGACCAAGCGACCAACACGGTCGGGCCGATTTCGCAGAAGCAAGTCAAGGCCTACGCGATCACCGGAGAAGAACGGGCTGACACACTACCCGATCTGCCGACGACGACCGAGGCAGGATTGCCTGAATTCAAACTCGGGGTCTGGCACGGCCTGTACGCACCCAAAGGCACGCCCGAGGACGCCGTGGACAAGCTGACGTCTGCTCTTCAGGCTGCAATGGACGACGCTGTCCTGAAAGAACGCTTCGCGCAGATCGCGACCATGCCGGCGACCAAGGAACAGGCCACCCAGGAAGCGCTCCGCATCAAGCTCGACACCGAAATCAAACGGTGGGATCCCATCATCAAGGCTGCCGGTCAGTTTGCAGATTAACGGTGATGGTTCGGCTGCGAAAAATCCCGCAGCCGAACGGAGGTCTTTCATGGATATCAAGAACATTGCCGCCTCCGGCACGCTGCTGGCTGTGGGGATCGGGTTTGGCATTTCGTCCATATTTGCAATGGACGTCGGATCGGCGCTCCGGATGGGGCCGGGCTATTTCCCCCTGATACTGTCGATCGTCATAACGGTGATCGGGGTCGCTATCGGCATAAAAGCACTCACGGAGACCGAAACGTTTCGGCCGCAGATCGCACCCTTGCGGGCTCTGGCCGCGATCATCGTCGCGCCTATCCTGTTCGGCCTTACCGTCCGTGGCCTGGGGTTCGTTCCGGCGGTGGCGCTCACCACACTGTCTGCCGCATCCGCGGCGGGAGGGCAAAGACCGCTCGTCGTTCTTGCCATCACTCTCGGCATCACCGTGTTCTGTCTGGGCGTCTTCTATTATGGCCTCGGGCTGCCCGTCCGTCTCATCGGCCCCTGGCTGGGAGTTTAGGCCATGATGGACCTCATCGGTAATCTTGCGCTCGGCCTCAGCGCCGCCATGACGCCCTACAACATTCTCTTCTGCTTCGTGGGCACGCTGCTCGGAACGCTTGTGGGCGTGCTGCCGGGGATCGGCCCGACGGCGACGATCGCGATGCTTCTGCCGATAACCCTGTCGCTTTCACCTGAAACATCCCTGATCATGCTTGCCGGCATCTACTACGGCGCACAGTATGGCGGATCGACAACAGCGATCCTCATCAATTTGCCTGGCGAGTCTTCGTCAGCCGTGACGGCTCTGGATGGATACCAGATGGCCCGACAGGGCAGAGCTGGACCGGCGCTTGCAGCCGCAGCACTGAGTTCCTTCTTTGCCGGCACCATAGCGACCGTGGTCGTGGCCGCACTTGCTCCCCCTTTGACGTCGATCGCCTTGAAATTCGGCTCGTCTGAGTATTTCGGCCTGATGGTCCTCGGGCTCGCTGCCTCTATCGTTCTCGCACGCGGATCGGTGCTGAAAACGATCGCAATGGTGTCGATGGGGCTCGTTTGCGGACTGGTGGGAACGGACATCAATACCGGAGCGATGCGCTTCACGCTTGGTCGGCCGGAACTGGCGGACGGATTGAATTTCGTGGCCGTTGCCGTCGGTCTCTTCGGCATCGCCGAAATCCTGCGAAATCTGGAAACGACGATCGAGCGAACCGCCGTCGTCAGCCGTGTGGCGGGTCTCTGGCCCAGCCGCGCGGATCTGAAGGCAATGATCGGGCCGGCATTCCGGGGGACGTTGCTCGGCTCCGCCCTCGGCGTTCTTCCAGGTGGCGGCGCGATCCTGGCGTCTTTCGCGTCCTATGCGCTCGAGAAGAAAATCTCCAAGACTCCGGAGCGCTTCGGCAACGGCGCAATCGAGGGCGTGGCGGGACCGGAGGCCGCAAACAATGCAGGGGCTCAGACGTCGTTCATACCGATGTTGACCCTTGGCGTGCCCGCCAATCCCGTCATGGCACTTATGATCGGCGCAATGATCATCCAGGGCATCGTTCCCGGTCCGCAGGTCGCGACCACCCAGCCTGTCTTGTTCTGGGGATTGATTGCCTCGATGTGGATCGGCAACCTGCTTCTCGTCATCCTCAACCTGCCGTTGATCGGTCTGTGGGTCAAGCTTCTGACGGTTCCCTACACGGTGCTTTTCCCTGCGATCCTCGCCTTCGCCTCCATCGGCGTCTACAGCGTGAATTCCAACACGTTCGATCTCTACGTGATGGCAGGGTTCGGCGTGTTCGGCTACGCTTTGTCGAAACTGGATTTCGAGCCTGCGCCCATGCTGTTGGGGTTCGTCCTCGGTCCCCTGCTGGAGGAGCATTTGCGCAGGGCGATGACGATTTCGCACGGCGACATCTCCGTCTTTGTCACGCGGCCCATCAGCGCGGGACTTCTGGCCGTCGCACTCATAGTGCTCACTATCGGATTTCTTCCCAACATCGCGAGACGTCGCAAAGAGGTCTTTGTCGAGGAAGACTGATCGAATTGGAGTATATCTTGGAAAACAAAACCAACCGAGTACATAAGATCGCCTCCATTGCTGGAGATGGGATCGGGAAAGAGGTCGTTCCCGAAGGCATCAGGGTTCTTGAAGCTGCATCGAAGAAGTTCGGCTTCGAGCTCCGGATCGATAACTTCGACTTCGCATCCTGCGATTACTACGTGAAGCACGGCCGGATGATGCCGGAGGACTGGAAGTCACAGATAGGTAGCCACGACGCCATTTTCTTCGGGGCGGTCGGCTGGCCGAGACTCGTCCCCGATCATATTTCGCTCTGGGGTTCTCTGATACAGTTCCGACGTGAATTCGACCAGTATGTCAGCCTTCGGCCTGTGCGGCTGATGCCCGGTGTTACGTCCCCTCTGGCTGGGCGTGGCCCAGGCGATATCGACTTCTACGTCGTCCGGGAGAACACTGAAGGTGAGTATTCGTCGATCGGCGGGCGCATCTTCCCGGGAACCGAGCGGGAAACGGTTCTCCAGGAAACGGTGATGACAAGGGTCGGCGTCGATCGAATCCTGAAGTTCGCCTTCGATCTCGCCCAAACCCGACCCCGGAAACGGCTGACGTCCGCAACCAAGTCGAATGGCATCTCCATCTCGATGCCGTATTGGGACGAGCGGGTGGAGGAAATGGCAAAGTCCTATCCGGATATCACCTGGGACAAATATCACATAGATATTCTCTGCGCCCATTTCGTGTTGAACCCCGACCGTTTCGATGTGGTCGTGGCATCGAACCTGTTCGGCGACATTCTTTCGGATCTGGGGCCTGCCTGCACGGGCACGATCGGCATCGCCCCTTCAGGAAACATCAACCCGGAACGAAAATTTCCTTCACTGTTCGAGCCGGTCCACGGAACGGCCCCAGATATCGCAGGGCAGGGGATTGCCAATCCTATCGGACAGATCTGGTCGGCAGCAATGATGCTGGATCATCTCGGAGAGCAGGAAGCCAGCGCTGCGGTGATGGCAGGCATCGAGACGGTTCTCGCCGATGAGAGGCTGCGGACGCGCGATCTTAGAGGAAAAGCGGATACCATCACATGCGGAAAGGCAGTCGCGGAAACCCTCCGCTGAAATGCTTTTCTCGGCATTGCGATGGCGTTACAGCGTGCATTGAAGCCAAATTGGCATTGCCAGCATATCGATTTCAAGAATTGTTTGGAGGCGGATCGGCGCATTGAATCAAGATATTCAAGGCCGGTGATAAGATTTCCTTCGATCTTCATCAAGCCAAGATCATCCGACAATGCCAATACGGCACCAATACAAATCGTACCGGCATTGGAATGCTCGGCCTTGTTCCTCTACTAAAGCTACAGTGGGCTTGTCCGAGCGCTGTGGAGGTGCAGCAGGAGACTGTAGGGAGGATGGCGCGACAGTTGCTGGATCGCTTCATGACTCAGGCCCGCGCGGTCGTGAACCTGGTCGGCTACGGGTTGGCGACAATCGCCATCGCCAAGTGGGAAGGCGCTCTCGACCGTGCCACCGTGGAGGCCGTCATCGCCGAACAACGCGGGGACATTCCCCGCCAGATCACCGCTGTCGCTCACGAAGTTCAGCATTAATCAGATACCCAGTCCATCTTATAGAACGGAGAACATAAATGCGTATCGTAGACGTTTGCGAAGTTACCAAGCCCATCGCGTCGCCCATCCGCAACGCCTATATCGACTTCTCGAAGATGACAGCCAGCCTTGTTGCCGTCGTGACCGATGTCGTCAGGGACGGCCGTCGCGTCGTCGGCTATGGCTTCAACTCGAACGGCCGTTACGGCCAGGGCGGCCTGATTCGCGAGCGGTTCAAGGACCGCATCCTGCAGGCGAAACCGGGCAGCCTGATCAACGACGCCGGCGAGAATCTCGATCCGCACAAGATCTGGTCGACCATGATGATGAACGAGAAGCCCGGCGGTCACGGCGAGCGCTCGGTGGCTGTTGGTACTATCGACATGGCCATCTGGGATGCGGTCGCAAAGATCGAGGGCAAGCCGCTCTTCCGCATGCTGGCCGAAATGAAGGGCCGTGAGGCAAATCCGAAGGTCTTCGTCTACGCCGCCGGCGGCTACTATTATCCCGGTAAGGACAACAGTGCGCTTCGCAAGGAGATGCGCGGCTATCTCGACCGCGGCTACAATGTCGTCAAGATGAAGATCGGCGGAGCCTCGATCGACGAAGACCGCGGCCGCATCGAATCCGTCTTGGAGGAAATCGGTTCCGAGGCGAAGCTTGCGGTCGATGCGAACGGCCGCTTCGATCTGGAGACGGGCATCGCCTATGCCAAGATGCTCCGCGACTACCCGCTCTTCTGGTACGAGGAAATCGGCGACCCGCTCGACTATGCCCTGCAGGCGGCCATCTCCGAATTTTACGATGCTCCGATGGCAACAGGTGAGAACCTCTTCTCCCACCAGGATGCCCGCAACCTGCTTCGCTACGGCGGCATGCGCGCCGACCGCGACTTCCTCCAGTTCGACTGCGCCCTGTCCTACGGTCTCGTCGAATACCTCCGGACCCTCGACGTCCTGCGACAGTTTGGCTGGTCGCCGTCCCGCTGCATCCCGCATGGCGGTCACCAGATGTCGCTCAACATCGCGGCCGGCCTCGGCCTAGGCGGCAACGAGAGCTATCCGGATCTCTTCCAGCCATACGGGGGTTTCCCGGACGGCGTAAAGGTCATCGACGGGCACATCACGATGCCGGAGCTGCCGGGTATCGGCTTCGAAGGCAAGTCTGACCTTATCAAGGTCATGCGCGAACTCGCCGAATAGTCGCGTGTTCCGGGGGAGCGTTCAAATCGCACCCCCGCTTTCTCTTCAAGGATGCTGACCGTGACTGCTGACTTCCGACAAGCTGCTCTCAACTATCATCGTCATCCTACGAGGCCAACCCATCCTCTAGCAACAGTCTGGCGGCATCGCGGTTTGCCTCGACAATGCCAGGATCGCGCGTCGACTGTGCCATCACAATTGCGCCTTGGATAAGCGACAGGACCTGAATCACGGCCTTTTCGGGTTTTTTCAATCCCAAAGGCTCAATGAGTGAGGCAACAAATTCATGCAATCCCTTAAAATACTCGGCAATGGTTGCCTGTACGTCAGGAGAGTTTGCCTCCGGACCGAACTCGGCCAGTCCCTTCACGAATGGACAACCGCGGAAAAAAGGCGCACGGAGCGGTTCGTCTAGCGCGTCAAAAATAGCGAGGACGCGCTCCACCGACGATAGGCCGGGTCTTTCCGTCGCAGTTGCAAGCATCTGAAACCAGATTGCACTTTTGTAACGCAGATAGGTAGCGACGAGGGCGGCCTTCGATGGAAAGTGCTTGTAAAACGTCATCTTGGCCACGTCGCTTTCGGCAATGATCCGATCGATCCCGACGGAGTTGATGCTCAGCCGATAAAACAGGTCCGACGCCGTCTTCAAGATGCGTTCTCGCGGGGCAAGGACATCAAGCGATTGCGCATCCACATCCACAAACTCAGGCGCGCCGCGCGTTTGCATTTCTGTCACCTCAAATTCATCGTCCGCACATAGACAGACTATTCTGTCAAATTTGAGATTGCAAGTACATACAGGTCTGTCTATAGGTAGGGGATGCCTCTTGGATTTCAGAGAAAGGACTTGAGATGAGCGGAAAAGTCGTTGTTGTGACCGGCGCGAGCAGTGGGTTTGGGAAACTCACGGTATTGGAGCTTGCAAGGCGAGGTCATACGGTTGTTGCGACCATGCGCGACGTCGAGGGAAGAAATGCCACGGTCCGGAGAGAACTTATCGACGCGGCGAAAGCCGAAGGGCATGTGCTGCAAGTCCTGGAAATGGATGTCGCCGACGAGAGATCTGTCAATTCTGCGATCGAACAGGTTATCAAAGAGCATGGAAAAATTGACGTCCTAATCAACAACGCCGGAACGATGGCCGTCGGAATCACGGAAGCCTACACGGTCGCGGACGTCGAACGGCAGTTTGCGGTGAATTTCTTCGGCGCCGTGCGGGCCGACCGCGCCGTTCTGCCGCATATGCGTGCCGCCGGCAGCGGACTCCTCGTTCATGTTACATCCCTGATGGGTCGAGTGATTTTTCCGTTCTTCGGCGTCTACTCCGCGAGCAAGTTCGCGCTTGAGGCGCTTGCCGAAGCCTATCGGTATGAACTGAAGGGCTTTGGAATCGACTCCGTCATCGTCGAGCCAGGACCATTCCCGAGCAACCTCATCTCGTCGAGCCCGGAGCCATCCGACCATGCCGTGCTTGCTTCCTATGGCGAGGTTGCGGCGATCCCGGGTCAGATCAAGGCCAACGCCAACGACGGACACGACGAGGCCAATCCCCCGCGGCCCCAACGCGTGGCAGATGCCATCGTGCAACTGGTCGAGGCCACGGAGCGACGTCCATTGCGGACGGTCGTCATGCCTGAGGGCATGGACTTTGATGTCCAGCGACTGAACGAGGCCGTAAGCCCAATTCAGAACAGCATGCTCACCTCGTTCGGCATGTCGAGCATGCTTTGACAGGAACCGGATGATGAGCACACTGCACCAGGGTTACCGCGATTGGCGCCGCAGCGGCACCATCCGCAGCGCAGACGGTCTTCTCGATCTGGCGCGGCCCACGATGATGGGCGGCAAGGGCGGCGCGACCAATCTGGAGCCGTTGTTCGCAGCCGGCTAAGCGGCCTGCTTCGAAAACGCAGTGATCCACGTCACCCGCAACAAGGCGACCAGGGTGAAGGATACTGACATCGTGGTGGTGGCCGAAGTGGGCTTGCAGCCAAATGGCAGCGGTGTTTCGTGCTTTCAGTTGCGCTTGACGTGGCGATCACCGGGCTCGATCAGGCAACGGCTGAGGAGATCGTACAGGCGGCGCATGCGACGTGCCCCTATTCGAACGCGGTGAGGGGCAACATCGACGTGGCCATCACCGTCACGACTAGCTGATGTCGATGCGGGAGGCGGATATGACGGAAAAGGGCGACAACCCGTCGAGCCTGATCTACGGATCTGCCTCCCGCTCTATCCCGCATCAAACTGCTAACGTATCTCCAGCGCTCGATGCTTGAGACCTCGGCTTGACCTATGCAGGCAGAAGTCCTGCGTCACGACAACTTTCGATTACCGTATCGTTGAGTGAGACATCCGCTCGTACGCCTGTACAATTACTTAGTTCCATAAGATAGATTACGCCACTTTTACAATCATAAATTGCCTAGCTATTAATGAGACACCTCTCAGTTGAAGCCGATGTGGGAAGGTCAAATACCGTTTGGTGATCGCAGCTCGTAGAGCACGTGATGACGCAATGGATGCCCCTCGGCGAAATTGGGATGATTGAACTCACCGATCCGGTTCATCCCCAACCGTCTCATCAAACCCCAGGAATTGCTGTTTGCGGGCACTGTGAAGCTGACGATGCGGTCAAGCTTCAGCTCGTTGAACGCAAAGTCGAGAGACCGTTCCGCAGCCTCGCGCGCATATCCGGCGCCGTGCCGAGAGGCTGAAAGCCGCCAACCGATTTCGACTGCCGGGGCAAATGGCAAAGCAGGTGAAACCTTGGCGAGGCCGCACATGCCGATCAACTGGCGGCTTGCCTTCTCCTCCAGCGCCCAGAACCCCCAGCCATGATCCTCGAAGTGCCGGTCGATACGGTCGAGCATCGCATCCGACTGTTCGTCGGTCAAAGGATTGAGATATCTGACGACGTCGGGTTCGGCATTGATCGCAGCGAAAGGCTTGCGATCCTGCTCCCGCCACGGTCTCAATATTAGACGTTCGCTTTCGAGCTTCATCGTGCCTCTGCGATAGATCCTACCAGAGCGTCATGTGACGGTTGACGTCCTTGTAGAGCAGGTAGCGGAACCGGCCGGGGCCGCCGGCGTAGCATGCCTGCGGGCAGAAGGAGCGCAACCACATGAAGTCGCCGGCCTCGACCTCGACCCAATCCTGGTTCAGCCGATAGACGGCCTTGCCTTCCAGCACATAGAGACCATGCTCCATGACATGGGTTTCCATGAATGGGATCACGGCACCCGGCTCCAAAGTCACGATATTCACGTGCATGTCGTAACGGACATCGGCCGGATCGATGAACCGGGTCGTCCCCCAACGTCCGTCGGTGTCCGGCATCGCCGAGATGGGGTGCTGGTCCTCATGCGTGACAATCGCCGGCGGCGGCTCCAGCCCCTCGACCTCCTGAAAGGCCTTTCGAATCCAGTGGAATATTGCCGCCGTCGAACCGCTGTTTTTCAGGCGCCAGACCGAACCCGCCGGAATATAGGCGAACGAACCGGAGCGCAGCGCATGACTGACGCCATCGAGCTCCACTGTCATCTCGCCTTCGACGACGAACAGAACCGCTTCGGCCCGCTTGTCGGGCTCCGGCCGGTCGCTTCCGCCGCCGGGCTGAACCTCCATCACATATTGCGAGAAGGTCTCGGAGAAACCGGAGAGCGGCCGGGAGAGAACCCATGCCCGTGTCCCCGTCCAATGCGGAAGGACGCTGGTGACGATGTCGGTCATGACGCTGCGCGGGATGACCGCATAGGCTGTGGTGAAGACGGCCTTGCTGGAAAGCAGCTCGGTTTGCGGCGGCAATCCGCCGAGTTTGGAATAATAATCTCTGTTCATCGGTCCAGGCTTCGCGGCATGTGGCACTGCATCTGCTTTATGCGCCGCTCACCTTCCAGGCAACTCTTAATTCGGCCCGTGAAAATCGATGGGGAGCCGCCCGACCGCGTTTCCGTCAGAACTCGACTTCCAGTTCGACGATCTCGTCCGGCTCGACCATCGCGCCTTCGGTCCACTCGCCCATCAGCGGCCAGGACAGCACCGTTTCGACATAGGCTTCGAGCTGCGGTTCGAGCTCCACCGCATAGGTGCGGAAGCGGGCGCAGACCGGCGCATACATCGCATCGGCCACGGTCGGCGCGGTCCCGAACAGCCACGGCCCGCCGCTTGCCTCGAGGCATTCGGTCCAGATCGCCTTGACGCGCTCGACATCGGGCCGCGCGCCCGAGAATATCTTGAAGCTCGCATGCCGCGCCTTGAGGTTCATCGGCAATGCCGAACGCAAGTTATGGAAACCCGAATGCATCTCGCCCGAGACCGACCGGCAGCGGGCGCGCGCCGCCCGCTCGGCGGGCCAGAGCCCGGCAGTGGGCGTCACTTCGTGGAGATATTCGGCGATCGCCAGCGTGTCCCACACCGTCACATCGTCATGGGTCAGCCTCGGCACCAGGACCGACGGTGAAAGCAGAAGCAGTTCCTGGCGCGCCTCGTCATCCATCTCCACAAGCACTTCGGCGAAGTCCAGTCCCGCCATCCGGCACAGCAGCCAGCCGCGCAGAGACCATGAGGAGTAGTTCTTCGAGGAAATCGTCAGTGCAGCTTGCGACATCGGGCTCGTATCCTTGTCGGACAATGTTGCTTCTTCCTCGATAATCTTCTCGCATGGCAGGACATATTCCACTAGCATTTTTTGCACCGCCGCATCGATGCGGCAGTGCGGGAGATTCGGCCATGCTCTACCAGGCCTATCAGTTGCAGGATGATCTCATCGCGCCGCTCCGCGATCTGGCGCGGCGCTTGCAAATCTTCTCCGCGACTGCGCTCTGGGGATCCGGCAGCGAAATGAGCCGGCACTTCGCCGCCGCGCTGGAGATGATCTCACGCTTCGAGATCACCCACCAACGTCCGGATTTCGCCATAGACTCGGTCATAATCGGCAATCGCGTGGTGCCCGTCACCGTCGAGACCATACTCGACATGCCCTTCGGCACGCTGCTGCGCTTTGCAACGGACACCGATGCAAAGCGGCCGCGGGTGCTGGTCGTCGCCCCGCTGTCCGGCCATTTCGCGACGCTCCTGCGCGGCACGGTGCAGACCCTGCTGCGCGATCACGACGTCTACATCACCGACTGGGCGAACGCCCGCGACGTGCCGCTGTCGGCCGGACGCTTCGGCATGGACGACTATGTCGATTATATCATGCATTTCCTGGAGGAAATCGGCCCCGGCGCTCATATCCTCGCCGTCTGCCAGCCCTGCGTACAGGCGCTGGCCGCCGTTGCCGTGATGTCGGAAGAGCGGCATCCCGCCACACCGCGGACCATGACGCTGATGGCCGGGCCGATCGATCCGCGCGAGAGCCCGACGAAGGTCAACGAACTTGCCGTATCGAAGTCGCTCGCCTGGTTCGAGAACTCGCTGATCACGGGCGTTCCCTGGCGTTATCGGGGCGCCGGGCGGCGGGTCTATCCCGGCTTCCTCCAGCTCGTCGCCTTCATGTCGATGAACATGCAGCGCCACCAGGACGCCCATCGCAGGCTCTACGACCATCTGGCGAAGGGCGAGACGGCCGAGGCCGGCAAGATCAAGAAGTTCTATGACGAATATTTCGCCGTGCTCGACCTCACCGAAGAATTCTACATCGAGACCATCGAACGCGTCTTCCAGAAGGCGGAACTCGCGACCGGCGACCTCACCCACCATGGCCGCAAGGTCGATCCGGGCCAGATCCGCAACACGGCGCTTTTGACCGTCGAGGGCGGCCGCGACGACATCTGCGCGCTCGGCCAGACGTCGGCCGCGCACGATCTCTGTCGTGCACTGCGCCCGCATCTGAAGCGCCATCATCTTCAGGCCAATGTCGGACATTACGGCGTCTTCAGCGGCCGCCGCTGGGAGGGGGAAATCTACCCCGTCGTGCGCAACATGATCCTGGCGATGGAATAGCGCCCGTCAGATCCGAAACGCGATGGCAAGTCTACCCATCGGCCATGACCAGGTGGCCCGGCCCGACTTCGCGATAAGACGTGCTTGCAGGCTGATAGTCGACCGGGCGCATCGGGCTCTTGATCTCGTCATTCGCCACCATCCGCTTTTCGTGGCGACGGTCCGGATCGGGCACGGGCACTGCCGCAATGAGTTTCTTCGTATAGGGATGCTGCGGATTTTCGAAGACCGCGGGCCGCGGGCCGATCTCGACGATCTCCCCGAGATACATCACCGCCACACGGTGGCTGACGCGTTCGACCACCGCCATGTCGTGCGAGATGAACAGGAAGGCAAGGTTGAGGCTCTGCTGCAGGTCCAGCATCAGGTTGATGACCTGTGCCTTGATCGAGACGTCGAGCGCCGAGACGCTTTCATCGGCGACGATGACCTTCGGCTGCAAGGCGAGCGCGCGTGCAATGCAGATACGCTGACGCTGGCCGCCGGAAAATTCATGCGGATAACGCGCCGCCATCTCCGGTAACAGGCCAACCTTCACCAGCAGATCGGCGACGACATCCTTTGCCTGTTTCGCGCTGCCCATCCTGTGCTCGAGATAGGGTTCGGCGATCGCCGCACCGACCGTCATGCGTGGATTGAGGCTGGCAAAGGGATCCTGGAAGATCATCTGCACGGATTTGCGCATCTCGCGCAGATCCTTCCTGTCGAGGCCGAGCACCTCCCTGCCCTCGACGAGAACGGAACCGGCCTGCGGCTCGATGAGCCGCATGATGGCGCGGCCGGTCGTCGATTTGCCGCAGCCGGATTCGCCGACGAGCGACAGCGTCTCGCCGGCGTGAAGATCGAAAGAGACGTTTTCGACGGCATGCACGCGGCTGGTCAGCCGGCCGAAGAGACCGGAATGAATGTCGAAACGCTTGGTGAGGTTCCTCACCTGCAGGACCGGTGTCGCCGCCACCGTATCGGCGACCTCGGCGGGAATGTCCGATTCACCCGTTGCGGTATTGACCACGGGGAAGCGCAGCGGCCTTTGCCGGCCCTGCATCGAGCCGAGTACCGGCACGGCTGAAAGCAGCGCTCTCGTGTAGGGATGTTTGCCGCGGTGGAAGATATCGGCGGTGGCGCCGCTTTCCACCTGTTCGCCGCGATACATCACCACCGTCCGGTCGGCGATCTCGGCAACGACGCCCATGTCATGGGTGATGAAGAGAACGGAGGTCCCCTCCTCGTCCTGCAGCATCTTGATGAGATCGAGGATCTGGCCCTGGATCGTCACGTCGAGCGCCGTCGTCGGCTCGTCGGCGATCAAGAGTTTCGGCCGGCTGGCGAGCGCCATGGCGATCATCACCCGCTGGCGCATGCCGCCGGAGAAACGATGCGGATATTCGCCGAAGCGCGAGGCGGCCGAGGGGATGCGGACCTTTTCCAGCAACCTGATCGTCTCGGCTTTGGCATCGGCCCTGCTCATATCGGAATGGCAGAGCAGCGCCTCGGAAATCTGGTCGCCGATGGTGAAAAGCGGATTGAGCGATGTCATCGGCTCCTGGAAGATCATGGCCACCTCGTTGCCGCGAACCTGCCGCATGGCATTTTCCGGCAGGGCCAAAAGGTCGCGTCCGCCGAGCATGACGCGGCCCTCGACACGGCTCGTATCCGCCTGCAGCAGCCGCATGATCGAGAGCGAGGTGACGCTCTTGCCCGACCCGGATTCGCCGACGATCGCCACCGTTTCCGCCGGCGCCACGGTGAAGGAGACGTCGCGCACGACCGGTTTCCAGACGCCGTCGACCATAAAGGAGGTCGTCAGCCTGTCGACGGAAAGAACGTCGGTCGCCGTCTGGATCGGTTGCGTTTGGGCACTGGCCATGGTGGTTCCTCTTGCGGCAGATGAGCGGCGGTGGTCAATCCGGCCAGCGCAGCACACCGTCGAAGCGGTACCTGCTGCGGTTCTCGATCGGCGTTGCAATGATCTCGTTGGACGCGCGCGCCTTGTCGAGTTCCTGCGCCAGGCTCTCCGCGACGACCGTCTCCTCGCCCGGGTGCAGGTTGCAGGGGTCGAGGTAGAAATAGCGGTGCTCTACCTCGTGATCGCGCACGATGATCGGCGGGCTGCCCTTGGCAAGCGCATCGGCCAGATCCCATGCGGTGATATGGGCTTGCTCGGGATCGACGATCACTCGCAGCCGATCGAGCGGATTATTTGTCGGATCGGGCTCGATCGATGCGGTGACGCCAGGGCGGTCGTCGAGGGTGCGCTTCCACAGGTTGAGATAGCCGGTCTCGCGTTCACGGATGCCGGCATGATCGCGGTTTTCCCAGGCTTCGAGTGCCGCCATGACGCCGAAGATGCTCTCCTTGCCGACCTTCATGCCGCGGCCGATGCCCATATTCTGCAGGAAGGCATGGCGCACCAGCTCCTTCCTGCCGGCAACGATGCCCGAGGTCGGGCCGCCGAGGAATTTGTGGCCGGAGTAGAGGGCGATATCTGCCCCCTGCTCCAGGAAAATCCTGAGATCATATTCCGAGGCCGCATCGACGATGACGGGCACGCCCTTGGCATGAGCGATCTCGACGAATTCCTTCAGGTTCAGCAGGCCGTAATCGACGACATGGTGGGAGACGACATAGACGGCGGCGGCGGTCTTGTCGGTGATGGCGTTTTCCATGTGGAAGCGATGCGTCGAGGTCGCCTGCCCCACAAGC
The DNA here is from genome assembly GCF_001679785.1 of Rhizobium leguminosarum. Taxonomy (NCBI): domain Bacteria; kingdom Pseudomonadati; phylum Pseudomonadota; class Alphaproteobacteria; order Hyphomicrobiales; family Rhizobiaceae; genus Rhizobium; species Rhizobium leguminosarum. The sequence goes on from NZ_CP016289.1 coordinate 603,006, forward strand.
ACGATCTTGCCGCCGGCAAGCCGGATCGCCTGGTCGACCGGGGCGCCGTAACTGACGACATGGCCCATCTGCACCAGCACCTCGTTCTTCTCCGGCACCACATCCGGCAGCTTCTCGATCGCCAGCAGGTTGTTGCCGGTGATCGCGCCGGCGACGGCAAGCGATATGCCGGCCGAGCAGGAGGCGGTGACGAAGCCCGCCTCGCCGCCGGTCAGCCTAGCGATGACGGCGCTTGCCTTGCGCTGCAGATCGTTGATCTCGACGAAGTGCGGCAGGATCGATGCCATCGCGCTGATCGCTTCGGGAACGACGATCGAGGCGCCGAGGCTGGTCATCGTGCCCGATACATTGATGACAGGGCGAAGGCCAAGCGACGGGCGGATATCAGTGGACATGGAGATCTCCAGGATTCTGGGCCGAAAAACGAAACATGGTGCGGTCGATCAACTGTGTCGAGCTCCCGTCAGCCGTGCAAGGCGACGATCGCCTCGATCTCGACGGTGATGTTGCCGGGCAGCGAGCCGAAGCCGACAGCCGAGCGGGCATGTTCGCCGGCCGGCCCGAAGACTTCAATCAGCAGATCCGAGCAGCCGTTGATGACGCTCGGATGATCCTCGAAATCAGGCACGGCATTGACCATGCCAAGCAGCTTGACCACCCGCTTGACGCGGGTGAGATCGCCGAGCGCATCCTGCATGACGGCAAGCAGGTTGATGCCGGTCAGCCGCGCGTGGCCGTAGGCCTGCTCGACACTGACCCCACCGCCGACCTTGCCGGCGTGCATGAAGCCGTCAGCCTCGCGCGGCCCCTGGCCGGAGAGATAGAGCATGTTGCCTTCGATCACGTGCGTGACGAAATTGGCGATCGGCGGCGGCGGCGGCGGAAGCGCAATGCCGAGGGCGGCAAGCCGTTCGTAAGGCGAGTTCTCGACCTTGCCGGCGGCGGTGGGAAACTGATTCACGCAAACTCCTGTCATGCAATTTTCGATTTGGCGAATTTCGATTGGGCCGATGCTTGGTCGGCGGATTAAAGATCCTTGCGCAGTCTGGGATCGAGCATGTCCCTGAGGCCATCGCCGACCATCTGCAGCGACAGCACGGAGAGGATGATGGCGACACCCGGAAACAGCGTCATCCAGTCGGCCTGGCCGATATACTGCCGGCCGGCGGCGATCATCGTTCCCCAGGTCGGAATTTCCGGGCTGACGCCAAGGCCGAGGAAGGACAGACCGGCTTCGGCAAGCATGGCGCTGGCGAAGAGGAACGTCGCCTGCACCAGGATCGGCGACAGCAGATTGCGCAGCACATGCCGCGTCATGATATGGAAGGTCGAGATGCCGAGCGCCCTCGCCGCCTCGACATAGGGCAGCTCGCGAATGACCAGCGTCGAAGCGCGGACGATGCGGGCAAGGCGCGGCGCATAGACGATCGACAACGCGATGATGACCGTCGTCAACGACGGGCCGAGGGCGGCGACGAGCGCGATCGCCAGCAAAATATCGGGGAATGCCATCATCGCGTCGATCAGCCGGGCGATCGGCGTATCGAGCTTCTGGAAGAAGCCGGCAAGCAGGCCGAGCGTCACCCCGATTACGGCCGACAAGGTCACGACCGCAACACCGACGAGCAGCGACAGGCGGCCGGCGAAGATGGTGCGCGAGAAGACGTCCCGGCCGAACTCGTCGGTGCCGAAGAAGAACATGCCGCTCGGCGGCTTTAGCCGATTGACGATGGAAAGCTTCGACGGCGAATAGGGCGCGACAACAGGCGCAAAGACCGCCACAAGCACGAAGATCGTCAGGATCAGCAGACCCAAGGCGACCGTCTTGCGCTTCAGCAGGCGCTTGACGAATTTGCTGCCTTCGCCTTCGACTGATTTGATTGCGATATCGGCCATCAGTAGCGCACCCTCGGATCGATCAGCAGATAGAGCATGTCGATCGCAAAATTGATCAGCACGTAGAGAGCGGCGATGACGAGCAGAGCCCCCTGAATGACCGGATAGTCGCGGCGCAGGACCGCGGAGACGACGAGATTGCCGACACCCGGCAGGCCGAAGACGGTCTCGGTGACGACGGCGCCCGAAATCAATACCGCTGCCGTCAGGCCGATTACCGTCAGGATCGGGATCAGCGCATTCTTCAGCGCGTGCTTGAGAATGACCCGGCGCTCGATCAGCCCCTTGGCCCGGGCCGTACGGATATAATCGTCGCCAAGCACATCGAGCATCGACGCGCGGGTGAAGCGCAGGATCAGCGCCGAGGAGACGATGCCGAGCGCAAAGGCGGGCAGCGTCAGATGATACATCCGATCGAGAAAGGTCGAGCCCGGGCCGCCATAACCGGAGACAGGGAAGAGATTGAGTCTGACGGCGAAGAACTGCATCAGGATCAGGCCGAGCCAGAAGCTTGGAATACTGGCGGCAAACATGGCAAGCGTCGTTGCCACCTGGTCGACGAAGGAGCCGCGCCGATAGGCGGCATAGATGCCGATCGGCAGGGCGATGATGCTGGCAATGGCGAGCGAAAACAAAGTCAGGAAGAAGGTCGGCTCGGCCCGATCGAGCAAGGCCGAGGTGACAGGCATGTTGAGGAAGATCGACTGGCCGAGATCACCTCTCAGCATCTGGCCGAGATAATAGACATATTGCAGGCCGAGCGACTGATCGAGGCCGAGCCGGGCCCTGAGGTCGGCAGTATCCTGCGGCGTCGCATCCGGCCCGAGCATGACGGCGGCCGGATCGCCCGGGGTCACGCGCACGATGACGAAGACGATCGTGACGACGAGAAACATCACGACGATCATGCCGAACAGGCGCTGGAGGATGTAGCGTATCATCCGAACCTTGCTCCTGCGCTTGGTCCATGTGGCATCGTAGCGGAATCTGTAGCTCCTCTGCCCTCATTCCTGTGCTTGTCACAGGAATCCAGCGCGCCCAAGTCCTTGGGCGCGGAAGACTCCTTGACCGAATAAGGGTCAATCACGGCGCAGACGCGCCGTGGCTGGATCCCTGTGACCTCACTCGGCAAAGCCCTGAGGGCACAGGGATGAGGGAGCTAGCGGTGGCCACCAAAGTCACTCCATCACTTCTTGATCGAAGCATTCCAGAAATACGGCCACGGAGCCGGATCGACGCCTTCAAGCTTGGTCGATTCTGCCGAAACGGCGTTGAAGTCGCCGATCTTCATGAAGGGGGCGTCGGCATAGATCGCCTTCTGGACATCGGCCCAGAGCTCGACGCGCTTCTTCGGATCGACTTCCGAGGTGAAGGCATCGACGGCGGCCTTGCGGGCCGGCGTATCCCACCAGCCCGGCGAGCTGGTCGAGAGCGAGCCGATGAGAGCAGGCTCCGGCAGGAAGGGGCTATGGGTGATGTAGATATCCCAGAGCTTCGGATCGGTGCGGCGCTGCGTCAGCGTCGCCCAGTCCACAACCTGCATATCGACGGTGAAGCCGGCAAGCTTCAGATATTCGGCGGCGACCTGCGCCATCTTGTAGTGGAACTCATACTGGCGGCTGGTCAGGATACGGATCGGCTGACCATTGTAGCCGGCCTTCTTGGCGGCGGCGGCCGCCCCTTCCGGATCGGCGACGTTATAGGCGCCCTCGACGCCGGCATCCGTCGACCAGGCAAAGGTCTTTGGATAGATGGCGCCGTCGAGCGCGTAAAAATCCGTGCTGCCGAAGGCCGCGGCCAGCATGTCTTCCATGCTGAGCGCCTGACGGATCGCCTTGCGGACCTCGACATTCCCAGAAATTCCTTCCTTCGTATTGAAGACGAAGACGGGATAACCGAAGGGCTTCAGGATGATCGGCTGCGAGGCGGTGGAGGCCTTCAGCTTGTCGTAGGATTCGACGGGGATCGAGTCGACGTAGTCGTACTGGCCGGAAACGGCTGCCTCGACGCGGGTGTTCGGATCCGGCACCGGCACGAAGCGGATCTCATCGAGATACTGGCGGCGGGCGCCGCCATAACCATTGCTGTCGCCTTCACGTGACTTGTAGCCGTCGAAGCGGACGAGCTGAATATACTGGTCGGCCTTGCGCTCCTTCAGCATGTAGGGACCGGTGCCGATGAAGTCCTTCATGGGCTCGTCCTGCTTTTCGGACGGGATGATGATCGCGGCCGAATTGTTGAAGGCGAGCAGCGAGGTCAGCGGCGCGTAGGGCTGCTTCAGCGTGATCGTCACGGTCGCCGGATCGACGGCGGTGACCTTATCGATGAAGCCGGCCACCTGCTTGCCGCGCGAGGCGATCTTCATCCAGCGGCCAAGCGAGGCAACGACATCTTCCGAGGTCATGTCACTATTGTCGTGGAACTTGATGCCGGTCCTGAGCTTGATCGTATAGGTTTTGCCGTCGGCGCTGATCTCAGGCAGGCTCTCGGCGAGAAGCGGCGTGACGTTCCAGCTCTTGTCGAAGGTGTAGAGCGTTTCGAAAATGTGCTGCGTGACGATGCCGACCAGATCGGCCGTCGACGACATCGGATCGAGGGTCGGCGGCTCGCCGATCGTCGCAACATTGATGACGCCGCCCTTTTCCTGGGCAAGGAGGGTCGAAGGCAGGGCGACAAGCGCGGTGCCGAGAAGGAATGCGACCAGTGTTTTCATGTGATGCTCCCGTTTAGTTCCACAATTATGTAATTCATCTTTTTGTAACAGAATAGGAGATGGATCGATCCTGTCAAGCACGAGCGACGGATTATGCTAGGGGCGATACCGGGATGCCGCAAAAACACACACTCTTCGGCTGCGCCCGCCTGCACCAAGACCGCGCATTATGCCAAGGTGAGCCAATCGCCCTGCAGTGAGGCTTCAACGGAACGGGAGAACAGGATGAGCATCGATTTCACCGACGGCAAATGGCTGAACGAGCCGGCTCAATGGCAGGCGAACGAAGCCGGCCTCAGCCTTACGACCGATGAGAAAACCGATTTCTGGCGGGAAACCCATTACGGCTTTACCCGCGACAGCGGCCATTTCCTCGGATTTCCCACCACCGACGCCTTCACCGCGCAGATCCGCGTCCAGGGCGAATTCCGCACCCTCTACGACCAGGCCGGCCTGATGGTGCGCATCGACGAGAGGCGCTGGGTGAAAACAGGCGTCGAGTTCACCGACGGCGAAGCCTTCCTCAGCACCGTCGTCACCGACGGCAAGTCCGACTGGTCGGTGGCACAGCCCTTCAGGGAATTGGAGGATTTCCGTATTCGCGTCACCGTCGCCAACGGCGCGATGCGCATCCAGGCTTCACGCGATGGCAGTTTCTGGCCGTTGCTGCGGCTCGCCCCCTTCCCGGCAGCGGCGCACTACGAAGTCGGACCGACCGCCTGCACACCGGAGCGTAGCGGACTGACGGTCCGCTTTTCCGAATTCTCGATTGGACCGGCGACCGCCAAGGATCTGCATGACTTGAGCTAGAAGAGCGACCTTTGGCGGCTCTACCGAAAGAACAAGATCAAATGACTGCGAGTGCCGCGCAGCACCCTTGACAAAGACAAGCTGCCTGTATTTTACTCAGGCCTGCGGATTAGGCAAAGAGCCTTCCACATTACATGACTTCGATAGTCCCCGGGCAGTCTCGCCCCATGACGCCTCATCGCTCGATGGGATCAGCGTCGTGGGGTTTTTGATGTGGTCACTTGATGAACGACACGCTGAAAATCGGCATCCTTTTTTCGACCACCGGACCCTACTCGATGGGCCGCGACGCGCGCGACGGCGCCGATTTCGCGATGGCCGAATATGCCGGCGTCGAAGGGCTGCCGATCGAACCCGTATTCTTCGACCCGCATGCCGATCTTGCCGCCTATCTCGACGGTGCGCGCCATCTTCTGCGCGCCGGCTGCCGCCATATCGTCGGCACGATCACGTCTGCGGCACGCAAGGAAGTCATCCCGCTCGTCGAAAAACATGACGGCCTGCTCTGGTATATGTGCCCCTATGAAGGCTTCGAGGCCAACGAGAACGTCATCTATGTCGGCGGCTGCCCGAACCAGCATCTGCTGCCGTTGTTCGAGCACCTGATCCCGCGTTATGGCGCAAGGCCCTACCTCGTCGGCGCCAACTACGTCTGGGGCTGGGAGATGAACCGCCTCGCCCGCGAACTCATTACCAATGCCGGCGGCGAGGTGCTTGGAGAACGCTATCTTCCGCTCGAGGAAACCGCCGTCGAACGCATCGTTGCCGAGATCGCGCAACGCCGCCCGAGCTTCATCCTCAACAATCTGATCGGCCCCTCGAGCTATGCTTTCCTGGAGGGCGATCAAGGCCCTCGGTGATCGCGACCCGGCCTTTCGCGCGGAAAACTGCCCGGTCGTGAGCTGCGACCTGATGGAATGCGAGCTCGACGATATCGCCGCCGGTGCCGCCGCCGGCCAACTTTGCGCCGCTTCCTATTTCGACAGTATCGCGACCGCCGAAAACGCCGCCTTCAAGGCCCGTGTCACTGAGCGTCACGGCGCCGAGCGGCGTGTCTCCAGCGTCTTTGCCAGCGCCTATACGGCCGTCCGGCTCTGCGTCGACGCGATCGTCGCTGCCGGCGGTGACGAGCCCGACGCCGTCCGGCGCGAGCTCTACAATCGATCCTGGCCGACCCCGTTCGGCGCGCTTTCGATCGACCGCGAGACCAATCATGCGCCCTGCCCTTCCATCTCGGCCGGATCAACGCCGACAACGGCTTCGATGTCGTCGCCTCGCGGCCGCCGCTCGCCGCCGACCCCTATCTGACCGGACGCAACCGGGAGGTCTTGCCGCGGCTGAGGGTGGTCTCATGAGAGAGACACCCAATTTCACCGGCTGGCAGGCGATGGTCCTGCATCGTGAGGACGGCAACACCGAAAAGCTGATCCGCCAGCTTCGCCTGCTCGGCATCTACGCAACGCTGCAATGGGCGCCGCTTCCGGCCGTGGCACTGCCTGATCTCGTCATCGTCGATGCCGATCAAGGCTGGGACGATCTGCTGCCCTGGAACGGCGAAACGCCTGCCTGCCCCGTCGTCGCCTTGCTTGGTTCGGAAGCGCCCGGCCGCATCGCGTGGGCGCTCGGACAGGGCGCCGGCGCGATCATCGCCAAGCCGATCGCCACATCGGCCATCTATCCGGCGCTTGTCATGGCCGTCTCCATTCATCAGGAGCGCAAGGCGACTGCGGAAAAGCTGCAATATCTCGAAGAGCGCGTCCGGCTGCGGCCGTTCTCGCCGCCGTCGCAAAGCTTCAGGCCGCACGTGGCATCGACGAGGAGAGCGCTTACGCAATCCTGCGCAACTGCGCCATGCGCCGCCGCCTGCCGATGGAGCAGATATCGGCCTTCATTCTGGCGGTGCCGAACCTCTGCCGGAGGCCGGCTGATGCATGTGCTGAAACAGATGATCCGCCAGCCGACGGCGCTCTTCGGCCTGATCGTCGTCACGCTCGTTATCGCGCTCGCCATCGCAGCGCCGTGGATCGCGCGTTCAGCCCCGGACGAGCAGATGTTTGACGGCCTTTCGCTCGAAGGCGCGCCGCTGCCGCCGGGCGGTCCTTATCTGCTGGGCACCGACACGCTCGGCCGCGACCTCTTCTCGCCGCTCTTCTCGCCCGCACCTCGCTGATCATCGGCCTTGTCGCCAATGGCATCGCGGTGGCGATTGGCCTCTTCGTCGGCATCGTCGCCGGTTTATCTCCGCGGACTGCCGGGCAACATCCTGATGCGATTCACCGATCTGATGATGGCCTTTCCGGCGCTGCTGCTCGCTGCTCGTATCGTACTTGCCGCATTGCTGAGCCGAGCCTCTGGATCGTCGCCATGGTGATCGCGCTCGTCAACTGGGTGCAGGTCGCCCGCATCGTCTATACCGAGACTCGCGGCTTGGTGGAGCGCGATTTCATCATGGCGGAGCGCTCGCTCGCGCCGGCCACATGCGCGTGCTCTTCATGCATATCCCTGCCGCACCTATGCCGACGGCAATCGTCTGGGGAACGCTCGGCATCGCCACGACCGTGCTGCTCGAGGCCACGCTCTCCTTTCTCGGTGTCGGCGTCCAGCCGCCGCAGCCCTCCTGGGGCAATCATCTTCGAGAGCCAAAGCTATTCCAGGCCGCCCCTGGCTGGTCATTCCCCGGCAATCATCCTTCTGACGGCGCTTTCCTTCAATCTGGTTGGCGACGCGCTGCGCGACATTCTCGACCCGACCAGCGCGGGAGGGGCTGATGGCATCACTCATGCTCCGCAGGCTGGCGCAGGCGGCTCTCATCCTGCTCGGCGTCGCGGCAATCACCTTCGTGCTGCTCTACGCTCTTCCGGCCGATCCGGCCCGCATGATCGCCGGCCGCAGCGCAACGGCAGACGGTCGCCAACATCCGCCATGAACTCGGCCTCGACCAGCCGCTGCTGGTCCAGTTCGGCACCTATCTCGGCAATCTGCTGCACGGCAATCTCGGCCGCTCCTATGCACAGAAGACCGACGTCTGGACGCTGATCGCCGCCCGCCTGCCGGCGACGCTGACGCTGATGCTCGCCGGCATCTTCGTCGAGGTGGTGCTCGGCCTGACGCTCGGCACCATCGCCGCCGTGCGCCGCGGCGGCTTCGTCGACCGGTTGGTGATGATGGCCTCCTTTGTCGGCACTTCAGCGCCGCAGTTCCTCGTCGCCCTGCTGCTGCTCTACCTGCTGGCGGCAACGCTCGGCTGGTTTCCGATGAGCGGCTACGGCAGCTTCGCGCATCTCGTCCTGCCTGCCGTAACGCTCGGCATCTGTGGCGCCGGCTGGTACGCCCGCATGGTGCGCTCGTCGATGATCGACGTACTGAACCAGGATTATGTCCGCACGGCGCGCGCCAAGGGCCTTTCCTCGAAGCGCGTCATCCTGCGCCATGCGCTGCCCAACGCCGTGCTGCCGATCATCGCCATGATCGGCATCGATATCGGCCAGTTCATGGGCGGCGTGGTCGTGGTCGAAGCGGTCTATGGCTGGCCCGGCATCGGCCAGCTCGCCTGGCAGTCGATCCAGCAGGTCGACATCCCGATCATCATGGGCGTCACGCTGACCTCCGCGCTCGCCATCATCATCGGCAATCTGCTTGCCGATCTCGTCGCGCCGGTCATCGATCCGCGCATCCGCACACGCTGACAGCAACCAAAGAAGGGGAACCAAAATGTTCAAACGCTGGCTGCAACAGACGACCATGGCAACGATGGTGGCGCTCGCTCCATTGTCCGTCATGGCGCAGGAAACGCCCAAGCAGGGTGGCGATATCGTCGTCACCTACAAGGACGACATCACAACGCTCGACCCGGCGATCGGCTACGACTGGGTCAACTGGTCGATGATCAAGAGCCTCTACTCCCGCCTGATGGACTACGCGCCTGGCACGCCGAACCCGGTTCCCTCGCTTGCCGAAAGCTTCACCGTTTCGCCCGACGGCTTGACCTATACCTTCAAGCTGCACAAGGGCGTGAAGTTCTCGAATGGCCGTGAGGTCGCCGCCTCCGACGTGAAATATTCGATCGAACGCGCAGTCGACCCGAAGACGCAGGGACCCGGCGCCGGTTTCTTCGGCGCCATCAAAGGCTTCGAGGATGAAACCGGCGGCAAGACGACGACGCTCTCCGGCATCGAGACGCCGGACGATAGCACCGTCATCTTCAACCTCTCGCGCCCAGACGCCACCTTCCTGCACGTGCTCGCCATCAACTTCGCCTCGGTCGTGCCGAAGGAAGCCGTCGAGGCCGCCGCCGGCGATTTCGGCAAGAAGCCGGTCGGCTCCGGCACCTTCATCCTGAAGGACTGGACGATCGGCCAGCAGCTCGTCTTCGAGCGCAACAAGGATTATTTCGTCAAGGGCGTTCCCTATATCGACAGCTTCAAGGTCGAGGTCGGCCAGGAGCCGCTGGTGGCGCTCTTGCGCCTGCAGAAGGGCGAGGTCGATATTGCCGGTGACGGTATTCCGCCGGCGAAGTTCCTCGAAATCAAGAATTCGGCCGACGGCGCGCAGATGATCGTCGACGGCGAACAGTTGCACACCGGCTACATCACGCTGAACACCAAGGTGAAACCCTTCGACAACGTCAAGGTTCGCCAGGCGCTGAACATGGCGATCAACAAGGAGCGCATCACCCGCATCCTCAACGGCCGCGCAACGCCCGCCAATCAGCCGCTGCCGCCGCTGATGCCGGGCTACGACAAGTCCTTCACCGGCTATGCCTATGACGTGGCGAAAGCCAAGGCGCTGCTTGCCGAAGCCGGTTATCCCGACGGCTTCGAAACCGTGCTCTACTCCACCAACACCGACCCGCAGCCGCGTATCGCCCAGGCGATCCAGCAGGATCTCGCCGCCGTCGGCGTCAAGGCCGAAGTCCGGGCGCTCGCCCAGGCAAACGTCATCGCGGCCGGCGGCACGGAAGGCGAAGCGCCGATGATCTGGTCGGGCGGCATGGCCTGGATCGCCGACTTCCCGGATCCGTCCAACTTCTACGGCCCGATCCTCGGTTGCGCCGGCGGTTCCGGGCGGCTGGAACTGGTCATGGTATTGCAACGCCGATCTCGACAAGCGCGCCGTGGCCGCCGACTCCATGTCCGATCCGGCAAAGGCCGCCGAGCGCACCCCGCCTGGGGCAAGATCTTCACCGACATCATGGCCGATGCGCCGTGGATCCCTGTCATCAACGAACGCCGCGTCGTCGCCAAGTCGATGCGGATGGGCGGCGCCGACAACATCTACATCGATCCGACCCGCGTCATTAATTACGACGCAATCTACGTGAAGCAGTAAGCCCTGAAGAAACAAAGCCTTCCCGGTCCCTATCGGGAAGGCGTCATAAAATCGAGGGAGAATGACCATGTGCATCGCCTGCACCCACACCATCCACCGCGCCCAGCATAATTTCGGCTGGAACAAGGATTTCGCCCCCGCCGTCGTCGCCAAGCCCGGCGAGACGATCCACTTCGAATGCATGGATTCATCCGGTGGCCAGCTCGGAAACGACGCGACGCTGGAAACGCTGAACGCGCTCGATTTCGGCAAGATCAACCCGGTCACCGGCCCGGTCTATATCGAAGGCGCCAAACCCGGCGATGCGCTGAAGGTGACGCTGCGCAAGTTCATTCCCTCGGGCGTCGGCTGGACGGCCAATATTCCAGGCTTCGGCCTGCTTGCCGACCAATTCAAGGATCCGGCCCTGCACGTCTGGTCTTATGACGCCAACAGCATGGTGCCCGCCCTTTACGGTCCGGGCGGCCCGCGTGCCGCTGAAGCCCTTCGCCGGCACGATCGGCGTCGCGCCCGCCGAGCCCGGCACCCACTCCGTCGTTCCCCCACGCCGCGTCGGCGGCAACATGGACATCCGCGACCTAACGGCGGGGGTGACGCTTTATCTGCCCGTCGAGGTCGACGGCGCGCTGTTTTCGATCGGGGATACCCATGCCGCCCAGGGCGATGGCGAAGTCTGCGGCACACGGCTATCGAAAGCCAGATGAACGTCGAAGCGACGATCTCGTCAAGGACGCCAAGCTGCAGACGCCGCGCTTCACCACGACCGAACCGGTAACCCGCCATCTCGACGGCGCCGGCTACGAGGTCACGACAGGCATCGGCCCTGACCTGATGACCGGGGCGCGCGAAAGCGTCATGCGCATGATCGATCTTCTCGGCGCCGAACACGGCATGAGCGCCGTCGATGCCTATCTGCTCTGCTCGGTCTGCGGCGATCTCCGGATCAGCGAGATCGTCGACCAGCCGAACTGGGTGGTTTCCTTCTACTTCCCGAGGATCGTGTTCGCGTGAACGAAGCCATGCCCGCCGCAGCACCGGTGCTCAGCCTTCGCAATCTGAGCGTCGATGCCCGCACACCCGAAGGCCGCAAGCCGGTGCTCCAGGATGTCAGCTTCGAGCTTGCAAGCGGCGAAACGCTCTGTATCGCCGGCGAATCCGGCTCCGGCAAGTCGGTCACCTCGCTGTCGATCATGGGGCTCTTGCCGAAAGCCTCGCTGCGGGTCGCCTCCGGCAGCGTGCTGCTTGGCGAGCGCGACTTGCTCAAGCTTTCCGACCGGGCGATGCGCAGCGTGCGCGGCGGCGATATCGCCATGGTGTTCCAGGAGCCGATGACATCGCTGAACCCGGTCATGTCGGTCGGCAACCAACTGACCGAGGCAATCCGCGCGCATCAGGGCAGCGACAATGCCGAGGCGGTGGCGCTGAAGATGCTCGATGCCGTGCAGATCACCGAGCCGGCCCGGCGGCTGAAGCAATATCCGCACGAGCTTTCCGGCGGCATGCGCCAGCGGTGATGATCGCCATGGCGCTCTCCTGCCGGCCGAAGGTGCTGATCGCCGATGAACCGACGACCGCACTCGACGTCACCGTGCAGGCGCAGATCCTCAAGCTGATGCGTGAGTTGAAGCGCGAATTCGGCGCCTCGATCATCCTCATCACCCACGATATGGGCGTCGTCGCCGAAATGGCCGACCGCGTCGTCATCATGCAGAATGGCAGAATCGTCGAGACCGGACCGGCACTCGCCGTCTTCCAGCGGCCGCGAGAGCCCTATACGCAACAGCTACTCGCCGCCGTTCCGCGGCTCGGCGCGCTTACCGGCACCGATCGCCCGCCGCGCATCACGCAGCGCGCCGTCGAAACGCTCCGCCCCGACCGAACGCCGGTGCTGGACGTGCGCGACCTCATCGTTACCTACGGCAACGCCGCAAGCCGGATTTTCAAGGGCAAGCCGCCGGTTGCAGCCGTGGACGGCGTTTCCTTGGATATCCTGCCGGGTGAAACGCTCGGCCTCGTCGGCGAAAGCGGCTCCGGCAAATCGACGACGGGCAAGGCCGTGCTCGGTCTCATCCCCTTCAAGGGCAACGTCCTGATCGACGGCCGCAACATTGCCGGCCTCAGCCAGCGCGAAATGCGCCCCGTGCGCCGCTCGGCGCAGATGATCTTCCAGGATCCCTATGCCTCGCTCGACCCGCGCATGGCCGTCGGCAAGGCGATCGGCGAACCGATGGTCATCCACAGTATCGGCAACCACAGCGAACGGCAGGACCGCGTCGCCGAACTGCTGCGCCGGGTCGGCCTGACGCCTGATGCGGCGACGCGCTATCCACACGAGTTTTCAGGCGGCCAGCGCCAACGCATCTGCATCGCCCGGGCGCTGGCGCTTGAGCCAAAGCTGATCGTCGCCGACGAAAGCGTCGCAGCGCTTGACGTCTCCGTCCGCGCCCGGGTGCTCGACCTCCTGCTCGAACTGCAGGAAACCATGGGGCTCGCCTATCTCTTCATCTCCCACGACATGGCGGTGGTCGAGCGCATGTCGCACAACGTCGCCGTCATGCGCGCCGGCCGCATCATCGAAACCGGCACACGGCGGGATATCTTCGAGAACCCACGAGATGACTACACCCGCGCGCTGATCGCAGCGGTTCCGATCCCTGATCCGGAGGTCTATCGCGGCAGGGAAGCGCATGCGTGACTGAAGGTTGAGACTTACTAGAATATCGACGAGGAGCGCCTTGCTGTCGAAGCTCGTGCTGCAACAGCCAATCCGCCTGCATCTCGTCGGCTGACCGCCTTTCGTAAAGAGACGCGGCGGCGTTGGTCGTGGAGTTGTCATTTTCGGGGTGACAGGCGCGCTGTTCTCTGCGAAAAGAAACCCGATGAGAGACAGGGGCGTTCGTCGACAGACGGGCTGAGAAGCACCCTTCGAACCTGAACCGGATAATGCCGGCGGAGGAGTCGCTCGGGGCATCGCCATACGGGCCGCCCCGCGCCTGCCCCGCCTGAAAAGGGGCCACATGCAGACCAGGACCACACCAGGAGCTATGCTGAAGGCGATGCGCGAAAAGCCGCCGCTCGTTCAGTGCATCACCAATTACGTCGCCATGAATATCGCCGCCAATGTTCTGCTCGCCGCCGGCGCCTCGCCCGCCATGGTGCATGCCGCGGAAGAAGCCGGCGAATTCGCCGGGATCGCCAGCGCGCTGACAATCAATATCGGCACGCTGTCGACGCAATGGATCGACGGCATGCAGGCGGCTGCGAAGGCGGCGACATCAGCCGGCAAACCCTGGGTGCTCGATCCGGTCGCCCATTATGCGACGGCCTTCCGCCGCAATGCGGTTGCCGAACTGCTCGCCCTGCGCCCGACCATCATTCGTGGCAACGCGTCCGAGATCATCGCGCTAGCCGGCGGAGAAAGCCGCGGCCAGGGGGTCGACAGCCGCGATCCGGTCGAGCAGGCGGAAGGTTCGGCGCGATGGCTGGCTGAGCGGCAGCAGGCGGTGGTCGCCGTTACCGGTGCCGTGGATTTCGTTACCGACGGCGAGCGGGCCGTGCGCATCGAAGGCGGATCGGCCTTGATGCCTGAGGTCACAGCACTCGGCTGCTCGCTCACCTGCCTGGTCGGCGCCTTTGCCGCGACGGCGCCTGAGGATATCTTCGGCGCGACGGTCGCAGCACTTTCAACCTTCGCCATCGCCGGCGAGGAGGCAGCCCTTGGTGCGGCCGGCCCGGGATCCTTCTCCTGGCGCTTCCTCGATGCGCTGGCCGCGCTCGACGCCGAAACGCTTGACGCCAGGGCAAGGATATCAGCCGCATGAAGACTTTCGATCTTTCGCTCTATCTCGTCCTCGATCCCGATCTCTGCGCCGGGATCGGCATGGTCGAAACCGCGCGCCTTGCCGTTGCCGGCGGCGCGACCATGGTGCAGCTGCGCGACAAACATGCCGGCACCATCAGGATGATCGAGACCGGCCGCGCCTTGAAACAGGCGCTGAATGGGACCGGCGCCCTGCTCATCGTCAACGATGACGTCGAGGGCAATCGCCATCGGCGCCGACGGCCTGCATATCGGCCAGGAGGACATGGATGCGCGCAAAGCGCGGGCGATGGTCGGTGCCGAGATGATCCTTGGCCTGTCGGTCGAGAGCGAGGCGCTTGCTAACGCGGTCGATCCTGATCTCATCGATTACACCGGCGTCGGGCCGGTGTTTGCGACACCGACCAAGGCCGACCACAAGCAGCCGATCGGCTTTGACGGCCTTGCAAGGCTGGTAAAGGCTTCGCCGGTGCCATCGGTCGCGATCGGCGGGCTCAAGGCGGATCATGTCGCCCAAGTGTTCGCCGCCGGCGCCAAGGGGCTTGCCGTCGTTTCCGCCATCTGCGGCACGCCCGACCCGGAAGCGGCCACGCGCCGCATCGCCGCAGAAATCCGAAAGGCCCGCGCATGATCCGCAACGTTCTCTCGATCGCCGGTTCCGATCCCTCCGGCGGCGCCGGCATCCAGGCCGATCTCAAGGCCTTTTCCGCCCGCGGCGTCTACGGCATGGCGGTGCTGACCGCGCTGACGGCGCAGAACACACAAGGTGTCAGCGGCGTGCATCTGGTGCCGCCGCAATTCGTCGCAGACCAGATCAATGCCGTCTTTGCCGATGTCCGCGTCGACGCCGTCAAGATCGGCATGATCGCCAATGCCGGCATCGCCGACGCCGTTGCCGGTGCGCTGGCTGACCACCGCGACATGCCGATCGTCATCGACCCTGTCATGATCGCCAAGGGTGGAGCGGCCCTGCTCGCGCCTGAAGCGGTCGACGTGCTGACCCGCCGGCTGCTGCCGCTCGCGACACTGCTGACCCCGAACCTGCCGGAAGCCGCCGCCCTGTTGCACCAGCCGGTGGCGACAAACCGTGCTGAGATGGCTGAACAGGCCGAGCGCCTGCGGGCGCTTGGCCCGGCCGCGGTGCTGGTCAAGGGCGGCCATCTCGACAGCGACGAGAGCCCTGACGTGCTTGCCACGGCCGCCGGCCTGCACTGGTTCGAAGCCAGGCGCGTGCCGACCAAGAACACCCACGGCACCGGCTGCACGCTCTCCAGCGCGCTGGCAGCCGAGCTCGCCAAGGGCGCCTCAGCGCGGGAGGCCGTCGCCATCGCCAAGGATTATCTCGCCGGCGCGGTCGCGGCTGCCGGACACCTCACCGTCGGCTCCGGCCACGGCCCGGTGCAGCATTTTCATGCGCTCTGGAAAGACGCCGAATAGGCGTCCGTTCCACCAATATTCCGCCAACCGAAACGGCCCGGCCTTCCCGGGCCGTTTTTGCGTTCGGCACCTACTTTGCGTTGAAACCCTGGGGACAGCGGCGGCTCGCGCCTTTGGCCGTTTGAAAAACCTTGTTGACAAGCCCGGCCAGATGGCCAAGTCTATGACACTAAAAGGGGATATGTTCCGCAATAACGGAATAACTGGAGGAGTGACAGGTGCCAGACCTGCTTGTGAGCCTATATTCCACTGAGCTTGCCGACCTGAAACGCAAAGCCGACGATGTCGGCGTCTCCATCCGTCCGGCCCTCCCCCCGGAACTGCATCTCGTCGTCAGCTGGGTTCGCGAACGGTTCAGCGAGAACTGGGCGAGCGAAGTCGCGGTCGCCTTCTCCCGCCAGCCCGTTGCCTGCCTGATATCAGTCGAAAGCGGCAAGCTCCTGGGCTTTGCCTGCTATGACACGACGGCGCGCGGCTTCTTCGGCCCGACCGCCGTCGACCCCGACGCACGCGGCAAGGGCATCGGGCTCGCCCTCTTTTCCGCCTGCCTTCAGGCCATGAAGACGCTCGGCCACGCCTATGCCTTCATCGGCGATGCCGGCCCGGTCGATTTCTACGCCAGGACCGCAGGCGCAACCATCATCCCCGCCCCCGACAAGGGCATCTACGAAGGCATGCTGAGAAGCGCGCCGAAATGACCATCTGATCCCGGAGTTACAGAATTGTCCTCGACCCCGCTCGCCCTTTTCGTCGGCCTTCCGAATCCCACTATTTCGGATGATGAATTCGCCCTCTTTCGCGAAACCAATCCGCTCGGCCTTTTCGTCGGCCGGCGCAATCAGCGCGAGCCGGAGCAGACGAGGCGCCTGATCGAGCGCTTCCGCGAAGCCGTCGGCCGCGACGACGCGCCTGTCTTCACCGACCAGGAAGGCGGCCGCGTTCAGCATCTCGATGCCGGCCCCTGGCCGCTCTTCCGCAGCTTCGGCCAGTTCGCCGAACTGGCACGCCGCGATTTCGATCTCGGCAAAAAAGCACTGCGCCTTTCCTCCCAGGCCATGGGCGCGATGATGACGGAACTCGGCCTTTCCAGCGGCTGCTCGCCCGTTCTCGACCTCGTCTTCGAGACGACGAGCGCGGTCATCGGCGCCCGCTCTTTCGGCCCTGATCCCGATTTCATCGCTTCCCTCGGCCGCGAGGTCGTCGATGGCCTGCTCGAGACCGGCAACATGCCTGTCATCAAGCATATTCCCGGCCATGGCCGCGCAACGCTCGACTCCCACAAGGAGCGTCCGGTGGTCCATGCCAGCCGCGAGACGCTCACCGCGACCGATTTCAAGCCCTTCGTGGCACTGAAGGATACGCCCTGGGCGATGGTCGCCCATGTCGTCTACTCGGCCTATGACGCGGAGCTGCCGGCGTCGGTCTCGCCGATCATGCACGACGTGATCCGCAACGACATGGGTTATGACGGCGTGCTGATTTCCGACTGCATCTTCATGGAATCGCTCTCCGGCACCCTGCCGGAACGCGTCAAACAGGTGCTCGACGCAGGCTTCGATATCGCGCTCCACAGCCACGGCGACATCCCGGAAAGCGAAGCCGCCGCCAAGGCCGCCCGCCCGCTGACGGAAGGCGCCCTGCAGCGGATCGCTGCCGGCAAGGCCCGCCTCGGCAATCTCAAGATCGATTTCCGCGCCGCCCGTGCTGAAGTCGAAGACATGTTTGCAAGCGCGCTGGTCTCCTGACCGGCACCTCATCTCTCACCGCATAAGAAAAGGGGAATAGAACATGAAAAGATATCTTCTTGCCGCCGCCGCACTAACACTGCTTTCGGGTTCCGCCATGGCGCAGACGGTCCTCACCGTGAATATCGAACCGGCGACGACCTGGGTTCGCAACTTCAACCCGTTCAACCAGACCTCGTCGCGCCAGTCGACACTCGATTTCATCTACGAGCCGCTGGTCGTCTTCAATCGCTTCGACAGCAACAAGCCGGTCTATCGCCTGGCCGAAAGCTTCAAGCTCTCCGACGACCTGAAGAGCATCGATTTCAAGCTGCGCCCGAACCTGAAATGGTCTGATGGTAAGCCGCTGACCGCAGCCGACGTCAAGTTCACCTATGATTACCTGAAGAAGTTCCCGGCGCTCGATTTCGTCAGCATCTGGACCTTCATCACCGATATCAAGGCCGTCGACGGCCAGACGGTGCGCTTCACGCTCGCCAATCCGAGCTCGCTTGCCGCCGAGCAGATCTCGCAATTGCCGATCGTTCCCGAGCATGTCTGGAAGGACGTTGCCGATCCCGTGACGTTCGCCAACGAAACTCCGGTCGGCAGCGGCCCGCTGACGGAAGTGCCGCGCTTCACCGGCCAGACCTACGACCAGTGCCGCAACCCGAACTACTGGGACAACGAGCACCTGAAGGTCGATTGCATGCGCTTCCCGCAGCTTGCCGACAACAATCAGATGCTGACGGCAACGGCCGACGGCACGCTCGACTGGGGTGTCTCCTTCATTCCCGATATCGACAATGTCTATGTTTCCAAGGATCCGGCGCACTTCCATTACTGGTATTCGCCGAGCAGCATGGTCGCCTTCCTGTTCAACCTGGAAACGGCGAACGAGAACAACAAGAAGGCCTTCAACGACCTGAAGTTCCGCCGTGCCGTCTCGATGGCACTCGACCGCAAGACGATGATCGACGTCGCCGGCTACGGCTATCCGACGCTGAACGAAGACCCCGGCCTGATGGGCGAGCTTTACAAGAGCTGGGCGGACCCGTCCGTCAAGGCCGACTTCGGCAAATTCGCAACCTATGATGCCGATGCCGCCAAGGCCCTGCTGGACGAGGCGGGCTACAAGGACAAGGACGGCGACGGCTTCCGCGACAATCCCGACGGCACCAAGATCTCCTTCTCGATTATCGTCCCGAGCGCTTGGACGGACTGGATCGACACCGTCAACCTCGCCGTCGAAGGCATGCAGGCGGTCGGCATCGACGCCAAGATCGAAACGCCGGAGGAAGCCGTCTGGACCGGCAACCTCATCAACGGCACCTTCGATGCGGCGATCAACAGCCTGCCGGCATCGGCCTCGCCCTATTACCCCTATAAGCGCGCCTTCAGCGCCTCGGACAAGGGCAAGACCCGCTTCACCGCGCAGCGCTGGTTCAACCCGGAGGTCGAAAAACTCGTCACCGAGTTCACCCATACCGCCGATCTTGCCAAGCAGAAGGACGCGATGAACAAGGCGCAGCGCATCGTCGCTGAAAACATGCCAGTGATTCCGGTGTTCAACAATCCGAACTGGTATCAGTACAACACCAAGCGCTTCACCGGCTGGTCGACCAAGGAAAACCCCTTCGTCAATCCGTCGATCTCGCGGACCAACCCGGCACGCCTGCTGAACCTCCTGGCTCTCGAGCCGGTCAAGTAAGCATCGCAATCCTCGGGAGCGGCGTAAAGCGCCGCTCCGTCACGACGGAGTCCCTATGGCTTTCCTGCTTCGCCGCCTCGTCTTCTACATGGCAGCCTTCATCGCGGCAGCGACGATCAATTTCTTCCTGCCCCGTCTGATGCCGGGCGATCCCGTGCAGATCATGTTTTCGAGTGCC